>DJZU01000087.1 GCA_002448715.1 Candidatus Neomicrothrix sp. UBA6944 | reverse complement strand
GTCTGAGTCTGAGTCTGAGTCCGAGCCTGAGCCTGAGCCTGAGCCTGAGCCTGAGCCTGAGCCTGAGCCTGAGCCTGAGCCTGAGCCTTCAAGTTCGAACCAAGTGACTATCTCGCAGCCGCTAATAATCGAGGTTTTTGCCGCAGACGATGTCGAAGATTCAGTTGCCCAAGCAATCTTAGAATCGTTGAACCTCGCCGCAGACATGTGGGGCCTCTACTGGCCAGTGGAGTACTGGGTTATGGGACTAGACCCCGAAGAAGGGCTGGCGCTGGTCGACCAATTCTGTTCCCGCCGAGACGCACGAGGCGAATGGAATTATGCCGACTGTATGCGGCGAGAGGCGGGCCCAGAACAACATTCGCTGATTGAGTATCAACAGCTTGGAGCCCAAGCAGTAGCCGAAAATCGGCCGTTTGGAACCGCCGGCCATAACGGCGGCTTTGACTGGGGAATCCATCGCTTCGCAACCACATTGCCGTGGGGCCTTGCTGGACGATTCGGAACACCAGGTGCAGAGGACGTGAAGACTGTGCTTCACGAATATTGGCATGCGGTCCAACACTCATTTATCAATACCCTCGACCACGACAAACGAGATGACCTAATGGGGCCGGTCTGGTTTGCCGAGGGAGCCGCCGAGTTCATGGCGCAATATGGGACCGCTCAATTGATTGACCAAGGGTTGATGCCGAAAGTACCGAAGGGTAATTGGCCATTCAGCTATGAAGGAGAGATGGCCAACAAACTAAGAAACATCGAGCGCGAGTTTGCTAACGGCTGCGCAGGGCGGAACCTAAGCTCAATTATCGAATACTCGGACCCTTGCAGTGGTGTGGGCTATGAATTGGGCGCATGGGCCATCGCTCATTTGCTTTCCGAAACGAACGTCGACGCATTGCTCAAAGATTTTCACCCCATAGTCGAAACGGTTGGTTGGGAAGAAGCCTTCGAAACCGTCTTCGGTCGGTCGGTTGCGGACCTTGATGAAGAAATCAAACAGTTTTGGGAGTTGCCCGAGAGTAAGAAAATGGCGCTTCTCCCACAACCTTGACTCTTTACATACCCAATCCGATGGACCGCTTTTGTGTTTTGCTTCGGTTTAATTTTTAGATTTCTTTCTGCATTGAGCTTCTCCCTTTGGATAAGCCCTTTGCAGGTAGTCACGTTTATCGGTGTAGATCCTGTATCGCCCACCCTAAAATTCTTGGGTGACAGAAGTGAGGCCTCTCTCTGGTGGGCGATCGACTGAGCGTTTCCTGTAGAGAATGCATCTAGTGGGCGGTGGGACACTGAACCGAAGCCTGAGCCCAACAAGTGGTGAATCTGGACAACAGCAAACATGTTGAATTGGCTACCAGTCAGCCCGGGACAGGTCTGGCACAATCTGGCAATGCGTCGCACCCTCTTAATCTCACTGTGCTTCATTTTCGGCTTCGCCTGCTCGAATAGCGAATCTCTAAAGGGCTCAGAAGTAAATCCATCTAAAAGTCCGAATCTAGCGAGTTCCACCCTCTTGGAAACAGCTCCGGCAGATGGGCCCGAACCAGACATGCGAGACGCCGGTACGAACACCTCTATCCCCACGGTTGACGAAAAGGAATACTGGGAGGCTTCAACGCTTGCGATCATGCCGTCGCACCCTCACTTGGAATGCCTAAATACGGTTTTCGACAAGTTTGTAAATGCACTGGGCGTATACGTAATTGCGACTCCAGAGGCGCCTATTGACTACGTAAAGCACACCGCAAACGTCTTGGCGCAATTCATCGACAATGACGAAGATGGACAGCCAGACGATCCTAAAGTCCACCGATATTTAGTAGAAGGCAATTTCGTTGTGCCCGTCTGGAGTGAGAAAGATAGGGACACATTTTTTGCCGGGGCAAGAGGCACCTACTGTGAAGACAACGTGAGCTTCCGGGCCAGTATGTACCACGACCATGATCGATGGGCGCTTGGCGGTATAGGCGCCACTGGCACGTGGGACACCAACCTTGAAGAGGTCTGGCACGTAGTCTCGGATGGTTGGTATCGGATGTACCCCGATTATTTTGGTGATGCACCAGGAACCAGCAAACTTACCGACGCTATGGATGTGGCCAGGGGAGGCCGTTTTGACGATGTTCCCTACCAATACCCTGAGGAGGCTTGGTACTCCTACAACGATCAGTCCTGTACCTACGAATGTCAGGTCCACGAGTACTTTTACTGGGCTCTGATGGCGAACATCGACGCACTCGATCCCGCCTTAACAAACAAATGTGAAGATAGTGCCGATGAATGGCATATCTGCACCGCTGAGGAGCTCAGGGGAACAGATCCCCTAGTTTTTGATCTCTTGAATAACCAAGGATTTGCACTGCCTGCAGCGGTGCCTGATGGCAGTTACCGAGCCCCTGGGAATTGAGCGAATCGAAATCGCGAAAAGATTCATTTCGCGCGGACTGACATCGGGCCTGCATCACACATCCTGTCGGAGTATGCGGGCGCAAGCGGGGCGAGTCGCTTCGAAGGTGGCCTGAATCGGAATTTCCCTGCTTAGAAGCGGCCAAATCTCGGTTTCCAACACTCAGACAATGGCCGCCCTTTGGGGCGGTCTTTGTCGTTTTAGGGCTACTTGACCAGCATCATGATGACGAACACAACGCTGAATCCAATGAGTAAGAGATTGCCGGTTTTCATTATTTCTAAGCCTAAGAGGAGACCGGCCTTCGGGCCACTCTTCATTCTTCTAGGCGACCGCCTCGTCTTCGATAGCGGCATCGCAGATAGGCATGGACGGATCTCTCTGGTTTGTTTCACCAGGTCCCGAGGTTTTGTTCACTCTCTGTGCGAGTCCTGTATCGCCCACACTCTAAATCACACAAGATCAGATTCGAGGCTCTGGTTTGGCTTCCAATCGATTTGAGTCGGAATTTCTGAGCTGGCAAACCGATGAAGTTAGTTCATGAGGATCATGAACTAGGAGTCGTTGCTAATGAGATGATCGGCGACGTTGATTAAGGCCGGGCTTTAGGTTCTGAAGTTCCTTGGGAACGTTGCCGATAAAAGCTACGGAATTCCCACACCCAAGCGGTTGCTTCCTTATGGGTCATGACCCGCGGGTTGACCTTTGGGTTAAAGGGCTTCACATTCAGAACGCTACCCGCAGTTTCTTTACAAGATTGACCTAAGTTCTGCCAATGTTGATCGTTATGCGGCCGCTCGAATGAAGTGAACAGAACCCCTTAATGGTCGCGGCTTCAGCAAACCTTGTGTCGAGCTGCTTGCCCGCCGGAATAAGAAAGGGACCGATCTGATGTGCCGCTGAGTCTTCATTAACCACGGTGAGCCGGTCGCGAAGCCTGAAGTCAAGGTCTGTAGGAATGATGTTGACATCTTGCCCCGCGCTGAGGAGCGCAGCGGTCCCTGCAGGAATCGTGATCAGATGCTGTTCAGGCTCTGGCTGATCGGTAACACTGCTCAGGGCCACGCTGCCAACGACCATTGCTGTCGCCATAACCAAGAGCAGAAGTAGGAGGCTTTTGGAGGGCCGATCTGGACGACCGTCAGAAGTCGTCACCGATGAAACGTCCACAGCCTCCAAACCTAACGGGTGTTAGGTAAGGTTGCGGGGCTTTGCTGCATCGGCAGCGAAACAAGCAATGGGAGCTGCTGCGTGACACAGGTTGAAGAGCCAGTCTTGAGCGCTGGCGAACAAGCTTCGACGGGGCACCTGGATGTGGAGCAGATACAGCGCCGAACAGTTCAAACGCTGCTCGGTAGCCAAATGTGCGGCGGTATCGGACTGGTGGCTGGATACTCGGTCACAGCTCTACTAGCGGACGACATCACCGGCTCTAAGACGCTGGCGGGCCTTGCTGCTGCGTCGTTGTCGATCGGCGCAGCGATTGCATCGTTTCCTTTGGCGAGAATTATGGCGCGAAGCGGCCGACGGCCCGGGTTGCTAACCGGTTACGTCCTCGCATCAATCGGTGGCTTTTTCGCAGTACTGGCAGCAATCACCCGACAATTCATGTTCCTACCTCTTGGTGTAGCTCTCGTCGGTGTCGGAAACGCAACCAACATGGCGACCCGCTACGCCGCAGCGGACCTCGCAAAACCTGAGCGCCGAGCTTCAACCATCGGTTTAGTCGTTGCCGCAACGACCATTGGCTCAGGGTTCGGGTCGTTGGTTTCGCTTTCGGTATTCGATCCCCTTGGACGCAGGTTCGGACTCCCCGATTACGCAGGTTCGTTTCTTGTCGGCGCCTTACTGTTCCTTGCAGCGGCTGCGATTGTAGAGATTCGATTGCGGCCAGACCCCTTAGTGGTTGCTGGTGGGGTAGGGAGCAACGATCAAGACACAAGACTGCCGTTCAGTGCTGCGCTGGGGTTGATCCTCGCGAACTCCAAGGCTCGACTGGCAGTGTTCGCCATGATGGTCAGCCAGGCAACCATGGTCGCGACTATGACCCTCACGCCGTTACACATGAACGACGGGGGACAAAGCAACGGTGCGATCAGCATCATGTTGTTCAGTCACATACTGGGCATGTATGCCTTTAGCCCGTTGGTTGGGCGGCTCGCCGATCAATTAGGGCGCTACCCCATGTTGATTGCTTCGGGAGTGCTTTGCGTTGCTGGCGCATTGTGGGCAGGATTCACACCTCCAGAAGGGTTTATAGGCATTACTGGCGGCCAGACGGTGCTCGGCTTTGCTTGGTGTTTTGGCGTGATCGCCGCGAGTGGACTGCTAACAGACGCGTTTCCGGTCGAACAGCGCGCGAGTGTTCAAGG
>DJZU01000077.1:60296-78712 GCA_002448715.1 Candidatus Neomicrothrix sp. UBA6944 | reverse complement strand
AGTTCCGCCACTCGCGCTAATTTGAACCGACCAGCGTAGCCGCCCAACAACTTTCTTCCGCCACGAAGACCTCACCTGTTCATCCCAGGCGACCCCCGACCTAACTGAGCCGGTCCTACACTCAAGTAACAATGGCTCTCAAAGGCATAACCGACGCTATAGGTAGGGCATCTTCGCGTGTTCTTCGCACACCCGTCAGCCCTAAAGCCTTAGGACACAAAGTAACTCGCCTTCTTAATAAGGAACGAACCAGCGACACGCATGGCCACCCAATCGTTCCTAACCACCTCATCGTCGCTTTTGCCCAAAAAGACCGGGACCGATTCGGAAATGCAGAAGAGTCGCTCCGTCGTCAACTGATTGAAGTGGCCCACGCCCACGCTCGTTCAAAAGGCTTGGGACTTACCGGACCCCTATCAATTGACTTTGCAACCAACCCCAGATTCCGCACGGGCCGCTGCGACGTCTCAGGAGAGTTCCGTGACGCTCCGATCGGAGATGAAGCTGTTTTAGTGACATCTGACGGACTTCAGATCGCCATCACCACACCTCAAATTCTTGGAAGAAACGATGACTGCGGGGTAGTTCTCGCCGGATCAAATGTCAGCCGACATCACGCAGAAATCCGCGCAGATCAGCACGGATTATTCATTGTTGATACGGGCTCCACCAACGGCACTCTCGTCAACGGCATCGCAATCGATACCCACCGACTGTTACACGGCGACATTGTCAGCATTGGCGATCATGAACTACGAGTAGAGGTGGTCTGATGTCACCTCAACTCGTCAGGCTTCTCACGATTCTTCTTCTAATACTCATCCACCTATTCCTGTTACGAGTCATTCGAGCCATCTGGGTAGGGATAAAACCAACCCGCGATATACGATCCCGCGTCAATCCATTCATTAAAGGTCATCGACCAGGGAATGTGTTGATCGTACGAACTCCCGAAACATTGAACGGCCAGCGACACGAACTCAACGAAGAAATGACCATCGGTCGCGCAGCAACTTGTGAAGTCACCATCGATGACACTTACGCGAGTCAAATTCACGCCCGAATTTTCCGACGCGACAGCGAACACGTTCTAGAAGATTTGGGATCTACCAACGGCACCTATCTCAATCGACAGAAAGTTTCATCGGCAACCAATCTCCGCGCTGGTGACCACATACAAATCGGATCCACCGTCTTTGAGGTAACCCCGTGACCACGCCGTCAAGACTGATGCTTTCTTGGGGCGGCGCTACCGATCAAGGTCGAGTGCGCGCCAACAACCAAGACGCCATGTACGCCGACTGGGGTCTTTTTATCGTCGCGGATGGTATGGGTGGGCATCAAGGTGGCGAAGTAGCAGCAAATTTGGCTGTTCGCGCGGTTGCTAAGGCTGAGCGTGGAAGCGTTAGCGACCTTCGCAATGCCGTAGTCGAAGCAAACCGCCTTGTACATGAAACCGCCATTGCTCAGCCTGAACTGCATGGAATGGGCACGACACTCACCGCGTTAGCTGTGGATCAACATGGAGAAGGACATCAGTTTGTTGTCTTGAATGTCGGCGATTCTCGGGTCTACCGCTATAGAGACAACCAACTTGAACAACTCACCGAAGACCATAGTTACGTAGCTGAATTGGTGCGACGGGGCGATATCGACGATGAGGCCGCGTCTGTGCACCCATACCGAAATATGCTGACTCGCGCGATCGGTGTTCATCCAGACGTCGAAATTGACGAATGGGTATTTGAACCTGCCGTCGGTGACCGATTCATCTTGTGCAGCGATGGCTTAACAAACGAGCTTGATGACAGCGCAATCGCTGAGCAGTTGGCGAACGCAGATGATCCCGGCGCTATCGCTCAAGCCCTTGTCGCAACAGCTAACGAGCACGGTGGTCGGGATAACTCAACGGTGCTCGTAGTGGATGTACAAGCAGAACCGTTGACCACCAAAGATGAGCCTAGAGAAGCTGCTGAAGACGACGACTCAACTGATTTGGAGCACAAGTCAGACGAAACTCCAGATATTCCCGACCACGCTGCAGGCGAAGCTTTTGAAATACGTGTTCGTGGGTCAACCGTCAAACAGCGGAGTTGGCTCTACGACCAGGTTCGTATTTCTCTGGGGGCTGCTTTAATCACTTTGGTTCTAACCGTTACAACTGCAGCGATGGTCTTCACTATTGGTTGGTATGCACGGTCCGGTTATCACGTCGATGTTGTAGCGAATCATGTAGTGATTCAAAAAGGTCGATCTGGCGGTCTTCTGTGGTTCGAACCGACATTGGAGCAATGGACAGAAATTCAAATATCGGAACTGTCTGATACGGATCAATCTCGCCTCGCCAACAGCGGTCACATGTCGACTCTCGACGAGGCGCAATCTTTTGTGGCGACCCTCCAAACTCGTCAGTTCGGCGGCGAGGACGGGAGCTGAGGTGACCAGACAGCGAATAGTGGAACTCACTCTGCTTTTGCTAGCGGCGTTCATCACAGTTGCAACGGTCACTGTTGCAGCCGTTAACGAACGAGTGGCGTTGAGTTGGGCCGTGATTCCGTATTTGCTTGGGCTGATGGCTCTTTGGGCCGTCACTCATTTGGCATTGAGAAGATGGGCTCCGTCCTCTAATGGTCTGCTATTTCCAATAACAGCCTTATTGCAGGGTGTCGGATTTGCTTTCATGATTCGGATTGATCCTGAATTAGCTGACAATCACTTCGCTTGGAGTTTGGCTGCGACCTGCGCCTTTCTGTTAGCCCTGCGAGGATTACGCGATCTCACCTGGTTGCAGAAGGTTCGTCCCTACGTTGGCGTCGGGGGCGCGCTACTGCTTCTCGCTCCGGCCTCTATTGCTAGGGGTCCAAGACAGCTAGATGCCTCCCCAGTAATTGATTTGGGAGCAATTTCAATAGCTCCACAGCAGCTGGGAAATTTGGTCCTCATTACGTTTTTCGCGGCGTGGTTAAGCCAGTACAGATCTCGCAATACGGCCGAACATTTAGGGCAAGTACAGCCGCTGGAAGGTGATCCCTCCAGATTTCTTCCCCTTATCGGAGGCTGGTTGCTTACCTCGGTAATCATCATCTTTCATTCCGACATGAGTCTGGCATTTGTCACATTCGTCATCTTCGTTTCAATGTGGTGGATAGCAGCAGGCCGAATTCGCGATCTCGCAATATTGTTGACAGCCATAGCGGGTTCTGTGGCTGTCGCAGCCGGCAGCATCGCTGAAACCAAATCGATTTTCGCGGCGTGGATTGACCCTTGGGCGAACCTTGAACTCGGCGAGGCAAGCATCCGATCATCATTTGCGTTGGCTGGCGGCGGGCTGACGGGGACCGGACCTGGAGGTGGCTCTGCTGACTGGATGCCCGGCGCCACGGATCTATTCGCGTTCGTGCCTGTTGCAGAAGAGCTTGGGTTTATAGGCGGCGCCGCGATATTGCTGAGCTATCTGCTGCTCGTTGGCGTCGGCCTGCGGTTAGCAGTCGCTGCTCGTACCGAGTTTGACACCATTTTGGCCAGCGGGATCGCAATATTTTTCGCCGGTCAAGCATGGGCTTCAATTGCGGCAGTGGTTCGTTTTCTTCCACCTACCGGGTTATCACTCCCATTTGTTGCACTTAACGGATCACTATTGATCACATGCAATATCGCCTTAGCGCTGCTTTTGAGAATTTCTGAGACAGCCCCCAACATCTCCGATCGAACTCAGTTACTTCCCCAAATCACACTCCAGTCTCAGGGTGACCAGTGACCCGACGACTAGCTCATGTGGGTGTTGTATTTCTCCTCTTGTACGGGTTTCTCTTTTTCCGCCTCGAAATTATTCAAGTGCTCAACGCAGATGCCCTTCGAAATCACCCTCAAAACAACCGGGAAATCACGTTGGTCTTTGATGAGCCGAGGGGAGTCATCCGAACAGCTGACGGTGAAATTGTGGCCCAAACCGTCGCGGTAAGCGGCAGACAGGGGCGTTTGCGGCAGTACCCATATGGGCCTCTGTATTCGCATGTTGCAGGGTTTATTTCTGCAGAGAACGGTGGGGCAGGTCTGGAGCGCACACAGAATGACTTTCTTGGGGGAGAAGATTTAGGGGTTCGCCTTCAAGACAGTCGTGACCTCTTCATCGACCGCTCACGCACTGGTCAAATTGAGATGTCAATTCGGCACGATATTCAACTGATTACAAGAGCAGCAATGGCCGGACATGTGGGAGCTGCCGTAGTCATCAACCCAACCACAGGATCCGTGCTCGGCCTGTGGAGTTCACCGCAGTTCGATCCGAACCATTTGTCTTCGCATGATTTGATGGCTGTGACGAGTGACTACACAGCTCTATCGTCCGACCCTAATCAGCCCTTACTCAATCGAGCCGAATTCCAGAGTTACGACATTGGGTCGTTGTTCACGATTGTCACAGCCGCAGCAGCCATCGAAGAAGACTTGGGTGATTTCGTTGTGCCGTCAATCGAGCGAGTTACTCCACTTGAAGGCTCACAGGCGATTGTGCACGACGGCGGCGCATGCGGCGGAGACTTAGAGTCATTACTGATCACCAATTGCTCGCCGGGTTGGGCAACCATTGGAACCAAAATTGGTGGAGGGAAACTCAATGATGTATCCCAGCGGCTGGGGCTAACTCGAACTAGCCCAGTTCGGCTAGACGGAAGCCCAAAAGGTACCCTCGAAACAGAGTCGTTAAATTCCTCTGCTTCATACGCTGCTGTGGGTGAGGGTCTCAAAGCTACTCCCCTTCAAGTTGCGCACTTATTTGCCACGATCGCAAATGGGGGTGCCAGAATGCAGCCTCACGCAGTAAGCCGGGTGCGGACTTATGACGGCAAAGTCCTTGAAGAATTCACCCTAAATCCGTTGCGGCAATCTCTATCCAAGGAAACTGCAGCTGAACTCAGACAGTTACTCGCGGAGAATGTTGTCAGTGGCACAGCCCAGAATCTTTCGATTAATGGCACGCCCGTCGGTGGCATGGTGGCTACCCAATTTCTTGGCAAACATGGTTGGGCGGTGACTATCGCCCCAGTGACACTGCCCGACCTCGTTGTTGCGGTACTTCTAGAGGATGACAGCTTCAGTGATCAACAGGTCGCTGAAGCCAATGTCGCTGCAATTGCCCGACGAATTACCGAGGCCGTTTTGCGCCTCCCAAGCTTTAAGGTAGGGGGTTCCTAATGGTTCCTCCAGAGATGCCAATGTCCGAAAATGACCGACCTATTTTCAGTGGCAGATACGAGTTATATCGACGTATCGCGCGCGGGGGCATGGCCGAGGTTTTTTTGGGCAGGGACAAGCTTCTGGACAGACCTGTTGCGGTCAAAGTCTTATTCCCCGAATACGCGACCGATGCTTCATTCGTCGAGCGCTTTCGCCGAGAAGCGCAAGCGGCAGCAAACTTAAACCAACCGAACGTTGTTGGCGTATATGACTGGGGTCAGGAAGCGGGCACCTATTACATCGTCATGGAATACGTCGAAGGGCGAAGTCTCGCTGAAATCATTAGAGCGGAGGGGCCTCTTCACCCTGATCGCGCAGCGGACATCACGATTGACATTGCAGCAGCTTTGGCCTTTGCTCATCGAAACGGGGTTGTTCATCGCGACGTCAAACCGGGAAATGTTTTGGTCACCACCGGAGGGCAAGTAAAAGTTACTGATTTCGGTATTGCGCGTGCCCTTACCGGAAATACTTCTGACAACCTGACCCAAACTGGTTCGGTAATGGGCACAGCCACGTACCTTTCACCAGAACAAGCACAAGGGCACCCAGCTGACCCCAGAAGTGACGTGTACTCCTTGTCAGTCGTCCTCTACGAAATGCTCACAGCAGGCCCCCCATTTACCGGCGATACCCCTGTTTCCATCGCATACAAGCACGTTCAAGAGACACCGGCTCCACCATCACAATTCAACGCCGACGTGCCTCCAGCTCTCGAAGCAATTTGCCTTCTTGGTTTAACGAAAGACCCTGACACCCGCTATGCATCAGCTGACGATTTACGTGGTGATTTGAGACGATTTCGCACCGGGCAGCAGGTCCTTGCAACTCAGCGAAGTGGCGAGCTTGCAGCTACCACTGTTCAGACGCGTGTAACACCTTCACCGGGTACACGCCCGGCTCCGCAGAATCTGACACCGTCGGAACAGCCTGAAAGAGCTACACCACCTACCGACAACCCAACGATCGCGGCCCCAGCTTCGGACAAAACCAGAGTCTGGGCGACTTTGCTCGTCGTCTTGTTAATCGTTGTTGCGGGCTTGGTCTATTTGCTGCTGAATGGATTTACTCCAGGCTCGGGAGATAACGACGCCGGTGTAGTTGGTGACGCTGATAGTCGACTACGAGTCCCCTCTGTGGTGGGACTCGATTGGGAAGAAGCCGAGAATCAGCTACGCGGTGAAGGCTTCGAACAAATCACCATTGAATTCCAGGAGCGACAAGACATTCCAGCAAATCAAATATTTCAACAGGACCCGAGAGCCGGGTTATTGCTCGCTGAACCCAACGATCCTGACAACCCCATCCGACTATTTGCTTCCAAAGGGCTCACCGTTGTGCGTATCCCGGCGGTCGAACGAATGGATTTCCTGGAGGCTGAGGAGATTTTGCTTACCGCAGGCTTTTCAGTGGAACGCATTGATAAACAGAGCGACGATTTTGCTCGAAACATAGTGATAGAACAAAGTGTCCCCAGCACTGAAGAAAGACCCCAGGGCACCGTCATAACTTTGACGGTGTCAGTCGGTAAAGGCGAAGTCCAGGTTCCTTCAGTAGAGGGACAATCCATAGCGGACGCTCGGGTCTTCCTAGCTCGGGAGGGTTTCGATGCCGAAGTAGTTCAAGAAAACTCTTTGGACTTCCCGGTAGGCACGGTCATCCGTTCTGAACCTGGGTTTGGACGTTTAGCTGAAAGGGGCAGTGTCGTACGTCTAGTTGTTTCACTTGGACCAGCGACGGGTCAGGTCCCTTCGTTAGAAATTCTTGGCACGACAGACGCCAACCAGGTTGAGATTGCTTTAAGAAATTTGGGGTTTGAAGTCAAACGCGTTGAAAGTCAACTCGGAGCAGGTGACCCTTCTATCGGACAAGTGCTAGGCATTGATCCGTCACCAGGAACGGAACTCCTTTTGGGATCCGAAGTGGTCCTCGTTGTTGGGAGCGGCGACGCGGGCGCTGACACCGGTAGCAGTTTCGTCACCGTGGAACCAAGCGATTAGGTCAGTGCGCCCTCGCTATCTGCGGCAATCATGGGCTTATCGTCTGAGTGATTAGTCGCATATCGTTTCTCCCTCTATCCTCGTTGCTCATGGCCAGGCCCAAAAAGACAAGTCGATTGACACCCAAAGGAACGCGACCGGAAGGATTTGTCGCTGAAGAATCTCTTTCGGGTGACATGCCACCAAGCCCTCCCTGGTTCGGATGGCTGATTCTTAGTTTCTTGTTGGCAGGTGTTGCCGTCATCTTTTCTAACTACATGAGTTGGTTGCCGGGGAGCCCATCAAGTTCATGGATACTTGGCGGACTGGGCTTCGTGTTAGTAGGAATTCTGATGGCTACGAGATGGCGATAGTTCTGCAGTCCCTCAGATGAATTAGTGGGAATTACATCTATGTGGTTTCTCCCCACCCTGGGGACAACCTGTGGATTAAGGGGTTTGCGCTAGTCGTTGTCGTGGTCACGGATGAGTTCCATCTCTTCCATACAACACTTCGGCCCTTCTGGAGTGCTATTGGGTGATCGGGTCATTCGGACTTCCGTGCCGCATAGGGTGCACATGTAGGTGAGGCGAACTTTGCGCAATTCACCCGGTGGCGGTGGCAGCGGTACGGGTCGCGAGAAGCCGAGCATCAATTTGAGGCCGACTCGGTACACCACATAGATGAACAGCAGCGACAGACCAACGGGAAAGACTAAATCCACAGTGCCTACCGTAGCGTCCGGCAACATCTCTCCAATGCGTATCGTTGTAGGTACAGAAGTGGTCGGAGACCGGGAGTCTTCACCCTGAAAGGACTAGCGAAATGAATCATGTGTGTTTCGTTGGACCGAAACCGTCCTGGATTGACCCAAACGATGAGGTGGAACGAGTCTGTTTTATTTTTGGTCGTTGTATTGATAACGGGGGATCTAGCTAACCATGCGGCCGTCGGGAACTGAGCCAGGGGATTTTGTCGAGTTCGATTACGACTTAGTTGAAGCAGAGCGACGGCAACGGATTCGAGAGGTACTTCACCGCGTCAGACCAGAGATGGAACAAGAAATCGGATCTGCTCTGGAAGTCTCTAACGACGGCAACGACTTGGTTCTTATTGCCGACGGTGAAATCAGGTTCCGCGCAGCTTTAGCACCCGATGGCCGGGTGATAGTGACTGATATGCGATCTGGTGGACATTTGTAGTTATGGCTATAGCTTCAGTCAGCCCATGAGCGTGCTGGGTCTTACTTCGTTCGTCAGATCGACTCGGTTGTAAGATCTTCCGGAACTACGGGCCGCGTCGAGCGACGCAACTGATGCCATTGCTTCGGTGGGGGCGTCATCTAGTTCGAATAGTTGTAATTCTTCAACTTCGAGAATTCGGCCGCTTTGTGCGCGTTGGCGCCGCACCCGGCTCCGTTTCGAGGATGGAGCCGAGCCGTCGTTGGAGGTAACTGTCCACAGTCTCGGTACGCCGTCCCGTTCGTCAGAGACAGTCCAGTCTTGTGGTACCCGAAGTGTTTGAACATGTTTCTGACACAACGACATGACATGGCCTGTGTCCGCATGAAGGTCTATGACCCAAACCGAAAGCGAGGCACTGTCATATGTGAGGCCCGCTACTGCCGGTGCACCACAGGTACCTCGTGAGCAAGATGCCATGGACATGGAACGTAGTACCGGCAGTGGGAAGAATTGGGGATGATCACACCATTCAGCCCTGGGGTAGTTGATTCTCCCGTGGTTTACCCAACGTATTTGCAGATCATTTCGTTTGTTTTCCGATTCGAAAATGCTTAACGTCGAGAAGATAGCTAGGGTTCAGTAAACGCAATGTGAAAGGGGCACCCGTGGTTGGTGGCGCACTGAGGTCAGCAAGCATGGACGACTTTGATCTGAGGATGTCAGACAAGGTTCGTCCGTTGTACGAGGCCGTGAAAGTCTTTATTCGAGAAGAGGTAGATCCCATTACCGAGGAATATCATCGGCTTGGCGAAGATCGGCCCGAACGGTGGGGATACGGCGAAGGGCAACTTGAATTACTTGAAGGCGCCAAAGCAAAGGCACGCGCTCAAGGTCTCTGGAACTTCTTTCTCCCTGATGCCGAGACAGGCGAGGGTTTGTCGAACCTCGATTACGCCTACATTGCGAACGAATTAGGCAAAAACCGTTTGGCTTCCGAATGCTTGAATTGTTCCGCACCCGACACCGGAAATATGGAGGTTCTTGAAAGAGTCGGAACTAGCGAGCAAAAAGAGGAATGGCTCGAACCGTTACTGAACGGGAAGATCCGTTCCGCCTACTGCATGACTGAACCACGAGTGATGAGTTCAGATGCCAAGCAAATCGAGACCGAAGCGGTTCTCGACGGGGATGAGTGGGTCATTAACGGCGAGAAGTTCTACATCTCGGGTGCAGGTGATCCTCGTTGCAAGATCATGATCACCATGGTTCGCACGAACCCCGATGCTGATACGTACAAACAACAGTCTCAGATCTTGGTACCGCTTGACGCCGAGGGCGTCAACATCGTCGGTCCAATGCACGTCTTCGGTAACGACGATGCTCCACACGGGCATATGCACATCAAACTTGAAGATGTCAGAGTCCCGAAAGAGAACGTGTTGCTAGGCGAAGGCAGAGGCTTCGAAATTAGTCAGCTTCGCCTCGGGCCAGGTCGAATCCATCATTGCATGCGTTCAATCGGTTCCGCCGAAAAGGCAATCGAAATGATGGTTGATCGCGGTCTTTCTCGCGAAGCGTTCGGCAAGAAGCTTGTCAATCTTGGCAAGAATATGGAAGTGATCTCACGCAGCCGCATCGAAGTAGAAGCGATGCGCTTGATGGTTTTGCGTGCTGCCCAGGCAATGGACACGCTCGGTAACGCTGAAGCCCGAGTATGGGTGAGCGCCGTTAAAGCCATGGTGCCTGAGAAGTGTTGCGACATCATCAACGAAGCAATCCAAATGCACGGAGCTGCTGGGGTTTCCCAATGGTTCCCACTCACCGATATGTGGCACAGCCAAAGGACGCTTCGTCTGGCTGACGGGCCTGACGAAGTTCATCACATGGTGGTGGGCCGAGCAGAGGTTCGCAATCGAGAGGCTGAACGTGCATCAGGTGACGCAACCAGCCACACTCTTGGCGGTCCGGTCTAAACCAAGTCCAGGGTTATTGAATTTGGTTCAACGCCCACTCTCTGAGTTCTATTTTTCGTATTTTCCCTGAGGGGGTTGACGGCATCTCGTCTATGAAGATGACGTGTCTGGGTATTTTGAAGCTGGCAATTTTGCCACGACAACGTTCAATTAAAGCTTCTGCTGATAAGTCAGTGGAACTGACGACGAACGCTACGGGGACTTCTACGAGTCGCTCATCGGGGTAACCAACAACGGCGATCTCTTCAACACCTTCGACTTCAAGGAGATACCCCTCAACTTCGGCTGGCGAAACGTTTTCGCCTCCGACTTTCAACATATCTTTGTGGCGTCCTATAAAGACGACGTGTCCGTCTGATCTGAGCATGGCCACGTCACCAGTGTCTAGCCACCCTTCGTCATCCAGTACTTCGGCTGTGGCTTCGGGTTTCCCCCAGTACCCGCTGGTAACCGTATAGCCCCTTACATACAGAGCTCCCTGCTCGTTTTGACCTAAGACGTGGCCGTCGTCCAGGTCGCGAACTTCAAACTCAATGCCATACATGGGGTAACCCGAAGCTTCGGTTCTTTGCTCCATTGTGTTGGTGACGTGGCTTGAGGCGATGAATGCCCAGGTTTCGCTCATGCCGAAACCGCTGGTAGTGGGACAGAAAACGTCCTGTACTTGTCGCGCTATTGGGACGGTTGATTCCATCCCAGCAGGAAGTGTCCCTGCGCGAAGGGTGGTCACGTCGCGTTGTCGCTGTTGTTGTTCTCGAATTAGGTCAGCCCAGTGGCTGTCAAAGCCATGAAGTACGGTACCTCTTTCTTTTTCGACAGCGTCTAGAACTTGAGCGGGTTCAAAGACGTCGAAGAGAACTTGGCTTCCTCCTGTTAGCGCAACCATCATTGCGACTTCGCTAAACCCATAGGCGTGGAATAAAGGTAGGTAGCTCATGTGAACATCATTGCGATTGTGACCCAGCAGCATTGCTCTTTCGTAGGTATTGCGGACCGGTTTGTGGCAGTGGATGACTCCCTTGGGGTGTCCGGTAGTCCCTGAGGTATAGGCGAGCATCATCCGATCTTCAACACTGACTTGAGCTGAGCGGCTATGCAATTGTTCGTCACTCACTTGGGAGCCTTGTTCAAGCATTGCTTCCCATGAAATGCTGGCCTCTAGCTGCTCCCCCATCATGACGATCTGTTGAAGATGGCCACCCTCATTGAGTTGTGGGAGAGCTGCTTCCAACATTTCGCCGTAGTCGATGGGGCCAGAACGATCGAGTGCTATCAAAAATCTACTTTCAGATTGCACAACGGTGTATGCAACGTCATCGGTTCTATACCGGGTGTTGAGAGGGACAATGCATGCACCCACACGAGGAATTGCGTACATCAGGTGTAGCCATTCGGGGCGGTTTGTCATCCAGACCGCCACATGGTCACCGTGTTGAACGCCGAGAGCAACCAATCCTTTCGCGACTTTTTGGACATCATCAGCAAACTCGCCGTGGGACCAACGTTCGCCCTGAAAAACTAATGCGGGGTGGTCTTTCCAGAGCGTGGCGGCGCGGTCTGGGATCTCCCCCATGAGTAGCCAATTCTCGTTCATACCCCGCAACCATAGATCCGAACCGACTGCATTGGCCGAACGGGTTCATTTCGGCTCAAATAGGGGGTGAAAGAGAGGTACGGACGTGGAATTTGATTTGATGACTGGTTCATCTACTTGGGGTTCGGCGAGCGAGTTAGCTCGAAGTGTCGAAAGCCAAGGTTTCTCTGGAATGTTGTACACGGAGACCGGACAAGTGCCGTGGATGCAGATAGCTGCGGCAGCGTTAGCTGCTCCGTCTTTGACGTTTACCACTGGAATCGCGGTCGCGTTTCCTAGGAGTCCAATGGTTTCAGCGCAAGTAGCTTGGGAATTGGCTGGTGAAACGCAGGGCAAGTTTCGTTTAGGTCTAGGTAGTCAGGTAAAGGGGCATGTTGTTCGGCGTTATTCGTCCGAGTTCGATCGCCCTGCTCGTCGCCTTCATGATTATGTCCTGGCGGTGAAGGCTTGCTTGAGGGCGTTTCGCGGTGAAGAGCGTTTGAGTTATGAGGGCGATTTCTACAATCTTTCTCTGTTGCCGGACGCGTGGAAGCCTCGTTCCCATGAATTTGGTGACGTAAAGATTGATATTTCATCTGTCGGGCCTCTTATGAACCGCGTCGCTGGTCAAGTCGCTGATGGAGTGCATGTCCATCCGATGCATTCGATGCACTACATCCAAAATCGTCTGTTGCCTGAGATGGGCGAAGGAGCCGCGGAGGCAAATCGCCGAATTTCCGATATTGATCTCATCGTTCCCGTCTTTGCGGTAGCCGGTGATACTCCTGAAGAGCGCGCACCGTGGGTACACCGCGCTAAGACTCAAATTGCCTTTTACGGCACTACACCGAACTATGCCTTTCAGTTTGAAGATCTCGGCTTTGAAGGCGTAACAAAATCTCTGGGTGACAAGATGAAAGCCGGAGATTTGCAAGGGATGGCAGACGCCATTTCTGATGAAATGTTGGAGCATTTCGCGTTGGTGTCTACCTGGGACGAAATGGCAGATCGTCTTAAAGATAGGTATGAAGGCACCGCTTCGAGAGTTGTGATGTATTTGACCGAGGAGCACATGCGAAAAGACCCTGAATCTGTAGACAAATGGGGCCAAGTGGCCCGCGCAACGAGGAGTTAAGTCATGACCGAACGTGTTGCACTTGTTACCGGCGGCGGTAGTGGAATCGGTAGGGAAATTTGTGTCGGCTTAGCTGCAGCTGGCCGCAAAGTAGCAGTCGCTGATTTAAACCTCGATGGGGCGTTAGAAACAGCTTCATTAATTTCTGGGGCTGGTGGCTCCGCTGTTGCTGTGCACATGGATGTCGCCGATAGCGATGCTGTCCAAGGCGGGATCTTGCAAGTTCTTGATGAACTTGGGCCTCCAGAAATATTGGTGAATTGCGCAGGCTGGGATGAGTTGATGCCATTTTTGGCTACAGACGAAGATTTCTGGAATCGAGTAATTGAAATCAACTACAAGGGCGTGCTTCGAACAGTTCATGCATGTTTGCCTTCTATGACCGAAAACGGTTGGGGGCGGATCGTGAACATTGCTTCGGATGCAGGTCGTGTCGGTTCCTCCTTTGAGGCCGTCTACTCGGGAGCTAAAGGCGGTGTAATTGGATTCACCAAAACAATTGCTCGTGAAGCAGCCAGGTCAGGGATAACGGCCAACGTGGTCTGTCCAGGCCCAACCGATACACCTCTACTTGATGGGATCGTGGCTGCCAGCGACGACGGTGACAAGATCATTGGCGCGATGGCGCGTGCAGTTCCCATGAAACGGGTTGGCACCCCAACCGAAGTAGCTTCCGCCGTTATTTACTTCTGCTCTGAAGAAGCTGCTTTCGTAACGGGCCAGACACTGTCGGTGTCGGGTGGCCTAACGATGAGCTAGCTGCGTTCCGACCTCGGGTAGTCGTTAAGAATTGTGATCTACTGCTGCGGTTAGCGATAGAAATAGATGATCGATACCAAACCATTTCAGTTCCGACGTAGCAGTTGGATAGTGACCGCAGCGGCGTTTATCGCCAACTTCGTTAACTTCGGAGTTCTATTTTCGTTCGGAATTTTTCTAACCCCTATAGCTGAGTCTTTTGACACCTCAACGGGGCCGGTAGCCCCATTGTTTTCCACGGCAGTTTGCTTCTATTACTTAGCTGGTGCCATTGGCGGAAAGGTCAGCGACAACATCGGTGTTCGACCAGTCGTAGGAACCGGCGCTGTGTTTATGACTCTCGGGTTAGTTATCAGCAGCCAAGCTTCCGCGCTGTGGATGTTGTATCTGGTGTATGCACCATTGGTGGGGAGCGCTGTTGGGTGTTGTTATCCCTCAATGATTGGAACTGTGGGGCGCTGGTTTCAACATCGACGCGCCTCAGCCATCAGTCTGGTGCTAGCAGGTGTTGGGATGGGCACGTTCGTTGTTCCAATAGTGTCTCGCTTCCTGATTGACAGTTGGGGCTGGAGGTCAACGCTTGGCATTTATGCGGCCTTCAGCGCGGTGCTTCTCATTTTGTGCACTGTGGCAGCGGTCGATCCACCTGTAAGCCAGAAAAGTCCAAGTCTTGGTTTGGCGACAATCCTCCGCTCCAGAAAATTCATCGTGCTTTATGTGGCATTAGTTCTTGGCGGACCGGGATTCTACGCCCCTTTGGCTTTCTACAACGATCATGCGGTAAGTGAGGGTGTCTCTGGTCCTGCGGCAGCTGTGCTGGTCGGAATCATCGGAGCGTCATCAGTGGTCGCCCGTCTTGTAATTAGCGCTTTGAATGACCGCTTTGTTCCAATGCGTCAATATCGCTTCGGCCAAGTTTTGCTTCTGTGTTGTTTGCTTCTGTGGTTACTAGCCGGGGATTCTTATGTTCTTTTCGCAAGTAGCGCTTTATTGCATGGAGTCGGGTGGGCGGTGTGGTTCACTGCTGCTCCCAATGTCCTAGCAACCTGGTTCGGAGTCGCAGATTTGGGTGGAACTGTAGGAACCCTTTATACAGCTCTTGGGTTTGGAGCATTAGCGGGACCTGCTGTGCTCGGTTTCGTCATTGATAGTTCCGGTTACGAAGTTGCCATAGCAATGGTGATGGTTACTTCTGCAGCAGCTTGGGTGCTTTGCCTCATCCCAGAACGTCTTCCTACTTTTTCTGAACATCAGAGATAGTCCAGCTAAAGATTCTGGGCACTAATTGCGACTTGCTTAACCGCCTTGGAAAATGTCGAGAAAGTGGACTTCGGCGTTTTCCGACACTGACTCATATTCTGCATCGGTAAAGATTTCGCCGTCTATTGCGACGGAAGAAGCTTCTGATAGTCGGGCGGCTATGCCTGGAAACATTTCATCTAAAGCTTTAATCAGGCCTCGAACCGTAGATGCATCCACTTCTATTTGGGCGGCGCCCCCGGTCAATTCGCGCAGGCCCGCAGAAAAATGAACTTGTGCCATGACGGGGGTTAGCCGTCGTTTTCGTTCAACGCTTCGAGAACTTTGATCGGCGACATTGGTAGTTCGGTCATCCGAACATCTACGGCATCGCGAATTGCATTGCCTACGGCGGCCATAGGGGGGACTATTCCGACTTCACCGACGCCGCGCACTCCATACGGGTGCGCTGGGTTTGGTACTTCGACGATGGCGCAATCAATCATTGGCAGGTCTGAAGCAACTGGCATGCGGTAGTCAAGGAAGCTCGGATTTTCCATGACACCTTCGGTGTCATGGATGTATTCCTCGTTGAGTGCCCAGCCGATTCCTTGGACCACACCACCTTGCATTTGTCCTTCGACATAGTCGGGACTGATGGCACGTCCTGCGTCTTGTGCGCTGAGATAACGAACGACTCTTGTCACCCCTGTTTCTGGGTCGACTTCAACATCGCACAGTTGAGTCGAGAAACCTGCTCCTACTCCACGGGAATTGAGTGAAGCGTTGGCTGATATTGGTCCACCAGTTCTTCCAGACTTGGCTGCCAAGTCATTTAGGGAGAGCGGGGGTTGCGAACCGTCAACATGCTGCGCTTGTCCATCAACCCACTCAACTTGGTCAACTTCAACGTCCCATGTTTTTGCAGCGCGTCCTCGAAGGTCTTCAACTATGAGACGGCAGGCGTCCACCACAGCCGCGCCCGTTGCGAGGGTTACTCTGCTTCCCCCTGTTACATCGTTGAAACCAACGGTTTCGGTATCAGCGACTATGGGCTTTATCGACTCATAGGGAATTCCTAACTCCTCAGCAGCCATCAACGCCATGGACTGGCGGCTCCCACCAATATCTGGCGATCCTGTCACTACGGTTGCTGTTCCGTTTTCGTTGACATGAACCGTCGCACTAGACATCATGCCCGCGTTGAACCAAAAGCCTGCAGCCACACCACGTCCTTGGTTGGGACCCAGTTCAGCGGTGTAATTTGGATGCTCTTTGATGGCTTCAAGTGTCTCTACGAACCCAATTCGAGGGAATTTCGGGCCGTAGGACGCCTGGGTTCCTTCAACAGCAGCGTTAGTTAGACGAATGTCGATTGGGTCCATCTCAATGGTTCGAGCTAATTCGTCGAGGACCGACTCAACCGCAAATGCGGCCATTGGGGCTCCAGGCGCACGGTATGCGGCGACTCGGGGCTTGTTGCAGACAACGTCGTACCCTTCAACCACAAAGTTTGGAATGTCGTAACAGGCAATAGCAGTCATTCCTGCCGCACCGACCGGAGAGCCGGCGTAAGCACCTGCTTCGTAGGCCATCCACACTTCTGCTGCGGTTATTTTCCCATCTTTGGATACCCCCATTTTGACTTTGATACGGGTTCCAGATGTGGGACCAGTCGCGCGAAAAACTTCATCTCGGTCCATTACTAGCTTGACAGGGCGACCAGCGCGCTGAGACAAACGAACGGCTAGCGGTTCTAGATAGATAACAGTTTTGCCTCCGAAACCGCCGCCGATTTCCGCAGCCGTGACTTTGAGGGTGCCGGGGGAAACTCCTAGCACTGTCGCGGTGTAAGCCCTCATTTGGAAGTGGCCTTGCGATGAGCACCAGATGTGAGCCCTGCCATCGCTGTTAGCGTCAGCGACCGCTGCGTGGGGTTCGATGTAACCCTGGTGGACTGGTTTTGTCGTGAATTCCCGTTCAACAACCTCGTCGGCTTCACCGAAACCCTGGTCGAGGTCACCGCGCTCATGAAGAATCTTGCTAGCGATATTTGATGGTTCTTCGGGAGCCGGATCAACTCCTTTAGTGATCATTGCTTCATGAAGCAAGGGAGCGTCGTCAGCCATCGCTTCGTCAACTGTCAGGACGTGAGGCAACGCTTCGTAGGTCACTGCGACTGCTTTCGCGGCTGCTTCGGCTTGCTCACGAGTAATCGCGGCTACTGCCGCAACAACATGCCCCTCGTACAACACTTTGTCGCGGGCGATGGCGTTGTTAGCTACGTCTATCTCACTTGGATGTGCACCATTCGCCGCCAAATCAGGGAAGTCGGCTCCGGTGATTACTGCTTTAACACCCTCCATAGATTCAGCAGCGCTTGTGTCAATAGAGACGATACGTGCATGGGCGTGCGGTGATCGCACGACCTTGCCAAACAGCATCCCCGGCAGGGTCAAGTCGGCGCCGAAGCGTGCTTTGCCCGTGACTTTCTCTACACCGTCGGGTCGGATGGGCCGCGTTCCGACCCACTTGTATCCAGGGTTTTCTTCAGTTATAGCCATTACTGACCCCTCATTTCTCTAGCTGCTTCTTGGACAGCGCGAATAATTTTGTCGTATCCGGTGCACCGGCATAAATTGCCGGCCAACGCGTATCGGATCTCTGTTTCAGTCGGGTCCGGGTTTTTGTCTAGCAGGGCTTTCGCTGCCATAAGAAATCCGGGTGTGCAGATACCGCATTGCAGAGCTGCGCCCTCAAGGAAGCATTGTTGGAGGGGGTGGAGCTCACCAGAGTCCGCAAGTCCTTCCACTGTCACAATTGCAGTTCCATCCGCTTCGGGGGCAAACATGAGACACGAACAGTTGACCCTGTCGTCGACGAGAATGGAACAAGCGCCGCAGTCACCGGTTCCGCATCCTTCCTTGGCGCCTGTTAGGCCAACTTCGTCTCGCAGGGCGTTTAACAGCGAGGTGCTGTCTTCAGTTAGAAATTCGGTCTCGTCGCCATTAATGACCGTGGTGATATGAGTTCGCGGCATTAGTTCGTTCCGTTTCTTTGCTCTGCACGTTCAATTGCAATAACGACCGCTCGTTTTGCCAACACGCCTGCGACCTGTTTGCGGTACTCGACAGTGCCTCGCTTGTCGTCGATGGGGTCACAGGCTTCGCTTGCTGCAGCTGCGACAGCGTTCAAAGTTTCTTCGTCAGCTGTGGACCCCACAAGTGCCTGTTCGGCGTCGGGGATCCGGACAACTGTCGGGGCTACGGCCCCTAAGGCAAGAACGGCTTGTTCAATACTGCCGTCATCTGCGAGTGTTACTCGAGCTCCTGCCCCTAC
>DJZU01000077.1:52547-60186 GCA_002448715.1 Candidatus Neomicrothrix sp. UBA6944 | reverse complement strand
CTCGACAGTGCCTCGCTTGTCGTCAATGGGGTCGCAAGCTTCGCTTGCTGCCGCCGCGACAGCGTTCAGAGTTTCTTCGTCCGCGGTGGAACCCACAAGTGCCTGTTCAGCGTCCGGGATCCGGACCACGGTCGGGGCTACGGCCCCTAAAGCAAGAACAGCTTGTTCAATGCTGCCATCATCTGCGAGCGTTACGCGAGCTCCTGCTCCCACAACTGCAATATCCATTTCGGTTCTGGGGATCATGCGCAAGTACGCATCTCCGCTTCGGGTGGGCATTTTGTCGATTTCAAACTCGACAATAAATTCGTCGTCGTCGAGCGCTGTTTGTCCGGGCCCAGTTACGACTTCGGAGACATCAAGTACGCGGGTCCCGTTTGGGCCTGCGACTACTGCTCGAACTCCGTTTACAACCATCGCAGGCACTGAGTCTGCCGCTGGTGAGGCGTTACACAAATTCCCGCCCAGGCTCGATCGGTTTTGAATTTGATCTGATCCGATCAGTCCAGCGGCTTCAGATAAGCCCGGGAATTCGTGGCTAAAGCTGTCGTCTTCTGTTAGATGAGCGGTGGGTGTAGCGGCCCCGACCGTCCATTTATCGCCGTCGCTATTTAGAGCGACTAGTTCTTTGATCTTCTTTAGATCAACTAACACTTCAGGTGCCGGTCTTCCTGCTCGAAGTTGGGGAACAACGTCAGTTGCCCCAGCGAACACCTGTGCAGACGGTGAAGAGGAAAGTAGCGATGTTGCTTCCTCTACCGAAGATGGTGCTACGTATTTCACTCATTCCCCCTATTTAGGCAAATCCTAAAGATGCCACTGGCGTGCTTTATCGAAAGGTAGTCGTTAGTTCGTTCATTGTCCTGTTGAACGACCTTCTGGCTAGTTTAGAGCTATGTCATCCACGGATAACCAACCATGGCCTCTTCCTTCTTACAATCTTTTCACGACCGATCCGGTGCTCTCAGATGCTGTGAGTCGCGAGGGCGGAAATATCGAACTGTTGGAACGCTTCGGTGCGCGAGTTGGGAGTGAAGAAACCAGAGAGTGGGGGCGGTTAGCGAACAAAAACGTTCCAATTTTGCACACTCATGACCCGCTCGGGGAACGGATTGATGAGGTCGAATTCCACCCCGCCTATCACTCAATGCTGAGCCTTGCCGTGGAGTCAGGGATTCATTGTATGCGCTATGAGCAGCCCCCCGGTAATGGTGCATATGTGACCCGTAACGCGTTGATGGGTTTAATAACTCAGGTGGAGATGGGTCATGGCTGTCCTACGTCTATGACTTCTGGTGCTCTCATGGCTTTGAGACATCAGCCTGAGATTTGTGAGGTTTGGGAACCGTTGACCGTTACTAGGAACTATGACCCTCAACTTAAGGCGCCAGATCAAAAATCGGGTCTTTTATTGGGGATGGGAATGACCGAAAAACAGGGCGGCTCAGATGTGCGAGCCAATACAAGCACGGCAGCCCCGACTTCCGATGGGCAATATTGCCTTGAAGGACACAAGTGGTTTACGTCTGCTCCCATGTGCGACGCGTTCTTGGTTCTGGCTTATGCACCGAAAGGCATGTCATGTTTTCTGGTCCCACGTGTGTTGCCTGATGGAACGCGGAATTCTCTCCGATTTATGAGGTTGAAAGACAAGCTTGGAAATCGTTCTAATGCTTCCGCCGAATTGGAGTTCGATAGCACCTTTGCTTGGATCGTTGGTGAAGAAGGACGCGGGGTTCCCACCATTATCGACATGGTGCACGCAACTCGATTGGATGTCGCGAACTGGGGAGTGTCCCTTATGCGTCAAGCGGTGAGCCAAGCCGGATGGCACGTAGCTAACCGTGACGCGTTTGGGGCCACCTTGATAGACAAACCACTGATGCAAAACGTTCTGGCTGATCTCGAGATTGAGGTTGAAGCGGCAACGTTGATGATTACTCGACTTTCAGGAGCTCACGAACGGATGGAGGTTGATGAACATGAACGCGCCTTTGCGCGCCTCGCGACGCCTGTCGCAAAGTACTGGTTGACTAAGCAGTCCAACCCCGTGGTGCGTGAGGCCTTGGAGTGTGTCGGTGGTAATGGATACGTTGAAGATTCAATCATGCCGCGCTTGTATCGTGAAGCTCCTTTGAACGCCATTTGGGAGGGTGCTGGCAACGTCATCGCTTTGGATATTGGGAGAGCGGTGTCGCGGAACCCTGAGAGCGTTGATGCGTTCCTTAATGAGCTTGAGCATTCTCGCGGTCGAGACTCAGGAATAGACGCACGACTAGACCGTCTTCGTTCGGATTTCGCTGAGCCGTTATCGGAAGTGGCTGCTCGACGAATGATTGAGGCACTTGCGACTACGTGGGCCGCGACTTTGATGGTCGAACATGGTGACTCTTCGGTAAGTGATGCCTATTTGTCCTCTCGTATAGCTGGCGATCATGGCTCGCTATTTGGGACGTTGTCAGATACTTGCGACTTGGATCGTATTTCTCGAAGGGCAGTGCCTATCAAATAGGCGTGATTCATGTCAGCCAATAAATGCCGGTCCATCAGCTCGATCGACAGTTGCGAACTCTTCAACTTTTTTACGTGTGAGCTTGGTCAATTGTTTTTTCGGTTTACCGATCGTGAGAAGGGCCGCTACTGCTACGTGAGGGTCGAGACCGAGTAACTCTTGAGCTTTAGCTTCTTGTGCTGCTATGAGAGTAGTCAGCGTGCCTCCGAAGCCTTCATTACGCGCACCGAGGAGTATGTTCCAGGCCATGGGGTAGATAGAGCCGCCGCTGATGACTCCTACACGGTCAAGGTCTTTATCTATTGATGCAACTACCCCAAGGTCAACAGCAACGACCAAAACGGTTGGGGTGAGTGACAGATCTTCAAACATTGGAATAACAGCGGGTATTGACTCATCATTCCAGACTTTGTCAACGTCGATACCTGTTGGTTGGATGCTCTGCCAGGGGCTTTCACCGTTACGGCGCTGTTCTCCGTACACACGTAGTTGAGGCAGACATAGTTGACCGAGCGTCTTTTTGATCTCTGGGTCTTTGACGACTATGACCTTCCCGCCTTGTCGATTACCGCCGCTGGGAGCAAACCGAGCGTTGTCTAAAATTCGGTACAAGGTCTCGTCGGGCAATTCATCGTCAGTAAAGTCTCGAGCAGCGAATGTGGTTCGCATGACGTCATAAAGTTCCATGTCCTCATACTTTCATGAGCGGGGTGCGACATGCAGCGCTCTTCAATCCATGCTTTATTTCACGCAGCGCCATCGAAGAATTTTTTGAATCCATATCTTGGATAAGGGCCCACGACTAGTTGTTCCAATACGCCTATACCTTCAGCAGAGCCACTAATAACTCTCACTACTTCCTGGATGTGAATGTTCTCCGGAGCGACGGGGTCGATTTCGTTTAGGTTCCAGCTTTCGCCAGATATAGCTAGTTCGCCCTTCCAGTGGCCGTGGCCCCATTCAGGGTGCCCGTATCCCATACCCTTCATGAGAATCGTCTTTATAGGTTCAATCTCCACTTCGATTTCGTTGGCGTTGGTACCGCCCAAAATGAGGTGGCCTCCTGACACTCTGCGAGTGCCTGGTGTCCATGTGAATTCGTGGCCGACTGAGGTTAGTCGCTCAATTTCTGGCTCTTCTATGCCTGGTATCTGCGATGCATCGGAGTATGCGGGAAGACGAAAGCCGTCCCAATGCCAAACTTCGTCATTGTCTCCTTCGAACAGTCCTATGTGGGTGACGTGGTCTAACCAATGCAATGGCGCCCAAAAAAATTTGAGTCCTTTGGGGGTGGTTGGGGCTCCGGGTGGTGCTGGGTCTCCAACAGGGCGAATACCCCATGACCGATCTTTGGTCCCGTAAGTCTGTTCGGGGTCAACGATGATGGTTTGGTTGGGAAGCTGAAGTTCGCCTTGCCAGAACCCGAACTGGTTCATGCGAGTCGAAATCATCCAACGCCCTATTTGTTGGGGGGTGAGTATCTGATGGTCTTCAGCGAAGTGCGCTGTTCGTGGGATCCATTCGAGATTTGCGCTAATTCCAGTGTCGTTTTCGTCAAGGACAACTCGAAGTGTTTTCATAGCTTCTTGGATTTCGATACGGAACGGTCCTGTACTCATGTCGATCGGGTCGTCAGGCGCTCTTCGTGAGCCATGAAAGGAGTGCTGCTCATCTCCCAGAGCAATGGTTAACGCACAGTCTTGGATACGTAGATTGGGGTAACGAGCAGAACTAATCCCGAAATAGAGGGACCCGTCCGCGGTATAGCCGTTGAAAAACGAACGGTCGTAGGCATTTCGGTCACTTGTGGCCGGAGTAGCTATCGGACGCGACGTCTGGTGTAGGTAGAACTCATCAAATGAACTCAGCAAGTTACCCCACCCCCTGTCGGCTTCAATTCCGATCGTAATTAGGGTTCCAACATAGGCCTCGACGGTTTGAAATCACCACGAGATGTGGTTCTTAGATACCTCAATCGGCTTTGCGAAGTTTTTCCGACCAACTGTCTAACGAAAATCTAACTATCGTCGGGCTTACGTTTTCTATGGGGAGGTCATGATGGCGGGGGTGTTGGACGGAATTCGCGTGTTGGATTTCGGTCGATTTATCGCGGGGCCATTCGCTGCGACCATCTTGGGTGATCTTGGCGCCGATGTTATTCGAATCGAGAGAATTGACGGCGGCGAAGATCGTTGGACTACTCCAGTGACCTCCGATGGCCAAGGCGCGCTCTTTCTTCAGGTCGGACGAAATAAGAGAAGCTTCACTTTGAATCCAATGAAGGCCGAGGGTAGAGAAATCATGAATACCTTGATCGGGACCGCGGATGTGGTTGTAGCTAATTTGCCGCCCGAAACCAGAAAGCAAATGGGTTTGGACTATGAGTCGCTTAGGAAAATTAAGGAAGACATCATCGTTTCCACTGTCACCTGTTTTGGTTCTGGAGGACCATTCAGCGATCGAGTCGGTTTCGATGGTCTAGCTCAGGCAATGTCAGGCGCAATGCATATGACTGGGCCCGAAGGGCAGCCGACTCGCAACTCAACTCCGTATGTGGATTTCTGCACAGGGTCACTTCTTGCTATGGCTACGCTTGCCGCGTTGCGGCATCGTGATCTCACTGGTGAGGGGCAAGAACTTGAAGGGGCATTATTGAAAACAGCGATGACCATCGCGAATGCAACGCTTATAGAGCAGGACCAGCTTCAGATAAACCGTGAGGCTTCCCATAACCAAGGGCAGACGGCCGCTCCTTCAGACACTTTTTTGACTAGCGACGGCTTAGTTCTGGTCTCGGTTATCGGTAATTATCAGTTCGCACGTTGGGCCAAGCTCGTCGGCCGGCCTGAACTAGCGGACGACCCAAGATTCCAAGACGATGAAGGCCGAGGGAACCATCGACGTGAAATTTGCGGGGTGATGTCAGATTGGTGCGCTGACAAATCAACCGATCAAGTGTTGTCAGCACTCGCGGATCTAAAGATCCCAGGTGCCCCAGTTCTCAAGCCGCAGGAAACTCTCGACCATCCTCACGCAGAGGCACTGGGCTTTTTAGAGCGCATTTCTTACCCTACGGCAGTCAAAGACATTCCAATAAGCCAGTTTCCAGTTTCGATGACCGCCAGTCCGGGAACCATCCGTCAGAGGTCTCCCGAACTCGGAGAACACACAGATGAGCTATTGGCTGAGCTTGGGTTTAGTTCATCGGAGATCGAAGATTTACGTTCAGATCGAATCGTTTGAGGGTTTGTCATGGATTTTGTAGATGTCGCCAGAACCACGTTTGCTGCGAGGGAATTTACCGACGACCCAGTTTCTGATGATGTGCTGTATCGAATTTTCGATACAGCACGTTTCGCACCTAACGGTGGCAACCGCCAAGGTTGGAAGGTCATAGTCATTCGTGATGAGGAGACTAAGAAGGCTCTTGGCGAGTTGTGTTGGTCTCCTATGAGAGTGGCTGCTGCTCAAACCAGAGCTGGGGAGGTCTACTGGCAGTCGGTGACTCCGACTTCGGTGGATATTGAAGAGGCGGCTACTGATGAGTCGTTACCAATCGCGATACCCATGTTTGAGCAGCTAGAAAAAGTTCCGGTTGTTTGCATTGTTGTTGTCGATCTGAATGTGGTCGCTTCTATGGATCAATATTTGGACCGGGTGGGAGTAGTGAGTGGGGCATCGGTGTATCCAATGGCTTGGAGCGCGTTGATGGCAGCGCGTAACGAAGGTTTCGGTGGGACTTTGACGACACTCCTTGCTGCCCAAGAACCCTCAGTTCAAGAACTTTTGGGTCTCGAGTCATATGAGGCAGTATCAGCGATGCTGACAATCGGGCGCCCTTTTAAACAACTCTCCAAGTTGTCAAGAAAGCCAGTGGAAGACTTTGTCTTCCTTGAGCATGCGAAAGGCAAGCCGCTCAGGAGCTGACGTTGGCTACATATTGGTTTAGTTATTTCCCAATGGTGGTTTCGATGAGTCGGCCATCAACGATTGACGCATTTCGTTTTGGAAGATGGTTGACGCGATAGTCGTCGTAGTCGGTGAACATTGAGAGCATTTGCTCGCGACTGTCGTAGTGATAGATAAGTGCTTCGTCCCAACATTCTTCTTCTGGACCTATGAGCGTGGCGACTGGGAAAGCACGCCAAGTGATCGCGACACCGGCTCGTTCTGCATATAGAGAAGTAACTCCGGTTCGGTATTCCTCGTAGCCTTGGGCGCCCGACATATTGTCAACCCCACCGCCGGGTTGCGTGACCTCAGCAAGACGAATCAGATTCAACATATCCGTTGGTTGTTTTGGGTCGCGACCATTGACCGCATTGACGCGTGGGTCGCTGAAGAGCCCCGGTCGGTCGATGACCGGATCTGATGGTGGTGGTGCTTGGAGATTCAAGGGGTAATCCACTGGGGTGTCATTCACGCATTCGATGAGTCGACTATTCGCAAGAGCAGCTGACCGGTATTTGAGAAGTTCTTGATATTCCGGATCCGTAACCATTTCGATAAATGCTCGGCGGGAGGGATATTGGAGGATCAGTAGATAGTCCCAATCTTCATCAATCGTTGCGAAGAAGCAGGAATGCACCTCATTGAGGTACAGGAGCGAATACCCGGTGCCAAGGCGATCCGCTATCGGAGATACCCCTGCTCCGTAGTGATCAAAGTAACAATCATGGCCTGTCGTTGAACCCATATTGAGTTCGGGGAGGGCGCTGTCACGAAATTTCAGCAGGTTAATCATCGCTATTGGTTCGTCAGGGTCGCGCGCTCGCATCGATTCGATTATTTGTTCCGTTAGTTCGACGTGGCTCATCGTTCACTGTCCTATTGAATGTTCTCTGTGTCTGATCGTGCCATAAGAGCGCTATCAAAAACTGTTCTTCTTTGCTAAACACAATCAATAATTCCAAAGGCTCACTTTCTATAAGAATTTGCTTAAAGATGATGGTCGATGCTCGCTTCTTGCGCTGTGGGTGGCATAGTGCCTCATGCCGACTTTCAAGGCAGTGGACTCCCAGTCGCTGTTGTTAATGGTGTTCTTGATTGTCGCTTCAGCCTGTTCGGGAGGAAACGTTGACTCTGCATCGCTGACTCCGACCGCTACCCAACATCAGTCAGATAAAC
>DJZU01000077.1:0-52166 GCA_002448715.1 Candidatus Neomicrothrix sp. UBA6944 | reverse complement strand
AACTACTACCCAACATCAGTCAGAAGCCTTAACGACGGCTTACGCAGGTGGATATGTGATTGTTGATACTGATTTCGGGACTCAGACGACTGTGAGTGTGTCTTCGGGCGTGAGGAAAATCGTCACCAACGCATTGCCTGATCATGAAACTGGTCAATTCCCCAACGCGGGGAACCCAAATACAATTTCGGCGCAATCGGTTAATTATGAATATCCGGCAGATCCGATCTATACGGGTACTGCACAAGAGGTTCATGTGCCTGGAGTCGCGGTAAACGGTGTGAAGTTTGAGCCTGGCACCGCAGAAACAGTTTCTTGTGAGTCAGGTGAAACATATCCTGTCGAAGGACTTCAAGATCAGTTCAATCTTGGGATGGACACGAATAACGCGCATGTGCAACCTTCTGGTGCTTATCACTATCACGGGTTGCCTAATTCACTGACCCAGAAACACAACCATTCTAGTTCCGATCTCGTTCACGTCGGATTCGCAGCAGACGGCCACTTTATGTACGTCTCACTAGCAAGCAAATACCAGTCGAGTTACCGGTTGACAGAAACGCTTCGTAGGGGGGTTAATTGCACGGTTAGTCTCGGCCGGGAGCATGGACCTAACATCGTCATAAACAACTCCGCACCTGATGGGACTTACACCTCAGATTGGGAGTATGTAGACGGTCTCGGTGATCTCGATCAATGCAATGGGATTTCTATTGACGGTCAGTATCGGTATCTCATCACTAAAGACTTCCCATTTATCAGTAGATGCTTAAAAGGCGTCTTCACTGCGACACGGAGTACCGCCCGCCCAAGTGGCTCGCCTTCGTCGATTCCACGCGGATCACTTCCAGCGCAGCCTAATCTTGCCGTCGCAGCGGCAAGATTAGGGGTGTCAGAGGACCAACTGCGCATTGCGCTTGGGCCGCCACCGCCAGACATTGAGTTTGCAGCAAACGTATTAGGTGTCAGCGCCAGACTTCTGCGTGAAATCCTCGATGAAAGCCGTTAGGAAGAAGATTTCACAATCGCGTTAACGCCATATCCATTCGACACAGCGGCGTGATAGCCATTGGCTCACACTAAAAGATTTTCAAACGCCAGAAGATGCACCGCTCAGTCCCGGAGAATCGACAATCAAGCTCAGAGCATTGGTCTTGGAACGAGCTTGGAACATGGTTGCTCTAGTCTCAGTTTCGTTGAGCTAGGAAAGGTTCTTATGATGGCTCAAGAAAATGTAGGCGCCACCGAAAGGATCGACGCCATAACGCTCGCGACAGCTGATGTGGTGGGATCCATCAAGTTCTATGAGGCATTAGGTTTCGCTATTTCCTATGGAGATGCGTCAAGTTCGTTCGTAACGCTCGAATCAGGGACTTGTTTCGTCAATCTGTGGGAAGTCAAGCCAGATGATCTCCCGGCGACTTGGTGGGGACGAGTGATTTTTCATGTCGATGATGTCGACTCGGTGTATCGACGCGCTGTGGATGCGAATTTGTCTCCCCAAGGCGCGCCGGCGGACGCACCTTGGGGTGAAAGGTTTTTCGCTATTTCCGACCCGTCCGGTCATGATCTCAGCTTTGCCAAGAGAATTAAGAACTGAAAGACGCCGAGGAATTATGGCTTTCGATTCGGGAGATGACCGGTACGCAGGATTTCCTTCTGGGTTCTTTGATCGGGTCGATCAATCTCCAGACAATCAGTTCTATCTGGAGCCGAGGTTGGTTGCTCATATTGATGAGAGGGCGATCGCCGCAGTGGGTGAGTTGTACCGCGATCTCAAAATCGAGGGCAAGGTTTTAGATTTGATGGGCTCCTGGATCAGTCATTTTCTGGACCCACCAGACAACCTGACAGTGCTGGGCATGAACGCGACTGAACTAGACAGCAACAAGCATGCAGCCTCTTGGGTGGAACATGATCTAAACGATGATCAGCGGCTTCCCTTTGATGATGACTGTTTTGACAGTGTCGTGTGCTGCGTTTCGGTGGATTATCTCGTCAAACCCTTGGAGGTTTTTGACGAGGTACATAGATGCCTCAAGCGTGGCGGCGCGTTTGTACATACTTTCTCCAATCGATGTTTCCCTACAAAGGCGATCCAGGGTTGGGGACAGACTGATGATCGTGGTCACGTTGCGATTGTCGGAGAGTATTTTCGTCGATCTGGTGGTTGGGGCGATCTTCACGCTGAACTTCGGACAGAGGGTTCGGGAAATGGTGACCCTCTCTACGCCGTATGGGGTTACAAGGAATGAACGTTCTTACCCGCGCTGCTTGAAGAAGTATCGTTAGCGAATCACACAAGGGGGAGCATTGACCGGAGAAGAAGCCAAGGAACTCGTGCGCCACATAATGGAAGACGGCTTTAACAAACAGGATTTATCTGTCGTAGAAGCCTCGTTTACGCACGACTACGTGCGGCATGGTTACGGCGGTCCTTCAGCTAATTCTCTTGCGGAACATATTGAGTCCTTGAAGGCGTACCACTCTGCACTGAGTAATGCTCGATTTGAAATTCAGCAGATGGTTAGCGATGGAGCTTCTGTAGCAGTGAGATACATCTTGAGAGGAACTCACACCGGGACGTTTATGGGCGTGACGGCTTCAGGCAACGAAGTCGAACGTCACGCGGTAGCGATTTTCACTATTGAGAACCGCAAGGTCGTTGAAGGTCACATAGTTAGCGACAGTGGTGGCCTTTTGGAGCAACTCACCAAAGAATCTACGTAGCTGGCTAATTTAGCTGAACAGCAATTGTTCAATAAGTGCGGCTTGGTGTTTGGCTTCTGAGGGGTCGATAGCCCACATCGGTGGTTTCACACAGATAGAGGTTGCGTGTTGCGCAACGCTATGAATCTGTTCTCCCACTTCATCTGCAGTTCCGCAGACCGCAAAACTTCGTGCCGCTTCCAAAGGCACCAGGTCGAGACAACTTTCTACGGGTAGTGAACGTCTCGCTTCTACAAGCGTGTCAAATAATTCCCCGAAACCGTGAGCATCGAAATAAGAACGATAGCTCGGTATCGAAGCATAAAAAGCTACGTTGCCTCGCGCGCGGCGAGCGGCAACTACTGGATCTGAATCAATTGAGGCGGTCAACCAAAGCTGAACTTCTATATCGGCGAGATCGCGGCCAGCGCGCGAAGCTCCTCGTTGCAGTGCCGGCAATGCTCGTTCCTCAAGCCACCATTGAGACCAGATTGAATGACCTATGAACCCATCGGCACATTCGCCCGCTAATTCGCACAGCCGTTCGCGCAGCGAAGCAACCCATATGGGGATTCTTCTGACATTCTCCCCGAAATTGGGGTGCAAGGCCGCAAATGACAGCTGGTAATACTGCCCTTTATAGTCCGGAATTATCGGGGCATTATTTGAGGCGGCGTCAAAGACCATTCGAAGAATTTCGATAACTTCACGCATTCGTCCGATCGGTGGCTGGAAGTCCTCGTCAAAAAAATTCTCTGTCCACGTTTGGGGCGCCGTACCCAAACCTAGCGAGAAGCGTCCATTGCTGATTTGGTCAAGTTCGAGAGCAGCACACGCCGTTTCGAAGGGTGATCGAACAAATGCCATCGCGATGCCTGTTTCTAACTTCAAGGAACTAGTGGATGTCGCTGCGACCGCCAAACTGGCCCACGGCGGTCCATAAACCTGGTTGCCTATCACTCCCGAGTAACCGCGCTGTTCTAATTCTTGGCTTCGCGATGCAATCGTGGAAGCGTTTCCTCGTCCAATGGGGGCCCAACAGTTCAACACAATTCGATTCCTTTAGTCATAAAACCGCGTCGAATCTGCTGTGAACCTATTCGCTACTTCGGATCATCGACGCCCACGGATTAGTCGACCCGGACGAGCTCCAGTGAACTCGTCATTTTCTCGAACAACTTCACCGGCAACCAAGGTTGCCTTATAGCCATTTGCTTCCTGTAACAGACGGGGTGCCCCGGTCGGAAGGTCATAGACCATCTCGGGTGCCGAGATCGATAGATTCTCGTAGTCGATCACATTTATATCTGCGCGTTTGCCAACTTCAAGCGTGCCCCGGTCGCCGAGCAAACCATAAATCTCAGCTGTGTCATGAGTCATTAGCTTGACTGCTTCTTCAACTTTCATTTTTGGGCCATTGGTTCGATCTCGAGTCCAGTGGCTAAGCATGAATGTCGACGTCGAAGCGTCACATATCAACCGGCAATGTGCTCCGCCGTCGGAGAGGCTCCAGAAAGCACCGTGATGATTTAACCGTTCATAGGTCGGGTCGAGAGTGTGCTCTGCAAAATCGGCAAGAGGAAAGAATATTAATCCTCTTCCGTTTTTCGCTAGGAGAACTTCGTAAGCGAATTCGTAGGGGTCCCGATCTTCTCTCATGGCCCGCGCTTCTACTGAGTCTTCGGGTTTCGGTTCATAGTCGGGGTTGTCGAGTAGTGGGTACATCTTGTGAAAGGCGTGGGCGACGTCATAGTTGAAGCGCCCGGTGTAGCCGGTGGTTTCACTAAGAATTTGTTCTTTCACCGCTGGTTTGGAAAGTTCTTCCACAAGCTCGGAGCGGGTGCATTTCTCGGCCAATGCCAAGTAGGTAGGGTGCATTTTGAAAGGGTGAAGTGAGGTTTCAAGCCCAAACAATAATCCCGCTGGTCGACCTGCTACCTGTGCAATTACTTTGCCGTCACCATCAATCGGTGCCGACGAGAGTTCGAGAAGTTCGCGCCATTGTTGTGGGTGGCGGTCAGCTTGGTTCAACGCGTAGGTGACTGTTAACCCATAATCGTTAGCTAATGCTCGCATCCAGTCAATATCGGAACCGAAATTACCTTCGAGGCCCCCAAGCCCAATATCGGAAGCAACTTCTACGACACCACCGCCCGCTTCAGCAACCGCTTTCCCCATTGCAATGAGTTCTTCTGCGCCGGCGAAAGTTCCGGGAACAGGTTCCCCGTCGAGGGCTCGGTGCAGCATGGTTCGAGAGGAGGTGAAGCCGAGGGCTCCGGCTTCAATTCCCTCTCGCACAATTTGAGCCATCGCTAACAAGTCGTCCGTTGTTGGATCTTCGTTGTGCGCGCCACGCTCCCCCATGACATACGCGCGTACTGAGCCATGAGGCACTTGTGTCGCTATGTCCATCACTCTCGGCATTTTCTCGAGTGCATCTAGGTATTCGGGAAAGGTTTCCCAGCTCCATTCGATGCCTTCCGCTAGGGCTGCCCCCGGGATATCTTCGACACCTTCCATGAGTTGGATTAACCAGTCGTGGCTATCTGGTTGAGCTGGGGCAAAGCCAACACCGCAATTACCAAAAACGGTTGTAGTCACACCGTGATACGAAGAGGGGCTCATTTCTGGGTCCCAAGTTGCCTGTCCGTCGTAGTGGGTGTGGACATCGACGAAACCTGGGGTTACTAAATGGTTGGAAGCATCAATTTCAGTTCGACCTTCACCGATGTTGTCGCCAATTGCTGAGATCAACCCATCGTCGATTGCGATGTCCATCTGCTGAATAACATTTCCAGTGCCGTCCGCTACATTGCCGGATCTAATAACAATGTCGTGCATTGAGTTCCCCTCTCGCCCGTAACCAATCTTATTCAATTACGGACTACATGTTCTCAGAATGACTTCAACAACGGATCTAAACTCGCACGGTGGCAGCGGTAGACGACTCTCTTATCAACGCATTTGAACAAGATGAGTTTGTGGTTGTAGAAGATTTCTTTGACTCAAAAGAGTTAAAGCTCTTCGGATCCATAGTTGACCAAGCTGCCAAAGATCGGATTCGCCGCGTGGCTCTGGTGCTGTGCGTTTCGAAAATCTATGATCAGAGTTTCATGACTCTAGGAATCTCATATGTACCTTGAACTTTCGGCGGACGAACTGCTTACAACTACGCGCGCTGTTCGGAAACGACTAGACCTGAACCGACCGATAGAAAGGTCGCTACTTCTTGAATGCACCGATATTGCTTTTCAATCTCCTACTGGTTCGAATGCGCAGGGTTGGCATTTTCTTTTTGTTGAAGACTCTGAGAAGAAGCGACAATTGGCAGAGTTGTATGGACAGGGGTTTGATCCCTATGTCAATGGACCCCCAAGGGAGTACGCGCCGGGAGATATTAGAGCCGAGCGAGCCGAGTTTGTAAGAGGCTCTGCGATGCATTTGCGGCAAATTTTTCATGAAGTTCCCGTTCTGTTAGTTCCATTGATGTTGGGACGGCCCGAAGGGGTCGATGCTTTCGGTCAGGCTTCTATGTGGGGTTCAATAATTCCCGCTGTGTGGAGCTTTATGCTCGCGGCGCGCGAACGCGGGCTTGGTAGTGCTTGGACCACACTTCATTTACCGTTCGAAAAAGAAGCCGCCGACGTGCTGGGCATTGATTACAACGAATGGACTCAAGTTGGTCTCTTTCCGGTTGCGTACACAATTGGCACAGACTTTAAAAAAGCGCCCCGGTTAGATACAGCGGACCTGGTTAGTTTCGACTCCTTTGGAAACCACTAAGGGTCCCTGAACGATAAAATCGAAAGCGCCCGCGTCGCAACATCTGTGTAGCTACACACAAGTTGTCAGGCAAACTAAGGCCTTGTGGCGGTGGACAGTTGGTGAGCTAATAACCGTGAATAAAGTCCGCCTTCTTCCAAAAGCGCGTCGTGGTTGCCGATTTGAGCAATCTTTCCTGCATCCATGACAACGATTTGTGTTGCGTTTCGCACCGTTGATAGTCGGTGGGCGATAATCAATGTTGTTCGGCCGTACATGAGCTGTTGTAGCGAGTCGTGAACAGCAGCTTCATTCACAGCGTCGAGGTGCGATGTTGCTTCATCCAAAATAAGCACTGGCGCATCTTTCAGGAACGCGCGGGCTATCGCTACTCGCTGACGTTGACCGCCAGATAGTCGCACGCCTCGTTCCCCTACGTTCGTTTCTAGTCCTTCGGGGAGATTTCGGACGAAGTCCGTGAGAGAGGCTTGTTCTATTGCTGCAGTTACTTCAGCTTCGGTTGCGTCCGGTCGCGCCATCAGAATGTTCTGGGCCAGCGTGTCGTTGAATAGGTAAGTCTCTTGACTGACCATCGCAACGTGGGCCCTAAGGTCGTCAAGGTCGAGATCGTCCAGCCGTTTCTCAAATAAACGGATATGACCCGTATCAGCGTCCCAGAATCGCAGTATGAGTTGCGCTGCTGTGGTCTTACCAGCCCCTGAAGGACCAACTATTGCGACGGTGGAACCAGCAGCTACTTCGAACGAGACTCTCGCTAAGGCCTGGATTTCTGTCCCCGGATAACTGAATTCGACTTCGTGGAAGCTAACCGCATTAGTTGCGTTGTGAATGTTGATGGGTGTTGGAGCAGTTGCTGAGTTAACGACTACCGGCTCGTTGTGAACTTGATGGAGTCGGCGGGCCGCGCCCAGGGTGTCTGCTAACTGACGGCCGACATGGACGATTTCTGACACTGGTAAGAAGCAGGCTAAGGCGAGGAGGGTAAGCAATGGCAGAGTGGTTGGGTTCAGGTCGCCGGCAGAAACCAGCGTTGCTCCGGTTACGACGACGGCTAGGCCACCAAGGCCGGTGGCCACTTCTAGTAATGCAGTCTGACGAGAAAGGTCACTGTAGAAGGGAAGTCGTGTGTCAATGTGACGTTGGACTCGTTGCAGAAACGACTTCGATCTCGTGGTTGTTTGTTGAAAGGCCAGGACCTCGCCCAAGCCTTGGACTGTGTCAACAACGAAAGCGTTCAAATCACCTAAAGCTTCTCTATCTTCCGAGCCCAATTTGTCTAACCGCTTTCGCAGCAAGAATGGGCTAAGGGCAACGACTGCTAGGAAGGGGATTAATGCGACTGCCATTTGCCAGCCAAGAATGCTGAGAGTGATCAATACAGTGGAGGGGACCAACAAAGCTACAAATGATGGAGCAACCGTGTGGGCAAAGAAATACTCCACCATCTCAACATCGTGGGTGGCCATCGCGACCATGTCGCCGGTGCGTCTGCGAACTAAATATGCCGGTGCGAGCTGATCGATTTTTGCGAAAAGGGCAACACGCATTTCGGCAAGCATTCGAAATGCCATGTCGTGAGCTATCCACGATTCCAGCCAGTGCAAGATACCTGCTAGCGGGGCAACAATAATCAGTGCGGTGAGGAGACCACTGAAAGATTCACCGCGTTTAACCGCTGCGACGATGAGTGCGCTGATGACCCCTACTCCTATGAGTGCTGCGACGCGAGTAACGCCGAAGACAAAAGTTGCAATCAGTTTCGTTCGCCATGGCCGTATTTCCGAGAACAGCCATTTGATGGCCGCGAACCATCCAAGGCCTGACGCTGAAACAATCTCGTTATCTGTTGGTTCAGTTGCGTCGCGATAAGAATCAGCCTTGTTGCTATCGGTTTGCGACTCTTCAGTTGCAGGGCGAACGACTTTTTCGGTTGAAAGTTGAGCCGCCATGAGCGCAAAGTAATTTCCCTGATTCTCCATCAGTTCATCATGGGTTCCAGACTCGACAACGTTGCCGGCGTCGAGAACAAGGATCCGATCTGCGGCGATGACGCTTGAAAGACGGTGGGCGAATATCAGTGTTGTGCGACCGACCATAAGCCGGTCGAGCGCTTCCTGAATTACCGCTTCGTTTTCTGCGTCCACTGATGACAGAGCTTCGTCGAGTACAAGAATTGGGGAATCTTTTAGTAGTGCTCTGGCTATTGCTATTCGTTGTCGTTGTCCTCCAGACAAGCGGATCCCGCGTTCTCCGATGACGGTGTTGTAACCATTTGGGAGTTGGTTGACAAATTCGTGAGCGTTTGCATCTATTGCCGCTTGGCGAACATCTTCCATTTCGGCGTCAGGCGCACCAAACCGAATATTTTCGAGGACCGTTCCGTGGAAAAGAAATGTGTCTTGTGACACGAGGGCAATCGCCCCATAGCGGTCTTGTGCAGCAAGATCTTGTAGGTCGTGTCCGCCGAGTGTGATGCGCCCGTTTGTGGGGTCGTAGAAGCGAAGTAGGAGTTTCGCGATGGTGCTTTTCCCAGAACCGCTCGACCCTACGACCCCGATTCGTTCACCCGGTTCTAAGTTGATATTGAGTTTGTGAAGCGTTGCTTCTGTTGCTGCTGGGTATCGGAAGGTGACGTCATTAAATGAGACGCGTGGTTCGAGTGGTTCCCGAAGAGCCACGGGTTCGTTTGGTTCACGCACCCGAGGTTCGGTGTCGAAGACTTTGAAGATGCCTTGCGCTGCTGATAGGCCCATCATCCCGTTGTGAAGTAAAGCGCGAAGGTCGCGTTGTGGACGGAATACTTCAATGCCGATCATCAATATGATCAACAGCGTCGTCATTTCCATGTCTCCCGCTTGCACCCGGTAAGCACCAAGCGTAAGAGCTACTGCTGCTCCTAAAGCCAGTCCGGTGTCAGTGATACCTCGGGTAAGAGAGTTGGTAGCCAGCACCCACATTGTGCTTTTGAAGACATCGTGTGCTCGTTTGGCCAGCGTGCGACCTCTTTCAGCGCTTTGTCCAAAAGCTTTTAGAGTCCCTAAGCCTTGAAGCGAATCTAGAAAATCCGCAGCAAATTTACTGTAGGCCTCTTGTCGTTCCAAGCTTCGGGCCGCGTCCCATCGATGGAACACAGCTGGGGCTAGCAAAGTGATTAACGCGAAACCCGTTAAGACACCGGCGACTGGAAGATCTAGTGGAGACAAGATCGCAAAAACCGCTATAGGTGTAATAGCTGCAACTATGAGTTGAGGTAAATATTCGCCAAACCAGACTTCTAGTTGTTCGACGCCCTCAACAAGGGACAGCAAAACTTCGCCAGTGCGGACATGCCCAAAATGTGATGGTCCGAGTTGCAGGACATGGTTGTGGAGTTGAGAGCGGAGCTTGAGTTGGACGGTGGCTGCGGTTCGGTGGGCCACCATTTTTCGCCAATGTTCTAGAACCCCGCGACTGATCATTACGATCCCAACTAAAAGCATTGGGGTTACTAGATCGTTGAAGGTAGCGCCATTAAAGACTTTACTGAGCAGCCACCCAAGCAGTCCGAGACGTGCGATGCCGGCGAGCGATGCGATGACGCCAATGGTCACTGCTTGAGCAATGGCAGCGCGAGTGCCTTTGGTGAGCGCCCAGAGTCGCAAGTCAAAGAACATCGGACGGAATCCTACGCTGCCGCGGCTGAAAGCGTGTTCAGTTCCTTATGAGGAAACGAAGTGCAACACTAGGCATGTGAGCGGACTTCTCGACAGACACAACAAAGCGATGGGACACCACGCTCCCTTGTTTTACGAAGACCCTATTCAGCTAGTTAGTGGAACCGGCGTGTGGCTGCAAGATGCAGAAGGAGCGCGTTATCTGGATCTCTACAACAACGTTCCTTGCGTGGGGCACTCGAACCCCAGGGTCGTCGCGAACCTGTCACAACAAGCCGCGAAATTAAACGTTCACAGTCGCTATCTACATGAGGGCGTCGTCGATTACGTGGAGAGGCTCGTGGCCCTTCACCACGATGGAATCGAATCAGCAATTTTGGGATGTAGCGGTACCGAGGCAACTGAAATGGCGCTTACGCTCGCTCGGACGGTAACAGGCAAGCGGGGAATCATTTGCACGGACGCGACGTACCACGGTAATTCTTCGCTCGTAAGTCGCCTATCTGGGTTGCCGGTCGGCGTTGAGCGAAACGGCGTCAAGTCAATCGCAACTCCCCAACTGTTTCGACCAATTACTGAAGGGCTTTCAGAGAGCGAATTGTTGCAAGAACATCTTGATCAACTAGCAGCCACAATCGCTTCTTTCGCCGACAGTGGTGGTTTCGCTGGAATGATGCTGTGCTCAATTCTTGCCAATGAGGGATTACCTAACCCTCCGTCAGGATGGTTTGCGGAAGCTACGGCGATGGTGACAGCTGCTGGTGGTTTGGTAATTGCAGATGAAGTTCAGGCGGGTTTTGCACGCAGCGGGTCTTGGTGGGGTTACGAAGTGAACGGTTTCGCACCCGATGTGGTGTGTATGGGCAAGCCGATGGGTAATGGGTTCCCTATCTCTGCAATGGCGGCGAACCACGAAATGGTGACAACTTTTAGGGAGCGCCATCGTTACTTCAACACATTTGCTTCTTCTCCTCTGCAGGCGGCAGCCGGCGGAGCAGTGATTGACGAAATCACAGAACGGGGTCTCGTGCATCAGGTAGCCGAAGTTGGTGGCCGTCTAAAATTGTCTCTTTCTGAACTTCAAAGAACTCATCCCCAAATCGGTGACGTCCGCGGCAGTGGTTTGTTCATTGGAATTGACTGGGTGGAGCCGGGAACCAACATTCCTGATCCTGACGGAGCGCAACGAATGGTTGAGAATTTGAAGTCTCGGTGTGTGCTCTTGGGTAAAGCTGGACAATACGGCAATGTTTTAAAGATTCGGCCGCCGTTGGTATTCGAAGATCAGCACACACAGATTTTCTTGAACGCATTTGAGGATTCTTTACTGAATGCCTAGCGAACCTGATTTTGTCGAAGCAGCGCAACGTGCATGTGGTTTTTGGAATCTCGACCCTATACAAATTGACGTGTTATCTCATACTGAGAACGTTGTTTGCCGGATAAGAATCAGTTCTGACAAACAAGTGGTCATGCGGTTTCACCGCCCCGGCTACAACGAGTTAGCGGAGCTGAATTCGGAAGTGGTGTGGGTCCAGTCGCTCGCCGCCTCAGGATTACCAGTTCCTACCGCCCTGCAAACCCCAGCTGGGGATTATTACCGTTCGGTTGACATCGGCAATGCGGATTCGAACGAACAACGAATTGTCGGGGTCGTCAACTGGGTTGCGGGTCAACCATTGGGAGGTGCGTTAAGCAATGCTTCAGAAGACGTTGTCACCCATTACGAGACAATCGGGTCACTCGCCGCGAAGATTCGATCTCACTCATATATGTGGGAGCCGCCGGAAAGTTTTGTGCGACGACGGTGGGATATCGACGGGTTACTTGGTGAAAACCCCTTATGGGGTCGTTTTTGGGGGGTCAACTCATTAACCGACAAACAAAAGGCGATCTTCAGTGAAGCCCGAAAGGTTTTAAGGGAAGGCTTAGGTGGCCTTTCTGCCAAGCCTGATCGTTTCGGTCTCATCCACTCAGATCTCCATCTAGGGAACATCATGTGCAGTGGCGACGAGTTAACAATTATCGATTTCGACGACGCCGGCTACGGCTGGTTCGCTCACGAAATAGCTGTAGCGCTTCACCCTGGGATAGGCGAGTCCTGGTTTACGTCCGCTCGGCAAGCTTTTCTCGAGGGCTACTGCTCGGTTCATGAACTGGCGTTAGACGAGATTGAGTCGATAGATCTTTTCCTCGCTATTCGGAGCTTGATGATTGTCGGTTGGCTAGATGCTCGACCAGAGTTACCTGCATATGACTACTTTCCGATAGTCATCGAACGCGCAGAACAAGCCGCACAAAACCTGCTTTCACGTTCATGACATATCTACGTTCGTTGATGAGTGCAGCCGCTGTTGTCGCTCTAACCGCGTGCGCTGGGGCAAACACAGTCAATTCTGCTCCTAGTTCTCAACCTGTTCTCAGCGCTACTACAGGCGAAAAACAAAAAGACGCGACAACAACGACGTCAGTTGCGACCTCATCGGTCCAGACCACGTCGACCACTAATGCGGTAACAACAACGAGCGAGGTCGCTAGCTCAACATTTGGAAAGGCTGAGATAACCCCAAGAAGCTTCGACCGAGTGTCAGAAACAATCAAAAACTTTGTTGATCAAAATCAATTAAATGGCGCTGGCTTTGTAGTTGTTGATCGCAACCGCGGAGTTATCTATCACAACCACTGGGGAGAGTTTTCAGCTGATCGCATCTCCCTGATTGCGTCGACAAGCAAAGTCATCAGTGCCGGAGTTCTTGTTCACCTTCACGACAAAGGGATACTGGACCTCGAAGCACCCATTGGTGACATCATCGATTACGCGGGTCAACTCAGCAGTATCACTCCAGTGCAATTGCTGTCTGGAAGTTCAGGTATCCCGGGACTTCAGCCCGACGATCCTCTCTACATTTGCATGTTCTTGCCAAGTAGTTCGCTGCAACAATGTGCTGCCGAAGCTCTGTCCATAGCTGCCTCTGACCCACGGACTATTGCACCAGATACCGAGTTTCGTTACGGAGGTATCCAACTTCAGGTCGCTGGCGCTGTAGCCGAAGTTGCTTCTGGCAAACAATGGGCAGATTTAATCGATGAAATCTATGTTCAACCCTGCGAGATGAGATCACTGGGATACACAAACCCTTGGATCCCACTTCAAGCATTGACCGGCGACTATCCCAACTGGTCTGGTGACCTATCACTGCTACCCCCGACCGATAACCCCCACATTGGGGGCGGCGGCTATATAGCGACTGGCGACTACGGGAAGCTTCTATCTATGCATCTAAATAATGGCAAGTGCGGGCACTATGAGGTCTTGTCGCAGAAGAGTGTCGCGTTGATGCAACGGAACCGATCAGGTGAGGTCTACGGGTCGCCTATCGGTTACGGCTTGGGGTGGTGGACTCAGAGCCGAAACCGCTACGGAGAATCGGCCAACCAAGAAACTCAGTCAACATTTCGACTTACAGATCCAGGTTTGTATGGCTCCACCGCTTGGCTCCAACCTGAAGATGGCTTCGGCGCGTACCTTGTAGTCGAAAGCACAGGCTCGGTCGGCCAACGCCTAGCGAACATTCTCTATCCACTAGTTGAATCCGCCGTGAAAGCCGACCGATCTGACTAGCAGTTTGCTATTGGGTACTGAAACCTGCTTTGAGTAGGCCTTCTCGTTAGGGGGCTTCAACCGCATACATTTCTGGAAGGAGCCGATCGGAGTGTTCACGCAGGGATCGGTGAGCAATCCGATCTTGCACATCGGAAATAACGTCGGCGTCGTTTGCAGCGAAAGTTCGCAAATGCCCCATTTCAGGAGCCTACGTCGCGGAACTACTCAAGTACCGATTCTGACAATTCAAATCAAGGTCTTCATTCAAGCTCTTTCCGGTTGAAATCGCCGTGCCGCTTGCCTGTGTCTCGTGAGAATTTCATCGAGATCAGGATTCGTGAGATGGCCATTTTCGACAATTGCTCGACCATGAACAAAGACGTGTGCAGCGCTAACTGGGCCACATCTCAGCCATCCTTCAATTGGGTCATCAATAACACCAGCAAATTGCGGACCATCAAGTTTCCAGACAGCTACGTCTCCGACGGCGCCAACTGACAATTCGCCGATTTCTCGATTTCGCCCGAGGCAGGCAGCACCTCCGCGAGTTGCTATTTCTAAAGCGGTTCTTGCGTCCATTTGATCGGCACCCGAACTCAATTTGCCTTGAAGCATCGCCAATCTTGCCTCCTGCCACAAGGAAGCCGAATCAGCCGACGATGAGCCATCGCAACCTAAACCGACATGACATCCCGCGTTTCTCATTTGTACTACAGGGGCAATTCCTGACGACAAGATCATGTTGGAGCTCGGGCAATGAGCGACACCGACACCAGCTGCTCCCAAACGCGCTATCTCGTCGGGGTTAGGGCGTACAACGTGTGCTCCCCAACTTCGTTCGCTCAGCCACCCGACGTCTTCAAACAAATCAACGGGGCGCAGGCCAAATTGTGCGATTGAGTATTCATCATCTTCAGCATTTTCCGCGAGATGAGTGTGAAGCCTCACGTCTAGTTGTTCAGCTAACTGAGCTGTGCTGCGCATCAAGTCTGGGGTAACGGTAAACGGCGAGCATGGGGCTAGCGCTACTTGGATCATCGAGCCGAAAGACGGATCGTGCCATCGTTCCACTTGCCTTTTGCTTTCGGACAGAATGTCGTCCTCGGTGCGAACTGCATCATCCGGCGGTAATCCCCCATCTTTCACGGACAAACTCATTGATCCATATGTAGGGTGAAACCTCATCGAGAGATCGACGGCTGCTTGGATTTCGGCAGCTAGTAAATCTCCTGCCCGAGCGGGATGCAGATAATGGTGATCGGTCGTAGTTGTGCAACCGGACATAGCTAATTCCGCTAGACCCACCCACGCTGCGAGGTAAACGGCTTCTTCATCTATGGAACTGGTCCAGAGGGGATACAACGACTGGAGCCAGCCAAATAAGGGAGCGGCCGTCATTGGGCGATAAGCACGTGTGAGATTTTGGAACATGTGATGGTGCGTATTCACTAGTCCCGGGGTTACGAGACACCCTGACACATCAACTGAACTTTGCGCCCTGGGCGGTGCTTCAGTACCAGTACCTAGGCCAACCACATACCCGTCGGAGATCGCCACCCAGCCACCCGTTAACTCTCGACGTTGGTCATCCATTGTCGCTACCAACCAAGCGTTTTTGATTAGTAGGTCAACGGGATCAGTCATTGCGGACAGTTTGACATCGTTGCCAGGGTTCCGTGTTGACTAATTATGGACTCATAGGTCTATCTTGGGAGAATGCCTCGTCCATTAGCGATTTTCGACGAATTTGACCCTTCGGGCAAAAAAGTGTTTGAAAACGCTGTAACTCGCTTCAGCGAACGAAACATCGTTTTGCCGAGATTCAGTCAGTTAAGAGATCCCTCCACCATAGATTCCGACATAATCGATGCTTTAGAGGACGTTGACCGAAACTCTGCGAACCCACTAAATCTATTTCGCGTTCATTGGTTCAACACAACCGCACAATCAGCTCCCGCGGAAATACCTGATCACATTGAGTTGCCGCCACAGATGACTGGTACAGACGCTCGAATCCTCGTGGCACTGGGCAACCGATTCCCAATGATTGGCGCCCACAAAGTGCTGGCAGCTTATTCCTGCCTGGTCGCTCGCCTAGTGACTGGGCGCTTCGATCCAACTATCAATCGAGCAGTATGGCCATCTACTGGTAACTATGCAAGGGGCGGCGTAGCAATATCGAAGATTATGGGTTGTCGCGGAGTCGCTGTCTTACCCGAAGGCATGAGCCGAGAACGGTTCGAATGGCTAGAGCGATGGATTGATTATCCCGAAGACGTAATACGCACCCCTGGGACTGAAGCCAATGTCAAAGAGATTTATGACGAATGTGCCCGACTTGAAGCCGATAATTCAAACGTAATTCTTAATCAATTCAGCGAATTCTCGAACCATCTTGGGCACTACGCAGTGACCGGTCCGGCCCTTGAGTCCATTTTCCTACACACAACATCTGATCGACCAGCGCGCTTAGCTGCTTTTGTTTCAGCTTCCGGCTCCGCGGGCACTCTAGGAGCAGGTGACTATCTTAAAGACCGCCACAAAGCCCGAATTGTTGCTGTCGAAGCACTCGAAGTACCAACAATGCTGTACAACGGCTTCGGGGATCACAACATCCAAGGCATTGGCGATAAACACATGCCTTTAATACACAATGTGACCAACACCGATCTCGTTGTAGGAATTTCTGACACCGCGACCGATCAGCTCGATGTTGCATTCAACAACCCAGCCGGGCTTCGAGCCTTGGAGCGCTGGGGAGTAAATTCTGATCTTGCGTTGATGCTCACCAACCTCGGTTACTCCTCAATTTGCAACGTGCTCGCCGCTATCAAAGCAGCCAAACACTGGGATCTAGGGCCAGACGACATGATAGTTACGGTCGCCACGGATGGTTCTGAGCTGTACAACTCAGAACGAGAAAAAGTAATGCGGCGCGACTATCCGCAAGGATTCGATGATGCCGAAGGCGAAGATACCGTCGTAAAGCATCTCGCTAATATCACTACTGACGACCTACTCGATATGGACGAGACGAACAGGAATCGCGTGTTCAACCTTGGGTATTTCACCTGGGTCGAGCAACAGGGGATTTCAGTCGAAGATTTTGAACGACGCAGAAACCAAAGCTGGTGGAACGATCTCCGCCCACTGATTGATAGCTGGGATAACCGAATCGACGAATTCAACGAAGCAACCGGGGCAAAGCACCTCAATTGACGTGACCGAGACAAATCCTTTTATCGTGTACCGCGAGCAGCTCGACTCGTACAACAACGCAAAGCTCAGCGGTTGGAGCGACCAACAATTTGTCGACTTGGTAAGTCGACTAGACGAAGAAATAGCAGTCATTGACGGGAACGGATTTTCGGTAACACCCGTTCTTGATGGGTCAGAGCTTGCCGAGGCCCTCGGTCTTCGAGTTGAACTAAAGATAAAGGTAGAGATTGATTCAGTGGGTGGATCGCACAAAGCAAGGCATTTATTTGGAGTTGCGTTGCATCTGGCAATTGAGGAACGCACCAAAGAAGAAACCCAACCATTAGCAATCGCCAGTTGCGGTAATGCAGCAATAGCAGCAGCCATTGTGGCTAAAGCAATCAACCGGCCAATAGAAGTTTTTGTACCAACTTGGGCTGAAAAATCCGCTCTTTCAACGCTGCAAGACTTGGGGGCTCAAATTCAAGTTTGCGAGTCAACCCCAGGCGAAGTAGGTGACCCTTGTTACGCACGTTTCATCGATCAGATGCAAAAAGGTTCACAGCCCTTTGGCGTGCAGGGAATTAACACTCCTTCAACTTTTGACGGTGGACGCACGTTGGGATGGGAGCTCAGAGACCAAGTCGATGATCTTGAGCGAATTTTCGTCCAGGTCGGTGGAGGTGCCTTGGGAACTGCTACTGCAAGAGCTCTACCAGACGTATCGATTCATCCGGTTCAAGTTGCTGGGTGCGCTCCCCTCAAACGCGCTTGGGATCTGTTGGCCCCAAGCTTTAACCTCGAGCGGGCTCGCTCTAATCCTGACGAATACATGTGGCCATGGGATCAGCCCTCAAGCGTTGCTTCGGGCTTGCTCGACGACGTTACCTACGACTGGCTGCCATTATTGGAAGCGACCATAGAGAGTGGAGGGACACCTGTCGTTGTTCCTGAAACAACACTTATTGAAACTCATCAAATTGCCACTAGCGTTACTGGATTAAATGTATCGCCCACCGGGGTCGCGGGACTGGCTGGTTTGTTGGAGGCCTCCGTTGAGGACGGATCAATAGTCGGGGTTTTGTTCACAGGTATCGACCGTGAAAATGAGGTATCGCCGTGAATTTTGAAGAGATCCAAATAAACGGACATGAAGGCATCCTTCACCTTCGGTTGTGGAGCCCTTCAGAAAAACCGCGAGCGCTTGTGTTGATTCTTCACGGGTACGCGGAATACGGCGGACGCTACGCGCATGTAGCGGAGGCCCTAGTGGAGAACGGACTTGCGGTTCTAGCACCAGACCATGTAGGTCATGGACTATCTGAGGGTGAACGCGCACTCATTACCGATTTTGGGCTCGTTGTAGATGACTTAGGAGCTGCAGCGGCGGCAGCATTTGAACGTTTACCGAGTCAGATGCCTTTGGTTCTGGTGGGACATTCAATGGGTGGTTTGCTAGCAGCTCGTTTCGTACAACGATGGCCAGAACGAGCATCAGGAGCAGCATTTTTCGGAGCGGTAATAGGCGACTGGAAATGGGCTCGTGAAGTTCTTTCTCTTCCCGAATTACCCCCCGAAGATTCGGATCCTTTGGGAATGTCTCGAGATTTGGAGGTGTGCGCCGCATATGAAGCCGATCCACTTGTGTATCGGGGCTTATACAAACGAGCGCTCCTTGAAGCAGAAGTGATTGCTTTAGATCAATTTCGAGAAGAGATCGACAACATTCAGATTCCGGTGGGGTTCTTCCACGGCACCGCTGACCCATTTGTACCTTATGGCGACTCTCTCCAAGCAATTGAGGACATGCCCAGCCCAGCAAAGACAATCAAACTTTATGACGGAGCGAAGCACGAGCTTCTAAACGAGATCAACAAAAAAGAAGTTATGAGCGATCTTCAAAGATGGGTGGACGACACTCTTAGAGACCTGAAAGAAACGTCGACATGAATCTAGAAGCGGGGCTTCTTCATGAGTCTCAGCGACTGGGGACACAAATTGAGAGGGTATTGAGACCGACGAGTTGGGCAGAAGCACTTGATATGTATGCCGCCTTCCCTAATGCACGGCCACTCGCCGGCGCAACAGATCTTGTGTTGGAACTTCAACGCCAAACAGATGAAACCGGTGACCGTAATGCTGTTCTCCTAGATCTATGGGGTCTCCCCGAATGCACTCAAATCGATATCACCGACAGCGAGATCGAAATTGGATGTTCGGTAACACACAACCAGGTAATTAACTCCACAGGTTTAGATCCCGCCTTTGATGTGCTGCGGATGGCGTGTCTGGAAATCGGATCAGCACAGCTTCGCAACCGAGCAACAGTCGTCGGTAACATCGTCACGGCTAGCCCTGCTAACGACACTATTTCGGCGCTTGTTGCTCTCGACTCGAAGGTCATCATCGATTCATTAAATGGGAGTCGCGAAATCCCTATTCGCGACTTTTTTACTGGGTTTAGAAAAACTGCTCTCAACAACCTCGAACTAGTCCGATCTATCAAGGTGCCAAGATGGGACAGCAACACCATCGGAACTTGGTTCAAGGTTGGGAATCGAAGCGCACAGGCGATTTCAGTTGTGCACGCTGGAATTGTTCTTGAAATTGATGATGTAACAGATGCAATCACTCGTGCCGACATAGCAATCGGCAGCGTTAGCGAAGTCGTTTCTGTCTCAAAAGTTCTCAAAGAGTATTTAATTGGCGAAAAACTCAGCGACGAGACAGCAAAGGGCGCCGCTCAAATTGCGGGGGAAGCCATCTCTCCTATCGACGACATACGCGGCACAGCGGCATACCGTCAAATCGTTACCAAGACCGCTATCGAACGGTCTCTGGTGGGACTTTCGGAAGGTTTTGTTCCAAACCCAGAGGCTGCCCCGCTGCTTGGTTGGAACACCGGTCATTCTCTCCCAAGGCAAAGCAACATATCTACTCTGTCAGATATTTCTTGCGAGGTGAATGGGAAGGCGGTTACCGCCCCGGTGGGCGCCAATTCCACTCTTCTTGGATGGCTTCGGACAAACGGCTCCACAGGCACAAAAGAAGGCTGCTCCGAAGGGGAATGCGGCGCGTGCACAGTTCAGTTGAACGGTTCAGCGGTAATGAGTTGCCTTACACCTACAGGACAAGCCGACGGCTCGTCGGTGTTGACGATCGAAGGTCTTGCGGCCGAGGGACAACTCCACCCAGTTCAAGAAAGTTTCCTTGAAGAGTTCGCTGTTCAATGCGGATTTTGCACACCTGGTTTTCTAGTTGCGGCCGCCACCTTGTTGGAAGAAAACAACAACCCATCAGATGACGAAATTGAGTCGGCTCTAGCCGGAAATCTTTGTCGGTGCACCGGGTACTACTCGATAATCAAATCGCTCCGGAACAGCGGCGATACAGGAAATGGTTTCTAATGGCAGTCGGCACAGACCCAGCACGTGTCGATGCAGTCGACAAAGTCACCGGTCTAGCGTTATATCCAGCTGATCGAATACCAAGCAACGCGCTACATGCTGTGGTTGTCTTTACCAACCAGCCTCACGCCCGTTTAGTTTCCATAGATCTAACGAAAACTGTGGCGTCGGCTGGAGTCGTAACAGTTGTTACAGCAGCCGACGTACCGGTAAACGAATATGGTCTCACCCTATTTGACCAACCAGTATTCATTGGACTGGACGACACTGAGCGCAGTTCAGTTCCCTGTGACGTAAGTCGATGGGAAGCTGATCATCTTGTGGTCGTGGTCGCAGAATCCCTCAACGAGGCGCGCCGCGCTTCAGAACTAATCGATACTGAGTGGGAGCCATTGCCGATGGCGAGCGACATCGCTTCTGCAAAGACCGACGAAGTTTTAGTGCACCCCGGCTCTTCGACAAACACCTATCACACCTTGCAAATTCGCAAAGGCGATACAACTCAAGGGATGGCAGCTGCTGATGTAATGATTGAAGGGACTTACGAGCTACCGCATCAAGAACACGCTTACCTTCAAGTAGAGGCAGCCACAGCGTGGATCGACGAACAAGATCGCGTCACCGTCGAGACAAGCGGCCAATGGGTGCACGAGGATCGAGAGCAAATTGCTCATGCGCTCGATGTAGACGAAGAAGAAGTGCGCGTCCGATACGCCGCAATCGGAGGGGCATTTGGCGGCAAAGAAGACATGAGTTTGCAGATTGTTATGGCGGTTACAGCCCATAAACTAAGTGTTTTGGGGATTAATCGGCCTGTTCACTGCGGCTGGTCCCGAGAAGAATCAATTGTTGGTCACCACAAGCGACACCGGGCCACCGTTACTGCTCGGCTGGGCGCCACATCTGAAGGTCTCATTACCGCCGTTGAAGCTGATGTGTGGCTCGATGCTGGTGCCTACAACTACACCTCCAACAAGGTTTTAGGAAACCTTCATTTGTCGGTGGCTGGTGCCTACAACGTTCCTAATGCTCGCATCGAAAGTAGAGCTGTGTACACCCACAGCGTTCCGGGTGGCGCGTTTCGCGGCTTTGGTGGTCCTCAGGGCGCGTTTGTCGCCGAGTCACAAATGAACAAGCTGGCAAACAAACTGGGGATGGACCCTATGGAGCTGCGTCACCGCAACGCGCTTACTGACTTATCTGATGGCATTACTCAGTCGGGTCTACCAGAGGGTGTAGGCGTAACAAGAGTGATAGATGCATGTGTCGAACGCGTTCCACCTTCGCAGGATTTACCTAAACATCCTCCCTTCGCTCCGATCGCATCGTTACCCGCACAAACTGACCAGCTCCGTCAAGGACGCGGATACGCGGTGGGCATGAAAAATGTGGGATTTAGTTTCGGATTCCCAGAAGCATGCGAAGCAGATGTCGTCTTCCATGGCGACGTAGACGACGAACGACCTAGTGGCGTTGAGCTTTTCCATAGCGCTGCTGAGGTGGGTCAAGGTGTTCACACGGCTCTAACCCAAATGGTTGCTGACGCGGTTGGTCTTGATTTTGAATGCGTCGAGGGTTCCTTTAGCGATACTTCCACGGGTGGGGACTCAGGGTCAGCTTCAGCATCTCGATTGACATTCATGGCGGGGAATTCAGTATTGGGTGCAGTAGAAGAAGCAGAAAAAGCTTGGGCAGATGGAGCGAGACCGGCAGCAGGACATTTCCGCTATAAACCACCGATGACCGAAGCGTTAGACCCAGAAACCGGAGAGGGGCAACCAAACTTTTGCTACGGCTACATGGCCCAAGCAGTCGAACTCACCGTAGATGTCGGTACTGGTCACATAAGAGTTGATCGTGTCGTGTCGGTTCATGACGTCGGCAGAGCAATCCACCCTCAAATGTTGCGAGGTCAGATTGAAGGAGCTATAGCCCAAGCACACGGTTATACCTTGAGCGAACAACTCGTGGTAGAGAATGGACGAATTCAAAACCCTCGTTTATCGCAGTACTTAATCCCCGGAATCGGAGACGTTCCAGGCCACGTGGACTGTGTGATTTTGGAAGCCGCCGATCCCTTGGGTCCCTGGGGAGCACGCGGTGTATCGGAGATGCCGTACATCACGTACGCACCCGCCGTAACTGCAGCACTTCATGATGCAACCGGCGTTTGGATTAACAAATTTCCATTAACACCCTCAGTAGTGCTCGACCATCTGATTTCTACCGACCCTTAGGGATCACGCCATATTTTCAAGCTTCGCAAAAAGCCGTTGAGCTTGCTCTGCGGCCTTATTTCGAATTTCTGTCGCGTCTACACGAGTTGGCGCCCCTTGGTTGTAGACAACCTCTCCGTCAATTTCTACTGACTGAGGTTTCATATTTGTATGAAATGCCAGTCGCCACGGATCGATAGGTTCATCGAGCCATGTGACTCGGTCATCTGCAGCCTCAGGAGTTATCCGATACCCAGTTTCTAGCCAAGACCATGGAAGCTCAGGGGTCGCCGTCACGTCATGCTCGCGAAGTCGAGCATACGCGATCCGAAATTCCTCGAGCATTGCCGCGCCTATACCGTCAGTTCCGAGGACTATCGGGAGACCAAGTCTGTGTGGTGCTGCATAGCCAACTGAGTTGTTCATATTCGATCGCGGATTATGCACGATATAGCCGCTCAGCCCATGATCGTCTTCCAAATGAACTCCATGGACTAAGAGCCAGTCATCACGACTTAATTCTCTCAAACGACCACTTGCTTGCAAATCCTCAGGTCCCTCAGCGACATGTATGTGCACTCCGACACCATGATTTTGAGCTAGTTCGCTAGCTGCGAGGAGCGTGTCAGGTTCACATGTAAAGGCCGCGTGAACGCCGACCATGCCGGTGCCTCCTGAAGCTAAGTACCGCTCATTTTCTTCGAGACCTCGTTGAGCGCCTTTTTTCCCATGGCGATCTGTAACCCCATAAGAGCAATTCACTCGCACGCCTACTTCTGCACAAGCATTAGCAATCACATCCAACGAACCTTCGATCGCATTGGGTGATTCGTGATGATCAACTATGGCAGTAGTCCCAGATTCGATCGCCTCAAGGGCTCCGAGTTTTGCTGACCATTCCAACATTTCTAGATCTAACGCTCGGTCTAGGCGCCACCACACGAGTTCCAGAATGTCTCGAAAAGAAGTCGGGGTCCGCGGTGGTGCTGGCATGCCTCGGGCAAGCGCGCTGTATAGATGATGGTGAGCACAGACCAAGCCGCTGGTTTGATTGGCCGCTAAGTCTTCTAACGCCACGCGTCGGCTCGCTCACGGTTCGCTGTGTTTTGAATCGGCAACTCGGTTGGCCATTCTTGACCTGTTGAACGAATAGCGGCGGCGACCGCGCCGGCAGTGGGTACAAGCCCGATTTCACCGACGCCTTTGATCCCATACGGAGAACCTGGTTCAGGTGATTCAACGATAATGACATCAACTGGGGGCATGTCTTTTGGTCGAATGATGTCGAGACTTCGAAGAGTGCTATTGAGGGGTCGACCTAACGAATCGGTCGGAAATCCCTCGGTTAGTGCATAACCCAGACCCATATGGACAGCACCTTCAATCTGCCCTTCGCAAAGCAGTGGGTTAACTGCTCTGCCGACGTCGTGAGCAGCGACGACGCGTTCGACTTCGCCAGTTTCTGGATCAAGTAGCACCAGTTGCGCTGCGTATCCGAAAGTGGAATGAATTACGGGATTTTCGATGCCTTCACTCAGAGAGTTAGTCCAGTTGATGCGATAGCTGCCTTCGTAGTCGACTCCGATCCGGCAATCGTCAAGAAGTGCTATTCGGCAAGCATCTTGCACTGCGCCAGCCCCCATAAGTGTGCCTCTACTTCCAGTTGTTTGGCCGGCACCCAATTCGCGGGTCGAGTCGACAATCACCTTGACCTGATCCGCGGAGACTCCTAGCTCCTCGACCGCTACTTGGAGAGCCACATTATGAACACCCTGCCCCATTTCGGTCCAACAGTGACGCACTTCTAGAGTTCCATCTTCGTGAAAACGGACTACCGCTTTAGCAAGTTCATCAAACCCGTTGCCAAGTCCCGAATTTTTCAATCCCAGACCTACCCCTACTGGCACCTTTGATTTAAGAGCAGCTTCATAAGCAGGTTTGATTGCCTCAAGACAAGCTCGAGCGCCAAGACTTCCATCGTCCATGATTTGACCCGGACCCCAAACATCTCCCGGCTTGACAACATTTCGAGATCGAATTTCCCAGCCGCTGATTCCTACTTGTTCTGCAAGGCGGTCCATTACACCTTCCATGGCGAACTGAGCCTGGTTAGCGCCAAACCCTCGGAAAGCACCACAAACCGGATTGTTGGTGCGAACAGCGATCGCCTCAACGTCTACAGCTGGAAGAACATAGGGCCCAGTGGCGTGACCTGCGGCGCGCTCCAAAACTTTCATTCCGACTGATGCATATGGTCCTGAGTCGCCAAGCATTCTTGCTCTTACGGCAGTCAGCTTCCCTTCGGAATCACACCCAGCTTCGTAGGTCATGCGAATCGGGTGTCGCTTTGGGTGCATCAGCAACGATTGTTCACGAGACAACGTGATTTGAACCGGACGCTGGAGAAGCCATGCGGATAGCGCCGTATGAACCTGGTTTGACATGTCTTCCTTGCCGCCAAATGCCCCACCGTTGGTGACTAGTTCAGTGACAATCGTTGTTGGTTCTAGTCCAAGTACTCGCGCTATATCGTTCCGGTCATCCCAAATTCCTTGTCCTCCGGTGTAGACGTGTAAACCCTGGTCCGTCGGAATTGCGAGTGTCGATTCTGGTTCGAGAAACGCGTGTTCCACTCGTTGGGTTTGAAATGTTTCAGTTACTACATGGGCCGACTGTTCTAGAGCTAAGTCAACGTCACCTCGTTGGTAGGTCGACGTCGACAAGATATTCCCTTCAAGCCCCCAGACTGCGTCCTCGCTGTCGGTTACTACTCGGATTGGATCGGTTTTAGGTTTATGCACTTCATACTCAACGTGAACCAACTCAGCTGCTTGAACGGCAATGGATTTATTGGTTGCCACCACTACGGCTAACACGTCACCGAGATAAGACGTTCGTCCTCCTTCGGGAATCATCACTGGCCAATCCTTATGGATTAACCCAACTCGAATTTCTCCCGGAATATCCGCTGCCGTGAAGACTTCCACCACTCCTTCCATAGCGCGAGCGTCGTCGACGTTGATTGTTACAACATCGGCTCGGGCATGGTCACTGAGTTTGAGCGCCCCGTGGAGGAGCCCATCAACATTCATGTCGTCGATGAAAGGTCTTACTCCTGCAGCAAGTGCCTCGGCTTCATATTTCGTACCTCGAGAACCCACTCCTTTGGGTGGCTGCACTGCTACCGGCACGCCAGTTGCTAGGTCCTGAATCGCGTCCAGGATTTTGACATATCCCGTGCAACGACATAGGTGTGCGCCGAGGTGTCGCGCTGTTTCATCCCGGGTGAGGGCGTCACCTTTTTTCTGAATTAACGCTTTGGCACGCACAAGAATGCCTGGGATACAAAATCCGCACTGGAGGGCTCCCTTTGCGGCGAACACTTCGCAGTATCGGTCTAGTTCCTGCTGGTCGAATCCTTCGAGTGTGGTTATCTCCTCTCCAGCGACACGTTCAAGAGAAGTCTGACAAGCCACGCGAGCTTTATCTCCCACCAATACGGTGCAACAGCCGCATTGACCGGAGGGGGCGCAACCATCTTTCGGTGAAATGACACCGAGTTCGTCTCTAAGAGCGCCAAGGAGATGTTCGTGTTGATCTGAGACTGAGACAGGGCTGCCGTTCAGGTTAAAGGAAGTCATTATTCGCTCTTTGTCTCTGCGATCAGGTTGTACATTTCCGGTCGGCGATAGCGATCGAAGTCGAACAGCGTTTCTTTGTAATGCTTGCACCAGTCAAGATCGCAATCCGCCACGACTAGTTCATCTTGGGACGTAGTTGCTTGGGCGATTATTTGACCGGACGGCGCGATGATCATCGACTCCGCGAGGGAATCAACCCCTTCTTCGACTCCTCCTTTTGCGACTCCAACAATCCAGGTTCCATTTTGGTATGCCCCTGCCTGCATGACCAGCTGATTGTGGAACGATTGGAGCGCGTCTTGTGATGGATCCGGTGCGTAGTGCATTGGCGTGTTGTATCCAATGAGGATGACCTCAACGCCTTGCAGCGCCATTACTCGATATGTTTCTGGCCATCGACGGTCATTACACAGTGCCATACCGATAACTCCACCGAAGGCATCAGATACATCAAAGCCATCAGGCCCTTCTTCGAAATATCGACGTTCTAAATGCTGAAAAGGGCGATCCGGTTCATGCTCTTCGTGACCGGGTAAATGGACTTTGCGATACCTACCGACAATCGATCCGTCACGTTCTACAAGGACAGAACTGTTGTACCGGTTACCTTGGGGAGTTCGTTCGGCGTAGCCGAGATAGAAGCCGACGCCTAATGATTGGGCTTCATCGAATAGAGCCTGCGTTTCCGGGCCAGGCATAGCGGTTTCGTAGTAAGCATCCAATTCGGTTGGGTTGTCGTCAAGATACCAACGTGGGAAAAAAGTAGTTAACGCGAGTTCCGGGAAAACAACCAGTTCACATCCCTCATCGCTCGCCTGTCTAAGCAGCGCAATTAGGCGTTCTATGACTTGGGTTCTACTTTCGGTTCGTTCTATGGGCCCTAGTTGAGCGGCTCCTATTCGCAGGGATCTCACCAGGTCACCTCAGTTAACGCAAGCATCGCATCTGCAAGCAGTTGCGCACCGGCTATTAAATCTTCGTCGTCGGTATGTTCGGCGGGGTTATGACTGATGCCGTCAAGACTTGGAACAAAAATCATTCCAGTTGGGCAAATGCGCGCCATCATCTGAGCATCGTGACCTGCTCCTGAGGGCATCCTTCGCGTTGATAGACCCTTTTGTTGCGCTATGGCCTCGATGGAGTCAACAACTCTCTTATCGAATTCGACCGGTTCAAAACGTGCTAGGGAACGACTTTCAACAGTGATGTCTTCACGATCAGCGATTTGTTGGACGCTATTCATCAACTGTTTTTCAGCTTCACGAAGCAAGGTTTCATCTGTGTTCCGCAAATCTACGGTCATGGTTGCATGCGCCGGAACGACATTTACAAGGTTTGGATGAAGGGTAAGGGATCCCACTGTTGCAACCTGGGGGCCACCTAGATCTGTTGCTATGGATCTCGCCGCTACCGTTACTTCAGCGGCAACTGCCATTGGATCACGACGAAGCGCCATAGGTGTTGTACCAGCGTGGTTGGATTGACCAACAAATTTGAGCTCCGTCCACGAGATCCCCTGTACTCCTTCGACGACTCCTATTTGGATCTCTTCGTTGTCTAGGACTGGTCCCTGTTCGATGTGTAGTTCAACAAAGGCGTGAGGGACAGCTCCAGGACATGGCGCTGGTCCTCGGTACCCAATTCGTTCTAATTCGTCTCCGACGATTGTCCCGTCGGCTCCTTCTACTTCGAGAACAGACTCAACGCTCATTCCCCCCACGTAGGCAAGGCTTCCCATCATGTCCGGTGGGTAACGAGAACCCTCTTCGTTGGAAAAGAAGGCCACAGCAAGCGGTCGCTTAACGTCAATATCAGCAGCGAGAGTCGCTTCAATGACTTCTAGGCCAGCAAGAACACCAAGGTTGCCGTCAAAACGGCCTCCAGTCCCAACTGTGTCGATGTGCGAACCTGCCATTACAGCTCCAGCAGCGCCAGCGTTACCGGTTGAAGCGATGACATTTCCAACCGCGTCAACGGTGACTGTTAAGCCCAGATCGGTCATCCACGTAACCACGAGATCTCGGCCTTCACGGTCGGCGTCGGTAAATGCCAACCTGGAACAGCCTTGAGTACCTTCAATCGCTCCAATTTGCGCAAGTTCCGCTATGCGCGCCAGAAGGCGAGTGCCGTTGATCACGACCGATGGTTGGGATGGCAACTCCATGTGTTTATTGAACCCGATTCGGTCCCAAAATAGCTAGTGATTCCTGTTAGCTCGATATTTCGTTAGTGTGCACTCTGCACCTAAACATTGGAGATTTTGTGACTAGACCCGCTCTATACCTCCAGGACGCACATGCTATTTCCGAAGGAATCAACTTCTCCAAATACGCCGAGGAGCGGGAATTTGACGCAGTTTGGCAGGCGGATTCTCGATTGGTGAGAGAAGCATCCGTGCCAATGGCTGCCTTTGCAGCGTCAACTGAAAGAATCAAGATTGGTTCGGGAGTCATCGATGTTTGGACACGAAATCCAGCACGTCTTGCTTCAATGTTTGCGACGCTTGACGACTTAGCTCCTGGTCGAATTCTCTGCGGTTTGGGCGCTTGGTGGGATCCACTAGCTACAAAAGTCGGCGTCTCGCGCGATCGACCTTTGCGAGTCATGCGTGAGGTTGTGGAAGTTGTGCGCGCTCTGCTCGCGAACGAAACCGTCACCTTTGAGGGAGAATTTGTTCATCTTGACGGAGTTGAACTGGATTACGTGTACCAGGAACGCAGACCTAAGGACGTCCCAATCTACATCGGTGCAACTGGTATGAAAATGATGGAGTTGACGGGTGAAATTGCTGATGGCGTAGTTTTGAATTACCTCGTTTCTCCTGACTACAACAACCGGGCTATGGACGCATTGCAGAAAGGAGCGGAGAAAGTTGGACGATCTGTAGACGAGATTGACCGTCCCCAGCTAGTTGTGTGCTCTGTCCATGAAGATCGGGACACTGCACTCAGCATGGCGAGAAATATGGTCGCTCAATACCTAGGACAGCAACCCCACATAATGGAAGCATCTGGTGTTCCTAAGTCATTGCTTGACGATGTGGGACAAATTTTGACCTGGCCAGCTACTCATGAGCAGGTGGAAGCGGCAGCAAAATTGGTCCCCGATGAAATTGTCCAAATGTTGACTGCTTCAGGAACACCCGCGGAAGCTCAAGAGGCCGTCGCTGGTTATATGGCGAATGGTTGCACATCACCGGTTCTGTACCCACTTGGTGACGTATACGCAACTATTGACGCTTTTGCCGACTGGGGCAGCAACTCTTAAACACCGCTCCGTGGCTACATTTGTAGCCCTTTTAAAAACATTTCTGAGTAAACAACTTTCTTTGTTAACTCTTGGCTCTAAGGGCTCATCAATCTCTCAGAGTGTGGCATGATGCGGGGGTTCGATGTCGAAACACTTAGAGATAGGGCGGTAGAAATGCGGAGGAAGATTGCAGCACTGCTAGCGGTCTGTATTGGACTGGGCTTTGTCCTCACCAGTTGCGGTGGCGACGATGGTGAAGATACAAAAGCTGCGTTTGTGTACGTGGGACCAGTTGGGGATGCCGGCTGGACTTACGCTCATGACGAAGGTCGAAAATACGCTGAAAGCGAGACCGGTGTAGAAACCGCGTACGTTGAAGCAGTCCCAGAAGGAACAGCAGATTTCGCGAACTATGTTCGCGACTTCATTGATCAGGGCTACAACGTAATCATCGGTACCTCCTTTGGGTACATGGATGACATGTTGTCGCTTGCTGATGAATACCCAGACGTTGTTTTCGAACACGTATCTGGCTACAAAATGAATGAAACTAACTTTGGTAACACCTTCGGACGAATGTACGAGCCTCGTTACCTCTCAGGAATGGTCGCAGGTTCTGCAACCAGCTCAGGATTAATTGGCTATGTCGCAGCCTTCCCAATCCCTGAAGTCATCCGAGGAATTAACGCATTCACTCTTGGTGTGCAAGCCACTAACCCCAGCGCTCAGGTCGAAGTCATTTGGACTAGCACATGGTTCGATCCAGCAGTCGAGGGCGACTCTGCTCAAGCATTACTGGATAAAGGCGCAGATGTCATAGCGATGCACCAGGACTCAACAGCGGCAGGCGAGAAAGCTGAAGCTGCCGGTGCCCGATGGGTGTCCTATAACTCTGACATGAGCGCTTTTGCTCCAAATGCCTTCCTGACCGCTCCGGTCTGGAATTGGGGTCCACGCTACGCAGAGATCATTAACGACGCTAAAGCCGGTAACTATTCACCGTCTGCCTACTGGGGATCGATGGCTGAGGGAATCGTCGACCTTGCACCTATAGCAAGCGATGTTGATCAGTCAGTAGTCGACATGGTTATGGACGCAAAGGCGGCAATCATCGCCGGAGACCTGCACCCATTCACTGGCCCCATCAACGACCAAGACGGCAACCAAGTCCTTGGAGCTGGTGAGGTCATGGACGATGGATCAATGCTTGGCATGATGTTCTTCGTCGAAGGCGTAATCGGATCCACAGGCTGATTTAGCCAATCTAAGAACAACGTTTAGCGGCGTCGGCGCGGAATATCCACGTCGGCGCCGCTATCGCGTTCTCGCAAACAGAATCTTGTTTTATGAACCAGGCTCCCTCTTCGACCAACGACTCCACATTGGCGGTGGAGCTATCCGACGTTTGGAAATCCTTCCCCGGGGTGACAGCAAACGCGGGAGTTAACCTGAGCGTACGAACAGGGACCATCCACGCACTTCTAGGAGAAAACGGGGCTGGAAAATCAACCCTAATGAATATTCTGGCCGGGGTTTATCGACCAGATCGCGGCGAACTTAAGATCCACGGTCAATCTCACCACTTCCGGAACCCCGCTGACGCTCTCAGTGCTGGGATAGGAATGGTTCATCAAGAGTTCCGGCTAATTCCCTCTTTCTCGGTAGCAGAAAACGTAGTTCTAGGATCAGCCGCGACAGTGCTTCGAACCCGACAGGTCGAGTTGCAGGTGTCAGAACTAGCTGAACGTTTCGGACTAAAAGTCGATCCTTCACAGCCACTTTGGCAACTCTCTATGGGCGAACGTCAAAAGGTTGAGATCTTAAAAATTCTTTGGCGCAACGCTCAAGTATTAATTCTTGACGAACCGACGACGGTACTGACGCCAAGCGAAGTTGGTGAACTCGGCGATATTTTGACAAAAATGGCCAACGACGGCAGATCGATAATTTTTATTAGTCATAAGTTGCACGAAGTTTCTGGAATCTGCGATGAGGCAACCGTTCTTCGACAAGGAAAGACTGTCGCTAGTGCCCTACCGATTGAATCAACCGGCCAGCGAGAACTAGCGCAATTAATGGTCGGCACTTCCGCGAGTAGCACTGACCGACCCAGTCCCAGCACTCCTGGCGCTCCTCTGTTAGAACTTGACGGTTTGAGCGCCTTAGGAGATCGGGGGCTTGAAGCCTTCTCCAATCTCACTTTTCAAGTTAACTCTGGTGAAATCGTGGGTATCGCTGGTGTCGCTGGTAACGGCCAGCGTGAGTTAGCCGATGTGATTGCAGGGTTGAGACCTTCCACTACTGGCTCGTTGTTGATGGACGGAGCCGACATCACCACAGCCAGTCCCCAATTTCGATTTAAGTCCGGGCTCGCCTACATACCCGAAGATCGACTAGGAGTGGGGTTAGCCCCAAGACTGTCTATAACCGATAACGCCATTCTGCGGGTCTACCGTCAGCAACGCCGCGGCCCGTTCATCTTGGCTGAGAAGGCACTGTCATATTGCAAAGACATCGTTCACCGATTTGGTGTTAGATCGGCGGACCTTGAAGGCCCTATTGCAGCGCTCTCAGGGGGCAACCTTCAACGCTTGTTAGTTGGTAGAGAACTCGATGGAGAACCATCGGTAGTGGTCGCTTCGCAGCCAACACGCGGCCTTGATGTCCAAGGCGTTAAAGCAATACAAGAACTACTTATCCAACAAAGAGATTCCGGTGTTGCTGTGATCATGATTTCTGAAGACTTAGATGAGCTATTAACCATTACTGATCGACTTCTGGTCATGGAAAGTGGCGTCATTCGAGGCGAATTTGATCCTCGAACTGCGTCGCGGGATGAAGTTGGAATGGCAATGCTCTCTGATGGACAGGCAATCACTGATACATGAGACGACCACGACTAAGTCTTCGAGAACAGCCATTACCTGGCGGTCAGCCACTTGCTTTTGGCACTGGACTGCTTATCGCTCTCATTGTTGGAACAGTGCTCCTACTCGCTGCCGGACACGAACCACTGAAGATCTACTCCCGTATGTTCGAAGCCTCACTCGGAGATCCTGATGCTTGGGCAGTGACCATCAACCGGGCAGTACCTCTTGGTTTAGCAGGACTCGCAGTGGCAGTAGCGGGATCGATGGGGCTTTGGAATATTGGTGCCGAAGGTCAAATAATGGCAGGTGCTATCGCTGCTGCATGGGTTGCACGAATCGGTGGGGATTGGCCTGGCATCGTCCTAATCACAATGATGCTCATTGCCGCTCTAGGCGGTGGAGGCATTCTGGCGCTTGGCCCAGCGTTAGCCCGAGCAAAACTTGGCGTTAATGAAATCATCACGACGTTGATGTTGAATGAGGTCGCAATTCGCCTGGTCCAATGGCTCATACACGGCCCGTGGAAAGACCCCGACTCCTACAATTTTCCACTGGCACCTATGCTTCCTGACCAGGCTCGCTTACCTACATTGTTCAGCAGAGCACATTTCGGTCTTCTGATCGCGGCCGCTGTTATCGTCATCGCTTCAGTGGCAGTCCGTTACACCGCGTGGGGCTATGAATTAAGGATTGCTGGATCTTCGGAAGCTACGGCCCGTTACAGCGGAATTTCTCTATCCAAAAAAGTACTGACGGTTCTAGTCTTGAGTGGCGCTATTGCAGGGCTAGCAGGCGGCGTTGAACTCACGGGTACAGCTGATCGTCTAACTGAAACTATTTCGAACGGGTTCGGTTTTGCTGGCATCATCGTTGCTGCCCTGGCATTGATGCGTCCATCGGGTGTTGCTGTCGTAGCTTTACTCTTTGGAGCCGTACAAATTGGGGGACAGAGCATCCAAACCCTGGGCGTCTCTTCTTCCGTTTCCACAATCTTGCAAGCCTTCGTTTTGTTTGGAGCCATAGGAGCAGGCGTCTTTAGCCGTTACCGCGTTGTTCTAGACACTGACGCGCGTTCTACGAACAGGGAGCTAAGCGATGACTGAAGCATCACTCATTGGGCTTTTTGTTGCGACAGTGTCTTTCGGTGCACTGCTCTATCTCGCCGCATTAGGTGAACTTTTGGCTGAGAAAGCAGGTGTGCTCAATCTTGGTGTTGAAGGCATGATGGCAGTTGGCGCTGTAACCGCGTTCATAGCTGGAGTCGAACTGAAGAACCCTTGGGCTGCGTTATTAGTTGCGATGTTAAGCAGCGCGATATTGGCTTCAGTTCACGGTTTCTTTACGGTGGGGTTAGGTGCTGAGCAAGTTGTTTCTGGTTTGTCACTAACTATCTTGGGCCTAGGGCTCGCTGCATATTTGGGCAAGGATTACGTCGGTTTGCCTCCAGGCGCCGAGTTAGTTCCCGTCGAATGGGCGGGCCTGTCGGATCTGCCCTGGGTTGGGCCAATTTTCTTCAGCCAGGCTCCAATTGTTTATTTAGCTCTTCTAATGGGAATTACAGTGAGCTTTGTTCTGTCAAGTACGCGGCTCGGCCTCGCTTTGCGAGCTGCAGGCGAATCAGCTTCTTCTACGGACTCTGCCGGTCATTCGGTGCTGGGTCTACGACTGTCAGCTGTCGCCGCTGGTGGCGCCTTGGCTGGGGCATCCGGAGCATATTTGACACTAAGTATTACCCCTCAATGGGCAGAAGGGCTCACTGCGGGAAGAGGTTGGATAGCTGTCGCGCTGGTCATCTTCGGAGCCTGGCGTCCGGGACGTGTAGGAATTGGTGCTTTGATCTTTGGTGGCACTCTTGCATTGAAGACGCGTTTACAAACATTCGGCGTCGATTTTTCGCCAATTATTCTTTCAATGCTCCCCTATGTACTCACACTCGTGATCCTTCTTGTAATTTCCATACAAGCGCGCAAAAGGCCTTCTCCCGCCCCGTTTGGGTTGGGGCTGGCCTACCGCCGTGAAGAACGCTAGTCACTCTTTAGGGTACGACTGGCTAGAGGATCGCTCTCGCTGCCGCCCAGATGTAAGCGACGACAATGATAAGAAAAGCAAAACGCCAGATCCGTTTCCTCACACGCTCTAACTTAAGCGTCCCCTTTTAGGACTTCCAATCCTCCCTTATGAGACCTTTAGGGTCATAGCAACAAGACAATGCGGCGGGAGTTCGACCATAAGAGCCGGACCACTAGACATTTCCATTCCCGACCGCCGAACTAAGTCAGGGCTGTCCCAAGTGTTTTGCGCTGTTGGATCCGAATGATGCAAGAGATCACACGAAACGGGCTCAAGATGTGAACCCGACAACTCAACCGTCAACTCCACTTTGGAATCAACGGAACGATTTACCGCGAAAACATATAGCTCGTTGTCTCCATTCAATATTGCGGCGCCATCCACCATCGCTACGGATTCAAATTCAGGCGAAGGTATTACCGGTCCGCGATAGCCCAAGCGCAACGAATTTCCAGTGCGTCGCCCTACGAACATTGCTAGAGCTTCAAAAATAGTTTGTCGAAGCAAGTTGTCGCCGTTTGTGAGGACAGGTGCAATCACATTCGCAATTTGTGCGAGATTGGCGACTTTCACGACATCAGCGTTCCGAATAAAACTCATCAAGAACTGGGCGCATACCAGAGCGTCCTGAAGGTCGTAGACCTCTTCCACTAAGTGCGCTGGGAATTGCCCATCGGCCCACATTCCTGCTCGATTTCGAGTTCGATACCAGACGTTCCATTCATCAAACGCTATGAATGGTCGTCTACTAGAGCGTCGTCTCCCAGCGACATAACGACATACGGAATCAATTTCAGCAATTTGTCGATCGATCGCAACTCCCGAGGTCAAAAACGCTGCAGTGTCTCCCGAGTAGTTGTCTAGATATCGGTGAGTAGATAAGTAATCGGCGAAGCCTCCCACTGACTCCAACGCGATCTGATCCCAAGCGAGGTATGTCGAACTTTCGGGTAGAGATGTGCCTGACACGACCAGTTCAATCGTGGGGTCAACGAGTTTCATCATGTGCGCTGCCTGCCGTGCTTTAGTCCCGTATTCAGCAGCTGACATGTGTCCTATTTGCCACGGCCCATCCATTTCATTACCCAAACACCACAGTGGGACCGGTTGCACCGACATCGGATCATCTTTCGCACGTTGTCTACCAAGTTCCGTAGTCGGATTACCGTTCGTGTACTCCACCCAGTCAGCGGCTTCTTCAGGCGTGCCGGTGCCTAGGTTCACTGCAAACATAGGGGACCATCCCGTTCGTTCACATAATGACAAGAACTCGTTCGTGCCAAAGGTGTTTGGTTCTATTGTCCCCCAGGCCAATTCACGACGAGTTGGGCGTTCATCAACAGGCCCTACGCCATCTCGCCAGTGATAATTAGAAACAAAATTTCCGCCCGGGTACCTCATAACGGTGAAATCAAGCTCACTTAAAGCGCCAACGACATCTGTTCGGCACCCAAACTCATCAGCTTGCACCGATGGGGGGTCGAATATTCCCTCGTAGACAGCTCGACCCATGTGCTCTAAAAACCCGCCAAAGATGCGAGAATCTACCAAGCCCACATGGTGCTGTTGATGAAGATTGAAAGTGGCTTTGGTCACGCCGGGAGCGTAGTTCCAAACGGACACTCGCTGTCTTTAGCCACCAATAACTAGTAAACCGCGACAATTGCTTTAAGCAACGTCGATGGTTCTGGGGCAATCAACGCAGGCACCCATGCACTAATTAGGGCTCCCGGTGCGGGAAGGAAATGTATGTGCACCGAGAGCCCCAAACCAGAAGGAGTTACCTCTAACGACCTCCACCTCCTGTCACGATTCCGGGGGTTGCTCCCGTGACAGCATCGTCGAGTGCGAGACCTGGACCTCCGTGTTCTGAAACATCCAGTCCTGCGATTTCTTCTTCTGGCGACACCCTCAGGCCCATAGAACGTTTGAGAGCGCCGAACACAATAAGACCGGTCACAATCGTCCAGGCAGCAACAATGAGGACCAGAATTGCTTGCATGGCGATTTGGTCTACGCCCCCTCCATAAAACAATCCCGCGTCGTCGCGACCCAGGAACGCATCGTCATATTTTGCAAATAAGCCAACCGCTAAAGTTCCCCAAATACCGCAGGCTCCGTGGACAGCAAATGCTCCGACTGGATCGTCAATTTTGAGTTTCCGTTCTACGAAATTAGCGGCAGCAACTGCTACAAAGCCTGCTATAAGGCCTGTGAGCACCGCGCCCCAGGGGGTCATTGTCCCACAGCCTGCAGTGATGCCGACTAGGCCGCCCAAAGCGCCGTTACCTGCAATAGCGATATCTGGTTTCCCAGTCCGTAGCCAGTTGAATGCCGTAGCACCGATAACTCCAGCGCAGGCAGATAGCGCTGTATTCAGGGCTACGAACATTACCCAGTTGTCAGCTGCCAGCTCGGAACCTGGGTTGAATCCAAACCAACCAAACCACAATATGAAGACGCCTAGTATCGCAAGTGTGATGTTGTGTCCTGGGATTGTGCGCACGCTTCCGTCGGCGCCGTATTTTCCTATGCGTGGACCGACCATCAACGCTCCAACCAACGCTAACCAGCCCCCTACGCTGTGGACAATGGTGGAGCCTGCAAAATCGCTATACACAGCATCGCCGATTGTTATTTGAGCAATTAGACCCCCACCCCATGTCCAGTGGACAACAATCGGGTAGATAAGTGCTGTGGTAACAAGACTGAAAATCAGATATGTACTGAATTTGGTGCGCTCTGCAAGCGCTCCCGAAGCGATCGTCACAGCGGTGGCAGCAAAAACAGCTTGGAAGAAAAAGTCTGTGGCGCCGCTAAGTCCATCACTTATGTCGAAGAGGTCGACACCGCTAAGGGCGAATGAACCCCAACCAAACCAGTCGCCACTGCCTGAGTCGCCACCATATGCAAGGCCATAACCAACGAGGAAAAACGCCATAATCCCAATCGCAGCATCAGCAAGGTTTTTCGCCATGATGTTGCCGACATTTTTCGAGCGGGTTAAGCCAGATTCGAGCATCGCGAAACCTGCCTGCATCAAGAAAACGAGTACCCCGGCGAGGAAAACCCAAAGGTTGTCCATTACCGCTTGCACCGCTGCCGCGGCTGCGTCTGGGTCGTGACCATCTGCAGTTGCTGGTCCAGCAAATAGAAATAGGCCGCCGAGAACTCCGACGACAGCAATAATTAGTTTGCGTTTCATTTTTTCCTTCCTGAACGCACGAACAAGACGCAATGTAAAAGGGGCTTGTTTCCAATCCGTCAAGGAAGGGTTAAGCGAAGGTCACTATCTTTTTTCCAGGGTGCTTCGACCCTGTTTCAATGGCGTTAACAAGTCATCCGAAAGAACTCTCTCAGGCAGAAAACAATGCTGGTAAAGCTCCAACTTTCATTGCAGATTTGCAGCAAAATCCGCACCAAGCGCTGAGGTATTTGTTGATCAGCTAGCAGGCCGAAGTCTTGAAGCAACCGCAACAGCTGCAATGACCACTACTGCCAAAAACAGGAAAGCAGCTCGAAAGGAACTCGGGTCCGCCGAGCCACCAATGATAGCTACCGCTAACGCGATGCCTATAGCACCTGATAGTTGGCGAGAGGTTTGTGCCACAGCCCCAGCAACGCTGAAGTCACCCGGATCCACTTCCGACACCGAAGCTGCCGATAACAACGTTGGGCCGGATCCAATTCCTAAACCAAGAAGCAGTAAGGCGGGGAAGACGTCTATAAAGAAAGTGGGATTGCTTCCAGCGTTTTGGTAGAGCCACAGACAACCACAAACAAACAAACACATCCCCGGGATGGCGACTCGCCGATAACCGAAACGGTCTGCCAATCGACCAGAGAAATTCGCAGTAGTGAAAGCCATGACTGCAAGGACACTTATTCCGAACCCTGTCCTGACAGTCGAATAATTCGCTATTTCATCTAGGTAAAGGACAACCATCAACATTGAGGAAAAGAACCCAAGTCCGAACAAAAACAGCGACGAGATGGCAACTCGAAATGATGGCACAGCCAGCAAAGGCCTTGGAAGGACAGGATCTGCATGATGCATAACGCGGCGGACAAGAAAACCTGTTCCCACAACGGTCAAGGCGATCAGAACAAGGATGCCCACAGACGACCATCCCCATTCATTCCCTTTGACAATTAATAAAGCTAAGCCAGAAGTGGTCCCGGTGATGAGTACCGAGCCAACAAGATCAGGTCGACGCGCGTTCGGATCACGATCGCTTTCGGGTAGCACTCGCACCCCCCAGATCAGAGCGATGATTCCAATAGGAATGTTCAGGGCGAACGCCCAGCGCCAAGAACTGAGTTCAATTACAAACCCGCCAATTACGGGCCCCACAGCAGAAGAAAGAGCCAGGGTCGAACTCCAAATTGTCACTGCAGTCGCGCGACGTTCAGCAGGCCACGCCGCAATTGCTATGCCGAGAGACGCTGGAGCCGCCATAGCCGCTCCGACGCCGATTAATCCTCGGGCTACAACTAATAACGGAACAGTCGGAGCCAGAATCAAAAGACTGGATCCGATGATTAGACAGATGAAGCCACCGTTGAGCACTCGCACACGCCCAAATTGGTCAGCCCAACGACCACTCACGATTAATGCCCCCGCATAAGTGAGCATGTAGAAAGTTAGACACCACGAAATATCAGCGGTACTTGCCGTTGGGAAACTGCTCTGAATATTCGGGATAGCGACATTCGTGATTGATAAATCAAGCCCAATCACGAAATTCGTCAAGCAGGTCGCTAAGAGAATCTTCCAAGCGTTAGCTGAAACTTTTGGTAGTTCTAGCGAGCGCTCTTCTGAAGACAACGATGATCAGCCCCTCAATCCAAATTCGCAACAGGTAATTCTTTCGAAGGCCGCACTCAAAGGCCAGTAACACATTTTCTTTGTGGAGCTGATCGGATTCGAACCGACGACCCCCTGCTTGCAAAGCAGGTGCTCTAGCCAACTGAGCTACAGCCCCAACGAATATCTGAGGGTACCCAAGGAATCGTAAAGTTGCGGACCATGCAAACAAATGAATTTCCAGGCATGATCAAGAGACCAAGTTTTTATGAAATGAACATTCCTACGAAGGAGGCATGCGAATGACTATGCCAGCGATTTCCCTAGCTGCAGTACATGGTCGACGTCAGCAAACACTCGAAATAGCAGCTGAAATCGAGCGCCGCGGTTTTACAGGTATTTATTGTCCATCTATGGGCGACTGCGTCGCCTTATGCCAGTCAATTGCTTCAGTAACCAACGAAATAACATTTGGTACTTCGGTCCAACCTATTTATTTCCGCAATCCCGAAGATCTTGCTGCTACGGCAGCGTTTATTCATGAGATCAGCAATGGGCGCTTTCGTCTTGGGATCGGTGTGACTCATGGCCCGGTCCATCAACGTTTAGGGATCACGCCCGGTAAACCATTAGCTGATATTCGCGAATACGTCGCAGAGATGCAGCAAGCCGCTTCCCATCATGGTGAATTACCTCCAATCGTTCTAGCTACCTTGCGGCGAAAAATGGTCGAGCTGTCGGTGGACATCGGCGCTGGGGCAGTATGGGCTAACGCCAGTCGGAACGATTTCAACAATTCAGTCGCTGACATTCCCCAAGATATTCAGAACAGTGATTTTTTTATTGGGAACATGATTCCCACGGTGATCGACCCCGATCGAGAAGCTGGAGCGGCCCGTAATAGGAAAACCCTTCAGGGATATGTCGCCTTACCGAATTACCGCAACTATTGGAAACAGGCAGGCTATGTCGAAGAAATGGAAGGTATTGAATCAGCTCTTAATGACGGAGATCGTGAACGCGTTATGACTTGTATGACTGACGCATGGCTTTCAAACGCGACTCTTTATGGATCTCAGGATGAGGTTCGAGAAGGCGTGGAGGAATGGTTCGACCAGGGATGTAAGACACCTATTTTGGTGCCGTCCAGCACTAGTGGTGGGCAAATGCATGCAATCCAGGAGCTTTTCGATTGTTTCGCATGAGTCGCCACTGCGGAGATGTCAGTGTCTGCTGAGATAGATCTGGATGCTGCAATGAGTCGCCTGAAAGGCGTCGTCAAGCAAACTCCAGTACTGAGATCTCGTTTGCTTGATAATCATGTTGGAGCTGAAGTCCATCTCAAGGCGGAGAACTTGCAGAGCACGGGCGCCTTTAAATTCCGTGGAGCCTTCAACGCGATTGCCGCGCTGGACGCCAAAGTACGTGAGAGGGGAATCATCTCGTTTTCTTCCGGAAATCATGCTCAAGCTGTCGCCCGAGCTGCCCAACTCTTTGGTGTCCCAGCGACGATCGTTATGCCTTACGACGCTCCAGCTTCTAAACGTTCAGCGACAGAAGATTATGGCGCTGAAATTATTTCCTATGACCGTTATGTCGAAAGTAGAGAAGATGTCGCAGCACAGATTCGTGACGAGAGAGAATTGACACTCGTTCCTCCTTTTGACCACTTGGAGGTTATTGCCGGTCAGTCAACATGTGTTCAGGAATTCTTCAATCAATCGGGTGCTATGGATCAACTCATCATCTCCGTTGGAGGTGGAGGGCTTATTGCTGGCAGTGCGTTAGCAGCACACCGACAAAACCCTGATTGTCAGGTTGTCGGTGTCGAACCAGCTGCAGGGAACGATGTGCAAATGTCACTTCAACAGGGTCAGATCGTTCAAATTGCAGTGCCAGAGACGATCGCAGATGGGCAGCAAACTACGTCTCCGGGGGTTCACACTTTCGAAATAATGCGACGCCACGTCACTCATGTAGCGACCGTGAGTGATGCGCAAATACTTGATGCCATGGATTGGCTATTCCGCTACCAGAAACAGGTTGTGGAACCTAGTGGAGCATGTGCTTTAGCCGCTTTGTTAAGCGGCGAAGTCCAACCGGTAGGACAACGCGTCGGGGTAATTCTCTCCGGTGGCAATATTTCGCGCGAACGGTTTACCGAGTTACTTCAGCAACACACTGCTCACTAGATGCAGTTCAGCTGGCCTTACTTAGTGACCGAGTTGGACTGGAATATCGGATTTCTTCGTCGCGCCCAATTTCGGGGTCACTAACCCATGGTTCTAGAAAAGCTCGCCATCTCTGAGCCCATGTGTGGTCAGCAGTTACTCGTGACCAAGCACCTTCACCGACATTCCGCAGCTCCTTGGGATCAGCCAAAAGCAACGGGACTAAGTCCGACAAATCATTGAGTGACTCATAAACGAAGATTTCATCTCCTGGAGTAAACACTTGAGGGACTGCGGGTCTTCCCTGAACCAACGAGGGAGTGCCTACAACTGCTGCTTCATACACACCATCAGAAAGACCTAGCTCTAAATGTGAGCGTCGAATAGCTGACTGGTAGGAAAGAGCTGTTTCTAACTCGATCAAGAGATCAACCCCTGCGAGGAGTGAGGCACGGTCTGGTAGGGGTAACGGTTCTACGATCGTGATTTCTAAGGGCAACTCAGACCACCCCTCCCCCATTACCAGTAAGTCCTCAAGATGATCGAGCGATGCGACAGCATCGACGTTGGCCGGATTCGCATCTCCTATAAGCAACATTCCAGCCCGAGTTGATGGAACAAAGTCCATTAGTGCTGGAGGGTGAGCCGCTGGTTCCATTAATGAAAGTCGATACGTACCAAGAGTGGAATATTCCTCAAATATGTCTCGATCTGGAACGGTAACGAGGTCATATTCACGAAGGTCATCATCCAACTCAGTGAAATCTGTGGATACCTTGACTTCTGTTGGGCCTGTGTGCATGCACACGGACACAGTTCCACTCTCTGCGGTCAACGTTCGAATTTTGCTCCTGTCGGGGCTGCCGGCTGAGGGAACTACTACAAGTATTTCTGGGCAGTAACGATTCAATCCCCATTTGATAGCAGCTTCGGTCGGCGCAACAGCTACGACCTCATGCCCTAAAAACCTCAACGGATCGGCTATCCGAGATCGTAAAGGTGAATCGCTTGCATCTACTCCATAGCCGCTTACAACTATTCGCATTCTGGAAGGTGTCCCTATTGGTCAGGTCGATCGACCCGCTGTGGGGCCTCCCACTTCAGTGTGGAACACTTTCAGCTGTTTTTCGATGACCTTCAGGGTGGTTATTTCGTAGACCGTTAATTACAAGAAACACAGCAGCGACCAAAACTACAAGTGAAGTCCAGACATTGATCCTCACACCAAACAATTTGGTTGCCTCGTCGACTCGAAGTAGCTCGATCCAAAGCCTCCCCGCTGTGTATCCGGCAACATACACGGCCCATGTGTAACCCTTTTTAAGACCTGGGAAAAGTCTCGGGACAGCAAATGCAATAAAGGCCGCCAGGCCGAGGTTCCAAAGCGCTTCGTAAAGAAAAGTTGGGTGAAAGGTTGGTGACTCTGTGTAACCCAAAGGCCGTTTGTTCGCCTGAATCTCAAGGCCCCAAGGCAAGTTTGTTGGTTGACCAAACAGTTCTTGGTTGAACCAGTTACCGAGTCGTCCCACTGCTTGCGCTACTGGAATCCCCACTGCTGTGGCGTCAAATACGGCTGCGACATCACCACCATCGCGGTGCACCGTCCACCAAGCAACTAGCGCTCCTCCCCCTATTGCTCCCCAAATTCCAAGGCCCCCTTTCCAGAGTTGTGGAATTTCTAACCAGTTATCTTGAAATCGGTTGAAGTCAGTGGCGACGTGGTACAGGCGAGCGCCAACAATTCCGGCGGGAATCGCCCAAGTCGCCATCCGATGAACTATCGCCGGATCCCCTCCTAATGATTCGTATCGACGGCTACTTATCCACACGGCCAACAAGGCACCTAGAGCGATCATTAAACCGTAGGCTCTCAACTCAAATGCTCCGATTTGAATTGAATTCGTCGACGGACTCGGAATTGCGGCAAGTATCACGATGTTCACCTCCGCTGAGGATATAACGACATGTGATGGTTCTCGGTCGTCAGAGTCATTACCCCAGAATCATTCGGGGTGATTCTGAAAATTAAGCTGCTGAAATCCCCTCATAGACTGCCGCTGTCACGCCTCTTAGCTCTAGTTCTTGCAGCCACGGGACAGGATCATCAAGCATTCCTAAACTCCACGCACCGTGTGGCAGCGCCTCTGCCAGTAACCATTCTGCGGAGATAGATGCCAAAGCTCCGGATACCGCTGACGGGTAATCAATCGCTCCGATGACCTCTGTTGCTTGGACGCCATTGAGAGTTCCACGCATCTCTACTCGGATTGCACCTGGACCACCGTCGTTATGAGGAGGTCTCAGCATTGGTAACCATGCAGTCAGACGGTCTCTTCGAGTTGCTGAAACTTTGGCCGTGATGCGGTCAGCATCTGAAAAATTTGCTGCTAACAACAGCGGGTCAGGGAGTGCAGCCCGATAACAATCTCTGGCACCCAGCGGGTCGGGGAACCAAACGAGTTCTCTCCCAGTTCCACCTGGGCGTTTAGCCCAGCTTCCGTCGCGCCACTCAATGGCATCTTTCGTCCGAGCTCGGTGCAGCTGTCGTTGACAGGCTGGCCCCCCGGTACCCATTCGAGCAACATGAACTTCCTGAACTTCATCGAATCGCTGACCGCAATGGCGCGCTAGTAGACAGCTCATACCCGGCGAGAAGGCAGCGCCAATAATTACCGCTCGCTCAGCCTTAGTCGCAAGTGCATCGAGGTTCAGAAGTGCCTCAACATCGTCGATAGCTTCTGAAACGGACACAACATGTGAGCCGTTGCTAATAGCTTCTTCCGCTAGTTCCGCATGCCCACCGCTGGGTTGAGTCAGTACCGTAATATCACTTTCGGGGAGTGGACCGGGAGCGATTACTTCGACGTCAACATCAATTAGTTGCCGGACAAATCCGTGTAGCCGTTGAGGTCGACGTGCCCCCAAAATAAGGCGATCAACTAGCCCTGACGCCGCTAGTTGCCGCGCGACTCTTTTACCTACTACTCCACAACCGATAACAGCGACCGTCGCCACTTCAGCGAAAGTCCGGTCCGCTGAGTTGTCTCCATTTACCCTGTCGGGGCGGGACACCACCTGAACCTCTTAGTCGTAAAATCGCGGCAACGATCGTTCCGACACCCATTGCCAAGATCGCTCGGCGTAGTGTTTTCACAACTGCCTCCGCTAAAAATTTCAATCTCTAATACGAGACTAATCGTTCGAACCGTGGGGCTAGCTGGAGTCGAACCAGCGACCTCACCCTTATCAGGGGTGCGCTCTAACCAACTGAGCTATAGCCCCGAACGAGTTTCTGATGGTAGCGCCGCTGGCTAGCTGTATCCAACGTCACGGTATATCGCTTGGTGCCTGGTCCTCTTCTAAGAGTGTCACTCGGACGCCTCCCACAAGGTCACTAATCAAATTAAAAATAATTGTGAGGAGAACATTTAGCGCTACACCTGCGACGAAAAGCACTGCTCCAATAACAGTTGCTCGACGGAAAACTTCGTCACCGTTGATCTCCCAAATCTCATAGGAACCGACCTCAGCGATAAATGATTCGATGTTTGAGATAACTCCCGACTGAACTGCCGCGGTCCAAAGTAAGTACCCCGCTAATACCGTGGCTCCATATAGGCAGGCGTAAAGCAATATGGACACTTTAAGCACGGACCATGGGTCAATATGTCGTAACGTTCGCCGGGTTCTTTTGACGCGTGCTCGCCGACGTGACAGCCAACCTAAATTATTGTCCGGGAGAGTGATGTCCGTGTCTGGGGGGGTTATCGAAGTCTGCGCCACCTGAAGATCTGTGTCTTCTAGGACCGGTGCCTCTACCGCAGTACTTTCAGCAGCTTCGATGATCGGCACTACGCCCGTGACATCTTCTGGGGGTGAGATTTCGCTGTCCTGACTGGTCTTGGACCCTGAAGGAGGGCGTCGAACCACTGTCCGTTCTCTAGAACGGCGTTCCTGCTTAGCGCTGGAACGCCTCCCAACACCTGTTGTTCTTCGTTTCCGATTTGAGGTTTGATCAGCGTTCGGGTTGTCTAAGCCCACCGCTCTTGCGAATGTCTCGTCATCAACTCCATCAGAGTGAGGAGGATTTTGGTCAGCTTTATCTGAGTCATCCACACCTCAAAGTGTATGACAGACCCTGTGTTAGGTGGTCGCGGACGTTATGACGCTGATTGGGGTTCAGCCATTTCATCAAGGTCCAATGTGACTGGTGATAGTGCCGCAACCGTTTCTTCTTCACCCACATTCATTACCTTGACTCCAGTTGCATCTCTGCGTTGCTCTGCAATCTCCGACACTGCTGTTCGTATCAGTACGCCGCCTGAGGAAACCATGATGACTTCGTCGTCTAAATCGACCATGCGAGCACCAATGACAGATGCTCCACGCGCTTCGGTGAGCTTGATGCCCTTCACGCCCATCGTGCCGCGCCCTTTTCTAGGGTAAGCATCTATAGGCGTTCGTTTTCCATAGCCTCCTTCGGTAACTGTTAAGAGATGTCGTTGATCATCTTGTGATGTCGCTGCCGCTGCAACGACTACGTCATCGGGGCGAAGCTTCATTCCTCTCACTCCAGCAGCGCTGCGTCCCATCGGACGAACTTGATCACCGGCAAAGCGGATCGCTTGTCCGCCCCTACTTACCAAGAGCACGTCATCGCCCCCACGAACTTGGATGACTCGGACCAGTTCGTCTCCTTCGCGAAGATTAATAGCGATCAGGCCATTGGTTCGATTCTTGTCATATTGAGTGAACTCAGTTTTTTTAACTACCCCTTTACGGGTTACAAACAACAAGAACTCATCCGCAGCAAATTCTTCGGTGTCGATTAGTGCTTCGACGACTTCGTCTGGTTCTAGTTGCAACAGATTAACTACCGCTGTTCCCCTTGCTGTTCTGTCCATCATTGGCACCTGATATGCCTTGAGTCGATAAACCTTTCCCTTATTGGTAAAGAACAAGAGGTAGGAGTGGGCTGTAGTGGTCAGCACTCGGACCAAAATGTCATCTTCTTTTAGTCGAGCTCCCTGTACACCTCTCCCTCCACGTCCTTGGGTTCGGAAAGTGTCAGCAGCCACTGATTTGATATAGCCGCCTTTGCTCAAAGTAATCACGACCGGTTCGTTATCTATCAGGTCTTCAACTTCCATATCCCCTTCGTCAAACACAATTTGAGATCTACGGGGTGTGTCGTGTTCTTCTCGCACTTCAGAAAGCTCATCTTTGATAACTGACCTCAACTGTGTGTCGTTGTTCAGAATTTCTTCGAGCTCTTTTATCCGCTCCTGTAACTCCACCAACTCTTCCTCAAGGCGAGTTCTTCCTAATCGGGTTAAGCGGCCTAGTTGCATATCGAGGATGTGATTTGCCTGCCGCTCACTAAATTCAAAAGGTTCGAGTTGAAGCTCAGCAAGAGCCGATGCTCTATCTTCGCTAGCGCGTATCAACGCAATGATCTCATCAATCAGATCAAGCGCTCGCAAAAGCCCTTCCACAATATGGGCTCGATCTCCTGCTTGTTGGAGTCGATATTCAGAACGGCGAGTGACTACTTCGACTTGGTGCTGAACATATGCGTTGAGAGCATCGGCGAGGTTAATTGTGCGCGGAACACCGTCAATCAACGCCACCATGTTTGCCGCAAAGCTAGTTTGCAGCGGGGTGTGTTTATACAGATTGTTCAGCACAACGCTCGCTGGGGCGTCACGTTTGAGTTCTATAACAAATCGGGTCTCACCTTTCGCCGACTCGTTACGAAGTTCGCGGATTCCATCAAGAATTTTACGATCAACAGCATCAGCTATTTTCTGTTCAATATTCTCGACAGATTGTTGGTACGGAATCTCCGTAACCACAATCTGAGTGTTGCGTCCGTCCTCGACTATTTCTGCCCGAGCCCGTATTCGAATCGAACCACGGCCCGTGGTAAATGCGCTAGTTAGACCTGCGCGTCCCATGATGAGGCCACCCGTCGGGAAATCAGGACCTTGCACAAATTCCATGAGGTCGTTGACTGTGGCATCAGGGTGATCAATGAGATGGAGCGTCGCATCAATAATTTCAGTCAAGTTATGGGTAGGAATATTGGTAGCCATCCCTACCGCTATGCCTTGGCTTCCATTGACAAGCAAGTTTGGGAAACGAGCTGGCATCACCAACGGTTCTTCGCCTGAACCATCGAAAGTTGAAACGAGATCGACTGTTTCTTCATCGATGCTTTCAACCATTCGCATCGCCAAATCCGTTAAACGGCACTCTGTGTATCGATACGCAGCTGGAGGATCACTAGGTGAGCCAAAGTTGCCATGAGGATCAATGAGTGTGTTGGCCAAGCTAAACGTTTGGCCCATTCTGACCATGGCTTCATAAATCGCGTTATCACCGTGAGGGTGATAGTTACCAATGACATCTCCGACGACAGTTGCGCATTTTCTATGCGGGCGGTCAGGACGAATGCCGGTGGAAAACATGGACCAAAGAATCCGCCGGTGCACTGGTTTCAAACCATCTCGGGCATCAGGGAGGGCACGTGCAGTGATAACCGACATCGCATAATCGAGGAACGACTGTTCCATCTCATGCTGTATTTCTATGGGTTGTACCGAGAGATGGAGTTCATCGTCAGGTGGTGGCAAATCAGTCATCTTTGTCAAATATCCAGGAATCGAACGTCATGGGCGTTGTTTTGAATAAATCCTTTCCTGCTTTCGACATGCTCCCCCATTAGCACGCTGAAAATATTGTCAGCTATGGAGGCTTCGTCCACCGTCACCTGGAGCAGAGTTCTTGTCTCGGGATTCATAGTTGTATCCCAAAGCTCCTCCGCGTCCATCTCACCAAGCCCTTTAAGCCGCTGAAACTCACTCTTATGATTTGGTCGATCACTGAGGAACGCTGATTTAGCAGCATCGTCTTTAAGGTAAACGGTGTCATTTCCAGCTTTGGTCGAATACAGCGGTGGCTGAGCGATATAAACATGCCCAGCCAAGACCAGTTCCTTCATTTGTCGCCAAAAGAAAGTTAGGAGAAGTGTCCGGATGTGGCTTCCATCAACATCTGCATCACAGAGCAAAATGACCTTGTGGTAGCGCATCTTTTCAGCGTCAAAGTTTCCTTCACCTACCCCAGCGCCGATCGCAGAAATTAACGCTTGAACTTCGGTATTTTGGAACATCTTTTCTAAGCGGCCACCGAGACGTTCAACATTCAAGATTTTGCCACGTATAGGGAGGATCGCCATAGTTCGAGGGTCTCGGGCATCTTTAGCTGAACCTCCCGCGGAGTCGCCTTCGACTATGTAGAGCTCTGTTTCAGCCGGATCACCTGAAGAACAGTCGGTGAGTTTGCCTGGCAGACCAGCTCCCGCGAGCGCGGATTTTCTTATCGTGTTTTTTGCTTTTTGTGCAGCTAGGCGGGCGCGGCGAGCATCGATGGCTTTACCAATGGTTCTCTTTGCCTCTTTCGGATGCTCCTCAAGCCAGTCGGTGAGCGCGTCATTAGTGGCTTTTTGAACCAGGCTACGCATTGACGTGTTGCCAAGTTTTGCTTTGGTTTGTCCTTCAAACTGAGGCTCTTGCAGCCGGACGCTTACGATTGCCGTGAGACCTTCGCGAATGTCATCACCTTGTAGGTTGTCTTCTTTTTCCTTTAAAAGATTTTTGGCACGGGCATACCGATTCACAGTTGACGTCAACGCTGTTTTGAATCCTTCTTCGTGCATCCCACCTTCAATGGTGCTGATCCCATTGGCGAACGAGTGAATACCATCAAGTTGATAACCGGTATTCCACTGAAAGGCTATTTCGACTTCGTCGCCTTCCTCAGCGGCCGCTAAATATCCCACATCTTCGAAAAGTGGATCCTTAGCGTCGTTTAAATGGCGCACAAAATCTCGAATCCCGCCGTCATATTGGAATTCCGCTTCAACTGGAGAAGTTGCTCGCTCATCTAGAAACACGATTTTTAGTCCCGCGTTAAGGAAAGCCATCATTTGAAACCGTTCAAGCAAGGTTTGAGATCGGAATTCTGTGGAGTCAAAAATTGTGGGATCTGGAGCGAAAGTCACAGTGGTACCAGTGCGAGAATCGGGACTGTTTCCTTCTTCTGTTATTGAACCTTCCGGTTGTCCTCCATCACGGAACTCTTGTTTCCACCGCTTACCATCCCGGTCGATTTGTAGCTCAACGTGAGTCGATAGAGCATTAACTACAGATACGCCTACTCCGTGAAGACCTCCTGAGACCTTGTAGCCGCCGCCTCCGAACTTTCCTCCAGCATGAAGCACTGTCATAACAATTTCAGCCGCTGATTTGCCTGGGTATTTAGGATGTTCATCTACCGGGATGCCGCGCCCGTCATCTACTACGCGACATCTTCCGTCAGGAAGAATGGTGACTTGGATAGTCGAACAGTGGCCGGCCATCGCTTCATCGACCGAATTATCTACGACTTCATAGACCAAGTGGTGCAGCCCGGCAGGTCCTGTCGAGCCGATATACATACCTGGGCGTTTACGGACGGCTTCTAATCCTTCGAGAACCTGAATGTTTTCTGCCTGATATGTAACGTCGCTCACTTAACCCCTTTTCGTGAGCAAAACATTACCAGCAGTAGGGGACCCAAAGAGGTAGGGTCGAATCTCTTAAATAGCTTCTCAGAGCCTCTGAACGAATTTAACTATCTTGTATGCCTTTGACATGAACTTTGACTCCCTCAAAATGCAACTCTGGGTCAATCTGGGCCAAATTTTCCAATAGCTCATACTCTAGATACTTAATTTCAGTTGCCCAGCCGGGATGATCAACGTAAACAACGAGGTGGCCATCAACTATTTTTTGAGGCTTACAATGTTCGGCGACAGTAAGGCCTACTGCCTGTTCCCAATGTTGGTGAAGCAAATAGAGTAGTCCCCCATCCCCAAAGTCATTAACGAGTCTTTTAAGAACGTCGCGTATGGAACGCGGCTCCCTAACGCGCTCCTCGGCCTTACGGTCACGGCGCATGAATTTGACCTTCGCTGATATTGAGGGTTTGAGTAGGATTGACACCCTCCGGGACAGTTCCTGTAGCTGAAGTTAGAACAATTTGCGAGTTCGGTAAGCATTCAACTAGACGTCGAGCTCGAGTCTCATCAAGTTCAGAAAACACATCGTCTAACAAAACCAACGGTTGGTCTCCTGACACTTCTTCAATGTAGAGATATGTCGCTAGCCGCAGGGCTAGTGCCAAACTTCTTTGCTCCCCTTGGGACGCGTGGGAACGAGATGGAAGTGAATTTAGGAGAATCAGTAAATCGTCACGATGCGGGCCAACTAGCGTCATACCCCTTCGCACCTCATCACTATGAGATTTAAGGAGCGCCTCGGCAAGGCCTGTTTGTCTCCATTCAGCATCGAGTTTTAAAATCACAGGTTCATCACGACCGGCCACTTGTTGATAAAAATTCGTGACTGAGTGACCAAATTGATTGATGAATTCTTCCCGTGTGTTTCCGATGAACTCTCCAGCTTTAACAAGTTGATCATTCCAAATCGTGAGATTTGTTTCAAGATCTACTGACATTCGTCCTTTTGCTTGTTTGAGAAGGTTGTTTCTTTGTCGCAAGATGTGATCAAAATCTGTTCGTACAGCGCGAAATTCTGGATTGGTAATAGCAATTGTGTCATCAAGCATGGAGCGGCGTATTGCCGGCGGACCTTTGATGAGGTCAAGATCATCAGGACTAAATACCACTGAGCGAACCGTGTCTCCAAGGTCGCGAAATCGTTTCACTTTTTGTTTGTTTACTTGCGCTTTAGAACGTCCTTGGGTTGTGAACTCAATTTCAACCAATGACGTTCGACTTTGTTGTTCTACTTCAGCACGAACATAAGCAGAGGTATGCCCTGAACGAATTAAGGCATCAACCTTTGCGCCACGAAATGAACGCGCGCCACTAAGCAGATGCAGCCCTTCAATTAAATTAGTTTTCCCGTGACCGTTTAAACCAACTACGAGTGTTGTGTTGTTGTTTAACTCAACCTCAGTTTCATGATGGTTACGGAAGTTGGTTAGCCACAGGCGCTTGATAATCAAGGGCTCAACGACTGGTTAGGAAACTCGAACAGGCATTAGTAAATATAAGAAGTCCCCGCCCTCGCTTGAACGAAGCACTGCTGGTTTCAACGCGTCTAGCGTCTCAAGAATAACTTCATCTCCAGGCGCAGCTTCCAATCCTTGGATCAGATAGTCAGGATTGAAAGCAACGGTGAGTTCATCGCCGCTGTATTGAGCGTCAACTTCTTCGTGTGCTTGCCCAACGTCTTGTGTAACGGCCATCAACTCAACAGAGTCAGACTTTTGGGTAATCCTGAGTGGTGTTGTGTCTCTCGCCATTAACTTCACGCGACGCACTGCCTCTAATAGCGGTTCACGACCAATCGTCAACTGATTGGGATAACTACTCGGAATTAGCTGTCTGTAGTTAGGAAACTCACCTTCAATCAGTCGAGTTGTAACTTGAACTCCACCATCTTCGATGGACACATCAAAGCTGACTTCGCGTTCACCCAACCTCACATTCACTTCTTCAGAATCACCTAACACCCGGCTTAGTTCGTCGAGAGCTCTAGATGGAACTAAAACTTTTTGACCCTCACTTAGGACCGTTGCTTCTGGTAGGTCTCGCACAGCGAGCCGATAGGAATCAGTCGCGACAAGTCGCAATCCACCATCTTCAGCTGACATCAACACACCGGTCAAAATCGGACGAGCGTCATCACCACTCGCTGCGCGTACTACTTGCTTTAA
>DJZU01000016.1 GCA_002448715.1 Candidatus Neomicrothrix sp. UBA6944 | reverse complement strand
ACGCTTTCCATGAGCTCTACCAGGTCGTTTTCGGTACCTGGTCGAACTGGAGCGAATCCGACGCCGCAGTTACCCATCACAATGGTGGTAACGCCGTGCCAGGACGAGGGTGTTACTTCTTTGTCCCAACAAACTTGACCATCGAAATGGGTGTGGATGTCCACAAAGCCTGGTGTTACTAGTTGACCCTGGGCGTCTATTTCTCTTTCAGCGCTGCCGTTTACGTCGCCGACTTCAACAATTCGACCGTCCGAAATAGCGACGTCACCCCTGAAGCCTTTGGCGCCGGTCCCATCAATAATGGTTCCGTTTCGAATGACGATGTCATAGTCCATTGCGATCCCCCTACATGCACCTATCTGCTTACAGATAGTGAGTCATGTCGTCCAGTTACTTAATAATATCGTTCGTTTGTTGCACGGGTTCGGATTCGCCGCGACCTGCCCGGGAGAAAGTCCGAGAAAGCCCTGACCCAGACATCTCTAATCGACTGTCCTTGCGGCCTTCGAACTGAGTTGTTGTTTCCGGGGGCACAGGACCAGAGGAATGCCCAGCTAATCGACATCGCTCTTGCACTTCGGACTAGCTTTTCAGTGACCGGTCTCGTGGGAGCCGGTAGAAAATGACTAGAGGTGGACTATGTCTATATGGCAAGCAAGCGTGATGAGGGTCGCTGATCTCAATGGTTTCGTCGATCACATGAACAACACAATGGTTCCAAAGATGCGCAGCGTCGGTGCTTCTGACGTGCAAGGAATGCGCATAATCCTCGGAGGTGAAGCTGCAGGAACCGTGAACGTAACCGGCGAATGGGACAGCGTTGACGCCTTTGCTTTAGCTGCGGATGAACTTGAAGCCGATCCCGGTTATGCGGCACTAATGCAAGACTTTGGAGTAACTCTTCTTCGACGGAGTCTTATGACAATGGAAGTGGAGCGTGGAGAGCGAGCCGGTGATTACGGATCAGCGTTCTATGTCCAAGGCGGAGGTGGCCGGGATCAAGCAACGCTTGAGGCAAATGCCGATGTGATTTGGGAAAATCTCTCCAAAGGTGCCCGGGGAATGGCGCAACTCAGAATTACTGCGGGCGCCGAGATGACAGGAGTTGGAATTCTCTTCCAATCCGGTGATTCTCTGGACGCGATTCTTGAGGCGTCTCACAAAAACCTCGCTGATCCTGCAGTTAAGGCAATGATGGCTGATCAAAACCTGAACCCAATCGGTCGCGTATTGGGCAAACGGCTCTTCTGACCGGTTGTCGCCCTACAAAGGTCGGCAGTTACTAGCCCCTATCGCTCTCTACGACGACGGGGTTAGTAGCAGCGCTTATATATCGAGACATGGGCGCTACGAGACTCGTACCTCAAAAGTTGACAAAGAAACAACGCAACCCCTGAAACCAGAGAAGGAGCGCCGTCCATACGGTTAGATTCGCCTCGTGGGGGTACAGCCATTAATTTTGCGGGCGGCGAGCTAATCGGGTTCGCGAAATGAATTAGGTGGAACACATGCCAATTGCAAAGGTAAATGGTCAATCGATCAACTATTCGGATTCCGGTGGCGGCGGCACTGCCATTATTTTCAGTCACGGGTTTCTTATGGATCTGTCGATGTTCGATTCCCAGGTGGAAGCACTAAAGGATGAATATCGGTGCATCGCTTGGGACGAGCGCGGTTTCGGTGAAACCCCAGTTGATGGGTCGTTTACTTATTGGGATTCAGCGGACGACGCCGTATCGCTCTTGGACCATCTAGGAGTGGAAAGCGCCGTTTTCGCAGGGATGAGCCAGGGCGGCTTTCTCTCTCTGAGAGCAGCGTTATCTCACCCAGACCGGGTCTCGGGAATCGTGATGATAGATAGTGAATCTGCTGCGTTTACCGAAGAGCAAATCGAAGGCTACGGAGCGATGTTCAGTCAGTGGCAAGTTGATGGTCCGCTGGGTGAGTTAGGAGAGACCGTTGCCGGGATGATCATTGGAGATCCCGAAATAAGTAAAGAGTGGATTATGAAGTGGGAAGCTCGTGATCGTGCTGCACTTCGAGAACCAGCCGAAACACTCTTGTTTCGAGACGATGTGACTGATCGAATCGGTGAGATCAGTTGTCCCGTGTTAATTATTCACGGCGAAGATGATCAGGCAATCCCTATGGAGGCCGCAGAGGACTTAGAGAGCCGTTTGTCTGATTGTCGAGGTCTTGTAAGAGTGCCAGGGGCTGCTCATGCGCCGAACATGACCCATCCTGCAATAGTCAACGAGGCGATCAGCAACTTTCTCGCTGAACTTTAAACCTCTTAGGCGCAGAAGATAACCCTTTGTGAACTGCGAACCAGCATTTAGTAAACGAAAAATGACCGCCCCTAAGGGCGGCCATTACGTAATGCCTTTGATTTACCCAAGTACCTTGAACAGGTTTCGTCCGGTGAGTTGGAAATTTTGGGATGCCATTAGCTGCTGAATCTCGGGCTGAGCAAACATTTTCTGGCTTGCCGCCATGAGTTCGTCCAGAGAGTCACTCAGCGTCATTGTGAGATACGCGCCCGTCATCGCCCCAGCCGCTACCGCTTGATGCCACTGGATACCGTTTGCTCCTTCCTGCATCTGCCCCCAAAAGGTCTCAGCGTTTTCCTCAGTTTGTTCCGGTGTCGCCAGATCACCCGTACCAACAAGCAGCGAGCCGTACTTGCCTTCAAGCGAACCGCGGGTTGCTTGAATCACGAGCAAACTTCTACGTAAGGTCTCCACCCCAGCTGCTTTCATCATTTCGGCCGTCTCTGGGTTGCTCCGAACTGCCGCAGGGTGCTCAATGGCAGCATCAATTGAATCCCACTCACTTGCTAGCCCTATGTTGCCTGCGTCTTCACCAGAAAAGACACTTTGGCTAATTCGCGCGCTAGTGGCACCCAGGTCTAGGAACTGTTGTTTGCCAAAGTCATTCCAACCCGCAACAAACCGGTCCACATCTGCTACCCGAAGGATGAGCCCACTCATATAAGCCATAACTTCCACCTTTCATAGATAAGGAATGTCTACCTTAATCGTTTGAATCGTGGGCCGATCGTGGTTTAGGCCTCCGACCTGGGGTGTTGTGTGTGGACGCTACAGGACTCCCATCCTGATATGTGAACGCAGCTCCTCGTCGAAATCGGTTGCAGCTTTCAGGTTTGTGAAAGAGCAGCGGTCCCTGTGGCGTTGGTGGATTTAGTACGCTGGGGCCACAATGCTTCACCGGCGAGACCGCTCAATGAGGGCACTGACCACTGCCCTGCTTGTGGTGGTGCTCGCCACCAGCTGCTCGAACACAGAGTCAGACCAGGTCGCCGAGCTTCAACTCGAGATGAACGCCGAAGAACCGACCGCGACGCCCACGACCG
>DJZU01000076.1 GCA_002448715.1 Candidatus Neomicrothrix sp. UBA6944 | reverse complement strand
CGGCGTTGACTTCATCGGAACAATTGATGGAAAAACCGTCATTACCTCCTCGACCGATTACACAGACCGCGGCGGAGGGTACGGCGCGGCCCGACTCGAACATCTGATCTCACTTGCTCAACAGCAACGTTGGCCGATCGCGTTCTTCGTAGACGGCGGCGGCAGTCGAGCTCGACACCCCCGAGCAGGTCTCGGTCATCTAGAACTCAGCGGGCAAATAGGCCGTTTTACCTTGTTCGACGGAATGGCAGAACTATCAGGCTGGGTGCCAACAGTCGCAATCGTCTCTGGGCCCTCATTCGCCGGTCACGCGAGCCTCGCCGGATTTTCTGACATCGTCATCACCACCCGAGGCTCTGCTATTGGCATGGGCGGACCTCCGATGGTCGAGGCTGCTCTGGGCCTAACTCTCACTCCCCAAGAACTCGCCGGGGTTGAAATGCACGAACTCACCGGCGGTATAGACCTTCTTGTTGATGACGAGCCGACCGCTATTGAATTGACCAAACAGTATTTGAGTTATCTCAATGATCATTCCGGCGGACAAGAGCACCCCTCTGCCGAAAAGATTGCTGAGCTAGTTCCCGAATCAGGACCATACGACATCTACCCAGTTATCAACGCGATCGTCGACAGGGACTCTGTTTTTGAACTACGCCCACAGTTCGCTGCAAGCGCCGTGACCGCCATCGCGCGAATTGAAGGCAGAACGGTAGGAGTTATTGCCAATAACCAGAACGTGGATGAAGGGATCATCACAGAATCAGCCGCGACCAAAATTGGGCGCTTCGTAGAGCTATGCGACGCATACGAATACCCAATCATTTCGCTTATCGATAGCCCATACACCGCATTAGAAACCGACACAGGACTAAAAGCTGGAGTCAGTCGCTGGCACACTCGAGTCCTTCAAACCCAACAGCGCCGATCGGTGCCAATGGCTTCCATCCAGTTGCGACAAGCCGGTGGATTTAGTGGACATGTGATGGCTGGCTCACCTACCGGACACAATGTGCCCTTGTGGCAAGTTGCTTGGCCGACAGCTGAGCTCGGCATTGAAGACCCTTTCACGGCAACAAGAAATTTCAACTCTTTCGACGATGTCATCGAACCCGCCGAAACTCGGATCGGTCTGTCCCGACTTGTCACTCATCTACCGACATCCGCTGAACGTCGCTCTCAGCAAACCGTCAAGAAACACACGATTGACACTTGGTGACAATCAAGTCAACAGCCAGAGCGTCGCAGACAATTTCGCCATTCATCCTTCTGATCAACGACTCCACCGCAAGGCTGAGGCAACGAACATCAGTGCGCGCGTTACGAAGGAGTGTTTCGTGTGGTGCTCAATTTCACTCCCCGCCTCGGGTCAGACTTCAGAGGCCTCAACACCGCCTTATCGGGTTGCGTCGGATGCTCTCACTTTTCAAAAGTAAAGTGGAGGCATGGCGGGGAATCATTGGAAGCGGGCAAGTCTTGAGTTACGCGCGGCGGGCTTCGAACCCGAAACCATCGCGGCGAAAAACACCATCGTTACAGTGGCGGGGGCTTACACAAACGCCCATCGTTGCAATAACCGGGTTGAGCGAATTTCAGACCTACTTTCAGACTCAATCGCTTCTCATGGCGGACAAGGGTTAGTGGTTGGAGCGCCCGCCGTCTCCGACGCTCTCACTCAGGGTTCAGCCAACGCCAGCTACAGTCTCGTGTCACGCGACATCATCGCCGACTCGTTCGAGATTGGACATCGGGCACATCACGCCGAGGCGATGATTGTTATCTCGGGTTGCGATAAAACGGGTGCCGCAGCAATGATGCCTCTAGCTCGCACCAACGACATTGGGCTGGTGATCTATCCAGGGACAAGCTCACCTGGGTGCGTGGACTTCGAGCCATGGGCTTCCAAGGGCAACAATCTAACCGTGCTCGACTGGGCCGAAGCACGCGCCGCTATGAGGGCCGAGCGGATTAGCCCAGAAGAGTTCGAAGAACTCGAACGCAACGTGATGCCCGGCAGCGGTACTTGCGGTGCAATGTTTACAGCGAACACTATGAGCACCATCACCGAGGCAATGGGGATGATGTTGCCACGGGGCGCCTCTCATCCCGCCGACTACGACTCGACAAGCGATATCCACGACGACGTCAGAGCTCAGGTAGAGGCAACCACTCAAGCGCTGTACACCCTGATCGAAGCTGAAATTCGCCCCAGGGACATCATGAACATGAAGGGGTTCGAGAACGCCATCACCACCGCCTACGCGATGGGCGGCTCCACCAACATGTACCTGCATTTGCTGGCAATCGCTCGCGACGCGGAAGTGCCTCTCACCATCGACCGCATCCAGGAAATCGGCGAGCAGGTACCCCTCATTGCGAATCTTCAACCCCACGGCCCCTACTCGATGGTCGCCCTACACGATCTCGGAGGAGTGCCGGTGGTAATGAAAGAGCTTCTCGACAACGGATTCTTGCATGGCGACGCTATGACAGTCACTGGGAAAACACTCAGCGAGAACCTAGATGAGGTGGCGTCACTAGCAGATTTAGGTGATCAGGATTTGGTGCAGCCGATATCGGCTCCAATTGCTCAACCCAACAATCACATCACCGTGCTGCACGGCAACCTGGCTCCAGAAAGTTGCGTATTGAAACTCGGAGGCAAAACCCTGGAAACAGGCGAATTTCGCGGGACTGCGAAAGTTTTCGAAAACGAACCAGACGCTATGACTGCCATTCAGTCCGGGGTCATCGTCCCTGGAGATGTGGTCGTGGTGCGCAACGTGGGTCCCAAAGGTGGCCCGGGCATGCCCGAGATGGTGATGCTCACAGTCGAGTTACAAGGACGTGGCTTAGGTAAGGACGTCGCACTCATCACTGATGGACGATTTAGCGGGGTATCGCATGGCATTCTTATCGGACATATATGCCCCGAAGCCTCCGACGGCGGGCCGCTGGCAGCAGTGGAGAACGGCGACACGATCGTTATCGACCCTCTTAATCGGACTCTTAACGTAGCGATCGATGACAGCGAGTTAGAACAACGAATGACAACGACCGGGCAGAGAGACTTAGCAGACACGATCCCACAAGGTTCAGTGTTGCGACGGTACGCCAAACAGGTGTCGTCAGCTCACTACGGATGCGTGCAGTAACGCGAAAGTACACCTGGGCCCACTCTGTCGCGGAATAAGTAGCGACGCCCAAACACATTCTCTCTTTGGGGTGAAACAATGTGTTCATGTGGCGATATACGAACGCTTTGCTGATTCTCGCGTTGGTCTCCGGCTGCGCAGGTGGTTCTGATGTAAGACCATCAGTTCAGACCACCGAATCGAAGGTGATGGAGACAACAGAAAGCGTCGTCACGTCAGTGCACCCGTCTACAGAACATTCGCCTAACGATCAACCAACCGTCCTATGTGAAATTAAAGAGCAGCCGGCCAAAGTGATTTGTGAGGCCCGCGACTACGCATCGGACAGCAGCTTGCAGTGGGCGTCAAATGCGACCACTCGCTGGGGAAACGGCCCAAATTGGGACTTCGACTTAGGAGAAATGCCGGTCCCAGCAACAATTCAAATTTCGCTGGAAATTTGTGCGGGTTCGAACTGTGAAATCCTTCGAACTGACCTGGACTCTGGGCAGCTTGCAACGCCAATCCCCGAGAGTTCTCAGGCGCAACCCACGACATCTGTGCAAGAAACCGTGCTATCGGCGTCAGATGTCGCCCCTCCGGTTCTAGGTCGTTTACCGATTGGGCCATTTGCTCCATATGACTCCGAATCTGGGCATTCCGGTGTTCTGGAATTCAACTGGGCTCGTTTTGTTCGAGACAAGACAATGCAGCCCCTTATCGCATATGGAGGGCAGTTACCCAAGAGAGAGCCGTTGAACTCGACACTAGAGTTCCACGTTCCGAGTGACACCCTGGTGTACGCGCCAATGAATGGGATCGTAGAAACCATCTACTGGCACGACAACGAAGGCCTCCATCAAGACTGGGATGACTGGGGGATCATGATCAAACCACTATCGGACAATCGACCTCCTACAGATGGTGCACCTGCCCCATTTACCTGGATCGTTGAAATCGACCACGTGGTAAGCCTCAATTGTCCACGCCCCCGGGTTTGGCCAGACGTATGTCGTCTACTACCGATCATTGATGGAGTTGAGCTTGAGGTTGGAATGACCGTCAGGGAAGGCCAGGTTTTGGGGTACGCCGGCAATCTCTCCGACTACGAAAACACTGGTCTGAAAGGTCGAACGGAAATCTCTGTCCAGCAGACAACCGACGATTGGCGGATGAACAACGGGTACTGCCCGCTGCTATTTCTCGCTACTGGCAAACGATTAGAAATCGAAGACGAAATCCGTGACTACATGGCTGCCTACGAAAATTGGGCCGACGATTCAGATGCCTACAACGAAGATGAGATGGTTAGTTCTGGCTGCTACTACGCCAGAGCGGAGTACGACAATTCCTCTGGCGGGGAGTGGGCCGAGGAGACCTGGTACAAAGCTCTTGAGTAGAGCTAACGGGTTTTTGGTCTATAAGTGGACCCATGATTTGACTATCGTCTGTAGGTCTGCAATTTGTGAGAGGACGCATGGGTCAAGCAATTCCGGCTGACAAACGGCCCTTTGACTACTCGCCGGTGTCCTTGGGCGATCTTCCCGATACTCCTACCCGGGATCGGAACATCGCTGCAGTGGCCTGGGACGCTGCGCCAACAGAGTTGCTTCAGCTAGGCGCTGACATAGAGGGGAAACCTGAGCCGTATTTTAAGCGACGGATCTTTGGTTGGCTTGTGTGGTTGGCCGGGCCGTCTCGCGGACCGGGCCGTTACATGGCGTTGAACCCCTTAGATCATTCAGAGTTCTACTTTTTTGATCTAGGAGGCGGCGAAACTGTAGGCGGGGAAGGCCCCGATCGTGAATGGCATTCTAGTTTCCGAGCCTGGAAAGAGTCACTGCGCGACGACCCCCGAAAATAGTCAAAACCTTCCATAGCCGAGATATCTGGTGAGGGATCGATGGGGGACTATCCAATCGATAGTCCCCCATCGACAACAAACTCTGCCCCGGTGCAGTAGCTGCTTTCTTTTGACGCTAACCAGAGCACCAGTTCCGCGACTTCTGCGGCTTCTGCGCTTCGACGCATCGGAACAAACGACTCGACCTTGGGTTGGAGATTGTCTGGGAACTGGTCAAGCATCGCTGTCTCGATCAAGCCTGGGTGCACGGAGTTCACTCTGATGTTGTCGCGGGCTAGTTCATGTGCAGCAGATTTCGTCATTCCCCTTACCGCCCATTTACTAACCGAATATGAGAATTGGAAGCCGACGCCTTGGAGACCGGCAACCGAGGAAATATTTACGATCGAACCGCTCTGTTGTTTCTTCATCTCGTCTGCTACGGCTTGCATTCCCAAGAAAACACCTGTGCAGTTCACCTCCATCACTCGCTCGAAGTCCTCTCTGGAAGAGCGAGTAAGTCGGTCGAATAAAAGAATTCCGGCGTTGTTGACGAGGACATCGATGGCTCTGCCTTCATCTGTCAAGCGACCAATAGTGGCGGCCCAGTTGTCCTCATCGGTCACGTCGAGATGCTGGAAGGTAGCTGAATCGCCGAGCTCTTGTGCGAGGGCTTGGCCTTCGCTATCAAGCACGTCGGCTATCACTACGAAAGCTCCCTCTTCGACGAAGCGTCGAGCTTCTGCCGCTCCTTGCCCTCGTGAGCCTCCGGTAATAATTGCTGTGCAGTCTTTTAGTCGTTTACCCATACCTCAAGTATTAATCGAAAACGCAGACCGAAGTTTTACGTAGAGATCAACTGGGCGGTGTGCTCAATAGGCAGTGAGACCGACAAGGTTGCAGTGAACGTGGTTGCTGGGAATTTTTAAATCTTGTCTCTTTTTTTGGCCCGGAGTCGTCTCCCACTATCCAACTCAACTTTTCTGATTCGGATATTGGCCGGCGTTACTTCGACACATTCGTCTTCCGTTATGAACTCCAAAGCGTGTTCCAGGGAAAGAATTTTTGGTGGGGTCAGACGCACTGCTTCGTCGGCTGCGGCGGCTCGTATATTCGTTTGTTTCTTCTCTTTGCAAATGTTGACGTCTAGATCATCGGGGCGAGGGTTTTCGCCGATGACCATCCCTTCATATACAGCCATCCCGGGTCCCACAAAGAGCGTGCCACGCTCTTGAATAGTCGACGCCGCATAGCCACTTACTTGGCCCGACCTATCTGCGACTATTGAACCAGTGTGACGCGATCGCATATCACCCGCCCAAGGGACATAACTATCGAACACGTGGTGGAGTAGGCCGGTGCCGCGAGTTTCGGTAAGGAATTCTGTTCGAAAACCTATGAGACCTCGCGCTGGGATTAAGTAGTCAAGCCGCACCCATCCAGTGCCATGGTTACCCATTTGTTCAAGACGGCCACGCCGTTCCCCTAGTAACTGTGTAACTGAACCAACGTGTTCTTCCGGTGCGTCAATAGTTACTCGTTCAGCCGGCTCATGTAATTGACCATCAATCGTCTTGGTCAACACTTGAGGTTTGCCGACTGTCAGTTCGAATCCCTCGCGTCGCATAATTTCAATCAAAACGGCGAGTTGAAGTTCGCCTCGTCCTTGCACCTCCCAAAGATCAGGTCGATCGGTGTCAAGTAGACGTAATGAAACATTCCCGATGAGTTCGGCTTCCAGACGACTCTTGATCAGCCTCGCAGTTACCTTTTCACCCTCGGTGCCGGCTACTGGTGAAGTGTTGATTCCTATGGTCATAGCAAGGCTAGGTTCGTCAACGGTAATGACGGGTAGAGGTCTCGGTGTGACAGGATCGCTCAGGGTTTCACCGATTGTTATGTCAGGG
>DJZU01000114.1:3232-4972 GCA_002448715.1 Candidatus Neomicrothrix sp. UBA6944 | reverse complement strand
TACGGGTCTTACCGCTCGTGATTTGGATGAAATGAGCGGCGGCCGTTTCGTATTGGGTGTGGGAACCGGAAACGTTCATTTCAACGATTGGTACATGGGGATTGATTCGTCCAAGGCACTGACTGCGATGCGCGACTTTGTTGAGATAGTGCGCCAAGTGGTTGCCGCGCCAGTGGGGGCGCGAGTGAGTTACCAAGGACCCGTTCATCAAGTGAAGAAGTGGCGAGCGAGTTTCGCGCCATACAGAGACTCAGTACCTGTCTACCTGTCGGCTTCGGGACCAAAGATGATGCAGGTAGCAGCTGAAGTTAGTGACGGAATTGGGGTGGGGATTATGGCCTCGGTTGAATTCATGCGCGACACGGTTCGACCCAATGCTGTCGCAGCGGCCGAGTCTGTTGGGCGAGAACCAGGAGGACTGGCCTTTCCTATGGGAGCCCTCGTTAGTGTGAATCAGAACTCTGAACTGGCCCGAAACGCGGCGAAGGCTTCAGTGTGTGGGCTTTTCTATCCGGTTCCGCACCCCTACTACGACTCACAAATGCGCCAACAGGGTTTCAGTGAAACAGCGGACCGACTCGCAGCGTTGATGCCTCAAGGTAAGACGGCGGAAGCGATGAAGGTCATTCCAGAGGAAGTCGTTGACACATTGACGATTAGTGGAACTCCTGTTGAGTGTGCCCGTCGTATAGCTGAATACGAAGGGGTTACCGATCAGATAGTGATGATGCGAGTGGCACAAAAAGATGAGGCCTCTGGTGTGCATGCGTATGAGCCAATTTTCGAATTGATTGCGGAAACAAAATCCTCTTAAACGCCCCAGTCGTGTCTCTCATCAGGGTTCGCGGAAAGGTTTGGAGCAGATTTGTTGGAGAACACGAGGGCGGCGGCGCTACTGTGCAGCGATGACTGAACGCATAATCCCAGCCTCTCAGCAGGCCATGTATGACAACTTCCACTTTGCCCCTGGCATCAAAACCGGTGATCTTTTGGTGATGTCAGGACAGGTAGGTATGGATGACTCGGGAAAGTGCCCCGAAGATCTCGCTGAACAGTTTCGACTCGCCTTCCAAAACATCGAAGCGATTCTTGTAGAAGCGGGGGGCGACTTATCGAACATCGTGGAAATGACGAGTTACCACATAGGGATGCGAGAGCATCTGCGTGATTTCATCGCCGTGAAAGATGAACTCATTAGCGAACCGTATCCAGCGTGGACTGCCATTGGATGTACCGAACTTGCAATGCCCGGCGCGGTCGTAGAAATCCGGGCTCAGGCTGTAATCTCCTAAACACTGTGCCTGAGCTATATGAGGTAGCTGTTGTTGGTCGCGGACTCATTGGATCTGCCGCGGCGCGACATCTCGCCGAATCTGGCACAAAAGTCGTGGTGGTTGGCCCTGATGAGCCCACCGACCGCAGGGTTAGTCTCGGCCCCTTTTGCAGCCATCCTGATGAAGGACGAATAACTCGCGTTGCTGGTCGAACGCCTATCTGGTCGCAAGTGGCTGCTCGTTCGATTCAGAGGTATGCAGATATTTCCGAGAGATCAGGTATCGACTTTCATCGTGCGTGTGGTTTGGTGACCTCTTCACCCAAAGCGGATGAATGGATAGAAAATTCTGAAATTGCCGGGGGCAATACCCGATCGGTGAATCGGCAGTGGGTCTTAGATCAAACTGGGATTTCTTTGAACAACGGGCACCCCGTTTTGTACGAGGGTGCACCTGCTGGCTATAT
>DJZU01000114.1:0-2944 GCA_002448715.1 Candidatus Neomicrothrix sp. UBA6944 | reverse complement strand
CGAGGGTGCACCTGCTGGCTATATAAATCCGAGACGGCTGGTTGAAGCGCAAACCAAGCTTGCAGAAGCAGCTGGGGCAGTGATCGTTAAAGAAGCTGCGGCATCGCTGACGAATACAAACACGGGAAGCAGTGTTGCTGGGACGTGGGGTTCTGTGACCGCTCAACGCGTGCTGGTGACGACGGGAGCCTTCGGCTCGGAACTACTGAAATGTTCGCTTGATCTACGTCGAATGCCCCGAACGACGGTCACGGCGGAAATGCCGTTCAACGAAGATCTCCCCAGTCTCATTTGTGTCGATCCGCCCGACGATCGACTTGAGGATATTTATTGGGTTCCTCCAGTCCGCTATCGGGACGGCAGAGTTGCTCTTAAAATCGGAGGTGCTCTTAGAGATAGCAGTCCAGTGCCCCAAAGTGCTCTGACCGAGTGGTTTCAGGGAGACGGTGATCCAATCGAAGCAGACGCTCTGAAAAATTCGCTGATGAGTCTGTTACCTAACGCACAGATTGATAGCTGGGTTCAAAAGCCGTGTGTAGTGACCAATACAGCAACTGAGCACCCCTATATCGGTTGGGTAGAAGAAGGCGTAGCTGTTGCTTTAGGTGGATGCGGGTCTGCGGCGAAGAGCAGCGACGAGCTGGGACGTTTGGCTTCGACATTGTTTCTGCCTGACGGATGGAATGATTCGCTGCCCGCAAGTGCTTTTGAACCAATTGTTAGCTGACGAAACAACTCAATAATTCGCAGCAGTTTCTACTCTGTTTCGTGGCTTGATTGAGTGTCGAGCCTCCGTAAGAAAAATTGCACTGCTGGCCCGATAGACACGACAAACCACACGGTTCCCCAGCCGATGGTGCCGCCCATAACTAAACCGCAAGCCAATGCAGCTCCCTCAATGAATGTTCGAGCTTTCCAAATGGCGATTCCTCGCCGATCGAGGGCGGTCATGAGCCCATCACGGGGACCTGGCCCCAATCGGGCACCGATATAAAACCCCGAGCCTAGTGCTACGACGAGTGGTCCGAGAAAAGTGCAGAGGGCGCGAATTATCGAATTGCTTGGGTTGCCGCCGATGTTGATTGCCGCATCGACAACGAGACCGATAACCAGAACATTTGCCAATGTCCCTATGCCCAATGGTTCTTTTAGGGCTAACAGCGCGATCAGTAATACGACTCCGACAAGAATCATCGCGGTACCGATTGTTAACCAAGTCTGCTCCGCTAGACCCTGATGGAATATGTCCCAAGGCGGTAGACCGAAATCCCCAATGACCACGAGCGCTAGACCGACACCGAAAAGGACTAAACCGACGCCTAAACGCGTGAAACGCCATGGCAGCGAAGTTTGGGTAGTCACTGAGGTTAACGGTACGGGAATGCGGCCAATTTCACGTTGAAGATTTCACTTTCCTGAAAGTTAGGTTGACCCGAGGATCAAGGACCTTCTTTGTGCGCGGAATTTGATGCTCCCAATATCGCTGAGTTGAACCGCTCATGACTAATACGTCGCCTGATTTGAGCGGGATGTTGATGGGATCTGAGGAACGATCCTTGCGACGTATACGAAAGTTTCTCGCCGCCCCCAAACTTACTGAAGCGATTACCGGGTGTGGCCCTAACACTTCTTCATCGTCGGCATGCCAATCGACTTTGTCGCTCCCGTCGCGATACAGATTCGCTAGAACCGAGTTGAATTCAGCGTCCGCCGCTTTGCTGACGCGTTCTTTGACCTTACGCAAAGTCGACGTCCAAGGAATTGGGTCCATTTCAATACCAGACCAACTGTAGGAACGATCAGGATCGCCGTACCAGGCGTTTAATCTTGGAACTTCGTGTGATTGTCCGAACATCGAAATCTTGTCTTGTCTCCACTGAAGCTCATCAATCAATTTTTTGCAGAGAAGATCTCCGTCGCTGCGACTCCACACTTCGCTGATTAGAACAAGTTCTGCATCTGGTAAATCGAAGGTTTGGATGGGTGGATCCCCAAACAGTTGTTCCTGAGAGGTGAAAGGCTGAGCGGTCACTAGAAGATGCTGAACCCGCCGTCAATTTTGATGACGTCGCCGGTGTGCCATCTGCTTGCTTCGCTCATGAGATAAACGGCGATCGCTCCGAAGTCGTCTGGCTGACCCCATCGGCGCATTGGGATTCGGGGCATTACGTTGTTGACAAATTTGTCCCACCCGAACAAGCCAGAAGTCATCTCTGTTTCGATCCAGCCCGGGATTACCGCGTTAGCGGTGATTTTGTAGCGAGCCATCTCTACCGATAGACCCATCATCATGGCCAACATCGCTCCTTTAGTCGCTGCGTACGCTTGACCTTTCGCCGATCCTTGGATAGCCGTGCCGCTTGAAGTCAGAACCAAAGTTCCCCCTTCGCCTTGTGAAACCATCTGTCGAGTCGCTGCGCGGAGCGTGTAGAACACTCCGTTGAGGTTGACGTCTAGTACTGAGAACCAATCTTCGTTGGAATGCTCGAAAAATGGTTTTTGGTTTTGGGTACCAATGCCGGCGTTAGGGAAGCAACCATCGATTCGGCCGTATCTCTCAATTACCGAAGACATCGACTCCTCGACTTGTTCCTCGTTAGCGACATCACACTGGATTGAAGATGCGGAAGGGTTAATTTCTTGGAGTTCTTTTTCGGCAGCGGCGTTTTTCTCTGCGTTAGTTCCCCACACACTGACATCGGCGCCAGCGGCAGCTAGAGCGCGGGCGAAACCTAAACCAATGCCCCCGTTTCCTCCAGTAATGACAGCGACCTTGCCTGTTAAATCGAATGCCTCATAGCTCATGATCGACTTCTCCCAAATTTGATCTGTTAGGAATACTAGAAGCCCCAGGTTGAGCGAAGACGGTAACTCTCTGGGAGACTCTCAGAATGGAACTTGAGAGTGTGAGAATTGATGGAGAAGGCGCCGTTCGTCACCTTGT
>DJZU01000024.1 GCA_002448715.1 Candidatus Neomicrothrix sp. UBA6944 | reverse complement strand
TCTTATGCTTCCGGGCATTTTTGGGCCCCCAAAAATCTTTATCCCGTTAGTGGAGCGATATCGGCAAGCTTGGGAAGAGCAAGGACATCCAAGCCAAGACTGTCTAGTCGGAACTATTGCTCATACCTTTATGGCGGACTCGAGTCAGGAAGCATTCCGCATCAGCGCCCCTCGCTTCAAGGTATACATGGAATGGGTTCGAGACCTGTTGCGTTTGAGCACTCCATCACTCGGTGACCTCATCAGAGAAACCGATCTGAAACAAATGACTGAACGGGGCCCAACCGTATGTGGAAGCCGCGAAGAGGTGCTGGACAAGATGTCCCTCTATCGCGAGACCCTAGGGTTGGATGCGTACCTGGTGATGTGTGATCTGGGCGGAATGCCAGCTTCTGAACTCACCGAAACACTGTTCGCGTTCGGCTCGGAGATCCTTCCCGAGTTCGCCAAATAGTGACCGCCGCCGAATCACGTGTACTCGATGAGAAGCATGCAGCCGCCCGGTCCCATATTAGATCTTGACGAATTACCGTTGCCTAGCGTGCTCGATGCGCTCCACCAATCCCGCTGGTAACTGAGTCGAAGTTGAACAACTGACGACGAGCTGCACGGTTCCTCATGAAATCTTTAGGGAACCTATGCAAGAATCCACCGATCATGAGCGAAGCACCGGAGGCCGATCCCCGCCAACAAATCATTGACGCCAGAAAGCGTTCGCTCGCCGGCTGCTCCAGCGCCAGACACGCTATTGATCTCCTAGCCGATACAAACTCATTTACCGAATACGGCTTGCTCGCTGGCCACACAACAGCTGTCGATGATGATGGCCCCTCCGACGGAGTAGTCGGCGGAGTTTGCGATATCGACAGTCACCCAGTGGTGGTTGCAGCCCACGACCGTTCGGTTGAAAACGGGACTCACAGCGAACGCAACATGCGCAAGTTAGCGAAACTCATCACCATTGCTGTGGCGAACCGGTGGCCTCTCGTGCTGTTTATTGAAGGTGACGGATCACGAGCCACAGACCCTCACCCGGTGCCACCAATCGTCAACTACACCCGAGCTCGTTGGGACGTATTGGAGGGTTTGACCGAAATGTCAGGTTGGGCTCCTACGGTTGCTGTTTCAGTGGGCCCGACTAGCGATAGTCATGGAGCAATGGCCTTTCTTTGCGACCTGATTATCGCCACGCCAGACGCAGAATTCGGAAGCAATATCAACTCGGACAAACCTCTGTCATCAGCGAACGCAGCGGCTCGTGGGGATATCGACGTATTGGTTCAAGATGTTGAAGAAGCCGTGATCGCCACTCAACAATTCCTTCACTACTGGCATGATGACATATCAGATTTCGCTACCAGCGACACAGCGTCTTCAATTGCGCAAATCGTTCCGGATAACCGTCGCCGGGCCTACGACATGCGCAAAGTCATCGCTGCATTCGCCGACAAAGACAGCGTTTTTGAGGTCGGCGCAGCCTGGGGGGAGTCGTTGATCACAGCATTTGCGCGCGTTGAGGGAAGATCCGTCGGCATCTTCGCCAACCAACCACTCTCACCGCGCGCCGGCGCGATAGACAGCGCCGCCGCCGACAAAGCAAGCAGATTCGTGGAGTGGTGCGACACCTACGCGTTACCTCTCATCTCGTTCGTTGACAACCCTGGTTACATGGTCGGCCCCGAAGCAGAACGCGAAGGAATCGCGCGCCACCATGCTCGCCCCCTGTCAGCTATTCATCACCGGACAGTTCCCCTGTACACAGTTCAGCTGAGAAAGGCATACGGTCTTGGACCTTTCGCTATGTCGGGCTACGGGGCGAGCCGAAATATGCCTGAACTACGGGTCGCTTGGCCAACAGTCGAGAGTGGCGGAATGAGTCTAGAAGGCGCAGCTTATTTAGTTAAAAGGAAGGAAATCCGGGGCGCCGCGGATGCCGTCACTGCGCGAACAATTCGAGACCAGTACGCGGAAGAGATGCGAGACGTCGCTTCGGGGGTACGCGCTGGACGAACATTTTCTTTCGACGACGTGATCTTGCCTGAAGAAACACGCCCCCTCATAGCGTCGATGCTTCGGCGGTCACACCGCGATTTACCTTCGATGAAAGTTCATCACATTGATACTCGGTGACATCTGATGCGCGACTACTTGATCAACAAACTTCGTTCAGCCAAAGCACTCAGGTTGGACACCTCGCGTCCTCAAGCAGTTGAAAAGGTTCATTCGACGGATCATCTCACCGCCCGCGAACGCACCTCGATGCTTCTCGATGCCGGATCCGAAGTGGAATTCGGCGCAATAGCCGCCAGAGATAGTGATGGGGATTGGGTCCCCGAAAAAGGCGGCGTTGACTTCATCGGAACAATAGACGGCAAAACAGTTATTACCTCTTCAACCGACTACACCGATCGCGGTGGCGGCTACGGCGCGGCCCGACTCGAGCATCTCCTGTCGCTCGCCCACCAACAGCGTTGGCCGATCGCCTTTTTCGTCGACGGTGGAGGTAGCCGAGCGCGACATCCGAGAGCGGGTCTCGGTCATTTGGAACTCAGCGGACAAATCGGTCGTTTTACCTTGTTCGACGGAATGGCAGAGCTATCGGGGTGGGTTCCAACCGTAGCGATCGTGTCCGGTCCGTCTTTTGCAGGGCATGCAAGCCTCGCAGGATTTTCTGACATCGTCATCACCACCCGCGGCTCAGCTATAGGAATGGGCGGACCGCCCATGGTTGAGGCCGCTCTCGGTTTAACTCTCACTCCTCAAGAACTTGCCGGGGTAGAAATGCATGAGAAAACCGGTGGCATAGACCTTCTCGTCGATGACGAACCCACAGCTATTGGGCTAGCGAAACAGTACCTGAGCTATCTCTGGGATCATCCCAGCGGAGACCCGCACCCGTCCTCAGAGAAGGTCGCCGATTTGGTTCCAGAATCAGGCCCATATGACATCTATCCGGTGATCCACGCACTCGTCGACAAAGACTCTGTTTTCGAACTGCGTCCACAGTTCGCAGCAAGCGTTGTAACAGCTGTGGCACGAATTGATGGCAGAACCATTGGGGTTATGGCAAGCAATCCAAATATTGATTCGGGGATTATCAGCGAGGCTGCCGCCACCAAAATCGGACGCTTCATAGAACTGTGCGACGCATATGAGTATCCGATCGTCTCGCTGATCGATAGCCCATATACCGCGTTGGATACCGAAACGGGACTTCGGCCTGGGGTTAGTCGATGGCACACTCGAGTCCTTCAAACTCACCAACAGCGCACGGTGCCAATAGCTTCAATCCAGGTACGAAAAGCTGGGGGATTCAGCGCACACGTCATGGCAGGTTCACCTACTGGCCACAGCGTGCCCTTGTGGCAGGTTGCTTGGCCGACAGCAGAACTTGGGGTCGAGGACCCCTTCACGGCAACAAGAAATTTCAATTCTTTCGATGACATCATCGAACCCGACGAAACTCGCGTTGGTCTGTCGCGACTCCTCCACCATCTCCCAACATCAGCCGAACGCCGTTCAGCGATAAGTAGCAAGAAACATATAATCGACACCTGGTAATCGGAAAACAGCTTTAGTTACGCGAGGCATTCACCGCTGCCCTGCCCAGACCGTGAGTGGCAGAATGTACCCATGAGTTCGATATTGGGCGAATCTCCCGGCGAATACGCGTCCTCATGGATCTCTCTTAACCGTTCACACGGTCACTGGACCTCAGAAACGTTCGGCGATTATCTGCGCATACATGCTTCGAAGCGTCCGACCCAATTAGCGGTAGTCGACAACGGCGAAACAATTTCGTGGGCCGACCTATTGAACGAAGTTGAACGAATCAGCGCCGGCTTAGCTGAGTTGGGCATCGGACACGGTGACGCCGTTGCTGTTCAATTGGTGAACTCCATAGAGCTCGCAGTGTCAATTCTCGCCATTTGGGAACTTGGAGCCATATATCAACCTCTGAATCCGGTCTACCGCAAAGCCGAATGCACAGCACTTATAGGCGCTGTTGAACCTGAGGCTGTGATTGCATCCAACAAAACTGAAGAGTTCGATCATCCAGGGCTACTCGACGAAGTCATCGCTGACCTCGACATTTCTCCACACAAAGTGATTGTCGGGTCGAACAGAACAAACTGGACATCTTTCCAAGACCTGAACGGGCCTACACCCAAATTTTCAAGGGATTCACTTGACCCCGCGATCTTTGGAACCACTTCGGGCACGACAGGTACACCCAAGATTTACATCCACATTCAAGCAACACAGATTTTCGAAGCAAAAATCCTGTCTGAGGGACTTGAGCTGGGATCTGAGGATGTGATGTTGGCCGCTGCTCCCATCACCCACCGAGGTGCCTTAATGGTTGGCTTAATGACTTCTCTGATATCGGGGTCTCGCCTGGTGATGGGTGATGGCCGAAACATAACTGCGCTCGCTGAAATCATCGAACAACAAAACGTGACCAGCTTCATGGGGATTCCGACGATCGTCTCTGACCTACTGCACCATCACCAAAACGTCGACTTTGATGCCACATCACTGCGAGTAGTGATCGCTTCGGGCGCTCCAGTCACCGACGATCTTTTGAAACGATTTCAAGTCCAATGGCCAAACGCTGTTGTCGCCACAGGCTATGGACTTAGCGAAACCGGTTGGTGCACGTATCTACGCATTGGGGATCCTGTAGAGAAAATTTACACGTCTGGTCGACTCGCACCTGCAACCAAAATCGAGATCCGCGACCCACAAGGGACAGTGCTCCAACCACGCGAAATTGGGGAAGTCCACATCAAAGGACCGATGACCTGTGCCGGATATTTGGACAACGAAACAGCTACCCGACAAGCCCTCGACGACAACGGATGGTTCGCTAGCGGAGACCTGGCCTACCTCGACGACGACGGGTACATAGTCCCTGTCGGACGCTCCAAACACACAATTATTCGAGGCGGCTTAAACATTTACGCCGAAGAAATCGAGATGATGCTCCAAGAGCATCCGGCAATAAAAGAGGTCGCAGTGGTGGCGTACCCAGATAATCGAATGGGTGAGCGGGCATGTGCATGCGTTTCGCTTCAACCAGGCCAAACCTTTGATCTACATGACCTTCGAGCTTTTTTTGGGGCGCTGGACACAGCGCGGTACACCTGGCCCGAGCGAGTCGAAATACTCGATGCGCTCCCCCGTAACCCAATAGGAAAAATTGATCGGCTTTCTATCGCCAAGCTCATTTAAAAAGGGGTGTGCCTTGTCGCTGTAGACCCTGAGATCTCCTCAACGATTTGGCCTTCCCCATTTCGATCATCATTCCAGCAAATCGAACGTTGCTACTGTTACGACGCTAACTTCAAGGCGACTCTTACCCAGGCCCTTACGGAAGGTCGAAGGCGAACACATGGCGCAGGAAATAAAGTTCCAGGACGGCGAA
>DJZU01000037.1 GCA_002448715.1 Candidatus Neomicrothrix sp. UBA6944 | reverse complement strand
CAAGACGTCGATCAACAAGACGTCAGCGGCTCCGATGATCAGCAAGCTCCCGCTGCTCGACCGCTCGTTACTTCCAGTGGTCAAGAGCCAGCTCGTCGAGTGGTTGAAGAGGCCCCCACTCGACCCACTCCTAAAAACGAAGAAGCGCAAGGGGAACGCGAGACGCCAACCAACCGCGACATAGGGTCAGCACCGGCTGGACCTCCTCCGCGTATGCCTGCGCCGCCGCGGTCGGGTAGCGGTAAACGAATACCGCCACCGCCGGGCTCTCCGCCTGTATCAGGCTCAGGGCGAGCTATTCCACCGCCCCCCGGACCTCCTCGTGCCCGGAAGGCAGATAATGTCGATTCTCCAAGTGGCACGCGTCCAGGTGGGCGACCTGCAGGCAGTGGACCACGCAGATCCAATAGACCAGGTGGACAAGGGTCGCCGGGAGGTGTTCCGGGACCGGGAGGTCCACCGATTGGTCCTGATGGACCTGGAGGCCGTCCAGGGAGCCGTCCAGGTGGGCCGCGAGGTGGCCCTCAGCAACAACGACGAGGTCGTAAACAAAAGCGACGCAGACGTCAGCAAGAGGAGCTTCAGCCACAAGAGCTAGCTGCTTATACCCCGGCAGATGCTCCGGTTCCTGAGGGCGAGGTAGTAGTCGAAAGAGGTTCGACAGCTCAAGAAGTAGCGAGCAGACTAAATCGGTCGGCAGCTGACGTCGTGAGATTCCTTCTTCAACAAGGAGAAATGGTCACGGCGACCCAGTCGCTTAGCGATGACATGGTTGAACTTTTTGCTGCCGAATTAGGAGCGGAAGTTCGTATCGTTGACCCGGGTGCTGAACAAGAAGAAGAAATCCTTAAAGTTCTAGAAATTGATCTAGATACCACTGGAGCCGCCCCGCGACCACCGGTTGTCACTGTTATGGGTCACGTGGATCACGGCAAAACCTTGCTGCTAGACCGCATTCGGTCGTCGAATGTCGTAGACGGAGAAGCTGGGGGTATCACTCAACATATTGGCGCCTACCAAGTTGAGCGGGGTGGACAACCGCTGACATTTATTGACACCCCTGGTCACGCAGCTTTCACGAGTATGCGCGCTCGAGGGGCCCAAGCGACCGACATTGTCATTCTTGTCGTGGCTGCTGATGATGGGGTAATGCCACAAACCCTAGAAGCGATGGACCATGCGCGGGCCGCAGAAGTTCCCATCGTGGTTGCAATAAACAAGATCGACCGTGAAGGCGCTGACCCCAACAAAGTCTTGGCTCAGCTCGCTGAACGAGATTTGATACCGGAATCCTATGGCGGTGAAGTTATTACTGTTCCGGTATCAGCAATGACTGAAGAGGGCATCGATGACCTCCTTGACCAAATAGTCCTAGTTGCTGAGCTAGAAGAATTGAAAGCCTCGCCGGAAGGTCGGGCTGTTGGAACCGTACTCGAAGCAAACTTAGACAAAGGAAGAGGACCAGTAGCTACCGTTCTCGTCCAACAGGGGACTCTCTCGATTGGAGACCCGATGGTGGCAGGAGCTGCATGGGGAAGAGTCCGGGCCATGACCGATGATCGCGGTAACGCTCTGACCGGTGCTGGACCTTCAGCCCCCGTCGAAGTTCTAGGACTTTCAGAGGTCCCTAGATCCGGAGATATCTTTACGGTCGCTCCCGATGAAAAAACTGCTAGCCGAGTGGCTGATACGCGCGAACACTGGCAACGCCAAGCAAATATGGCGACAGTGTCGTCGTCTAGCGGCGGTGGCGCAAAGCTCGAAGACATCTTCAAACAGATTCAAGCCGGTGAGGCAACCACTCTTAATCTAGTTCTTAAAGCTGACGTTCATGGGTCGCTTGAAGCGGTGACCGAAAGCTTGCGGAAGCTTGAACGTGATGACGTGAAACTGTCATTTGTGAGTAGGGGTGTTGGTGGCGTTAACGAAAATGACGTTCAGCTAGCGGTCGCCTCGAACGCAACTATTTTGGGCTTCAACGTTCGCCCCGACCGGAAAGCACGCGAAACCGCTGAAGCTGAAAATGTCGAAATTCGGCTATACGAAATTATTTATCAGCTACTAGAGGACATCGAGAATGCCATGCTCGGGATGCTTGAACCCGAGTTCGAGGAAATTGTTGCCGGAGAGGCCCAGGTACGGCAGGTATTTCGAATATCTGGCGTGGGTCCGATTGCCGGCTGTTTTGTCGAAAACGGCACTATCAGCGATGGAGCGAAAGTCAGGTTCTTGAGAGAAGGAGCCATTATCTGGAAGGGCGAAGTCGCATCACTGCGTCACTTCCAAGACCCGGTGAGTCAGGTGACGGCAGGCATGGAATGCGGCATTGGTTTGTCAGACTTCACGGATCTCAAAGAAGGCGACGTGATCGAAACATACGATGAGCGTGAGATCCCGATCGCATAGCGAGTAGACAACAGCTTCAACTCGGAGGCTTCGAGATGAGCAACAAACGAGGGCGTCAGCGGCGAAGCGGGCAAAACTATGAACGCACGGACCGCGTCTCGGGGTTAGTCAAAGAAATAGTTGCCAGCGAGTTAGAGCGACTCGACGATTCCCGCCTATTTTTGGTTTCGATAACAGGTGTTGATGTGGATCGCGAACTCGCCCACGCCACCGTTTGGTTCCATGTGTCTGATGAAGAAGACCTAGAAGAGACCTCTGATGCTCTTGAGCAGCATCGCCAAAGAGTCCAGCAAGCCTTAGCTAGGCAGTCAAGAATGCGTCGGACTCCAACGATCCATTTTGCTGCCGACACATCGATACGTGACGCGGGTCGCATTGAGTCAATTTTGGACGAACTTGGGATGGGTGACTCTGAGAAGCGACCGGAAACCGATTAATGGGACGCAAGCCTCCGGTCGTTCATGGAGCAGTGCTTGTAGACAAACCAGCTGGTATGACGTCGCATGACGTTGTCGCTCGACTACGCAAGCGCTTTGGTGAACGGCGTATTGGTCATGCGGGCACGTTGGACCCGGATGCTACGGGTGTGCTGGTTATCGGTGTTGGGAACGCCACGAGACTGTTGCGGTTTGCGTCGGCTTCCGAGAAGACCTATGAGGTCGAAATAGTCTTTGGGATCGAAACAACCACCCTTGATGCGTCTGGTCAGGTAGTTGCGGAACACCATATGTCAGTCGACCTTGAGGAAGTTAGATCTGCTGCGACATCTTTTACGGGTCAGATTGAGCAAGTACCGCCGATGGTTTCAGCTCGTCGCGTTGGAGGCCGACGGCTTTATGAAATTGCCCGCGAAGGACGACAAGTGGATCGAGAATCGCGTCCGGTGGTGGTTAGCAGGTTTGAGGTTGAAGCTACTGAAGACCCGTTGATATGGCGAGCCGTAGTGGATTGTTCGGCAGGCACCTACATCCGAACGCTGGGCGCTGATCTCGGAGCCGCACTCGGTGGTGGGGCCCACATAAGGAATCTGCGCAGAACACGAAGCGGTCACTATCCAATTGGCCAAAGTGGAACGATTGACGAGTCGCCGCTCTTACCGGTCGTGGAATTGACGCGAGGGATGAACTCGATCGCGTTGAGCCCTGATGAAGTTTCGATGGCGCAGAATGGCGGGAGACTCAAGATTGACCGCATGCAGGGTGAGGGTCCCTGGGCATTAGTTGACGGTGATCGGAATCTGGTGGCGGTGCATGAAATTCAAGATGGCCGAGTGGTAGTGGGTGTCGTAATTCCGAAATGATCAAGTGTGCTCACAGTTGAAATTCTGTTGCGAATAGGAGTCGTGGTAGGGGCGTCCGGCCGGTAGTTTGAAGCTGTGGAGATCATTCGCGACCTGGCGTGGTCGCCAACTTTAGAACAAGGCAGTGTAGTAACCGTTGGTGAATACGACGGTGTGCACAGAGGCCATAGAACAGTGGTGGCTGAGATGCATCGGATGGCAGCCGAGCGTGGATGTGCAACTGCGGTCGTAACCTTTGATCGTCACCCAGCAACGGTCGTGCGCCCGGAGTCCGCGCCTCTGCTGCTGTGCGACCTTGAGCACAAACTTGAACTCTTGGCTGAAACGGGTGTTGATTACACGTTGGTCGTGGAATTCACAGAAGAACAAGCGCAAGTTTCAGCTGAGACATTTGCTCGTCAGATACTTGTGGATTGTTTGCAGGCACGTGCCGTTATTGTTGGCGCAGACTTTCACTTCGGGAAAGGTCGTCGAGGCAACGTTGAGACGTTGAAGTCGGTCGGAGATGAATGTGGTTACGAAGTTGTTGGGCTGCCTTTGGTCAAGCAATTGACCGGAGAAGGGGAAGTTATCTCCTCAACCTCAATAAGGAGTGCTCTGGCCGATGGGGATGTGGAGAAGGCACATCGTTTACTTGGACGCCCTTTTGAAGTGCGAGGGGTGGTCACCGCCGGCGATAGGCGGGGACGAACAATTGGATTCCCTACAGCTAATTTGCCGACGACACCTGATTTGCAGGTGCCTTCAGATGGTGTCTACGCCGCTTGGTACATCAGAGAAGATGGAACGCAATATCCCGCTGCCGTCAATATTGGAAAGCGACCAACATTTTACGACTATGCAGACCGCTCATTGATTGAAGCGCACCTGATTGGTTTTCGGGGAGACTTGTACGGGGAAATAGCAAAAGTTCGTTTTGTGCGCAGACTTAGAGGCGAAAGAAAATTTGAAGGCATCGAACAACTGCAAGAACAGCTGGCCAAGGATGTGGCTGACGCTGCTAAGTGTCTCGAAGACTGAGTCAAGACCCCAGCGCTGTCTGTAATAAGTGTGGACTTGGCTGTTAGAATGCTCGATGGCGCTTATTAATCGCGCCGGCCAAATAGCCGCCAAACCCACTACGGAGCGGCAAGACGTTGTATATCAAGGAAAAATTCATGGCCGAAAAATCCGACACCATGGCAGCGCATCGCCATCACGATACAGATACAGGCTCACCTGAAGTACAAGTTGCGCTGTTAACCGAACGGATAAACGATCTCACCGAACATTTGCAGACCCACCAAAAGGACCACCACAGCCGGCGCGGCTTACTGAAGCTCGTAGGCCGCCGACGCCGACTATTGAACTATCTCGACAATAATGACGTTGAGCGCTACCGAGCGCTAATTGCGAAACTCGGTTTGCGTCGCTGATTGACACTCGCGACCAACTTGGTTGCTAGTTGCGTTCACGGCTGAAGCTCACAAATCCAGATTGCACCGCAATTGGTTGTCGCCGATTCCTCCCCACATTGGAGTAACCGACGTCTACCAACTGAATGCAAATAATGGCGAGAACGTCTCGCCGAAGGAGTAGAAGAAAATCATGGCTGATGCCATATCCATATCGGGCCCTATTTCGGGTACCGACAAGACCATTTCATTTGAAACTGGCAAGTTAGCTGGGCTTTCGAATGGAGCCGTAACAGCGAAGATCGGCTCCACTCAAGTCTTAGTTACAGCGACTGCTTCGAGTAAACCTCGGGACGGCGCCGATTTTTTCCCATTGACCGTTGACATCGAGGAGAGAATGTATGCCGCCGGGCGGATTCCTGGCTCTTTTTTCCGTCGAGAAGGTCGCGCCTCAGACGATGCGATCCTCGCCTGTCGACTCATCGACCGTCCGCTGCGCCCTAACTTCCCGTCTGACTATCGACACGAGACACACGTCGTGGGAACAATTCTCGGCGTAGACGGGGAGAATCAGTACGACGTGATCGCCCTAAACGGTGCCTCGGCTGCTCTTTGGGTTAGCGGAATACCGTTTGACTCTCCGGTAGCGGCCGTCCGAATCGCGTACAGCATCGACGGGTCATGGATACCTTTCCCGACTTATCAAGAAGGCGAAGAATCTACATTCGAGATGGTTGTCGCTGGTCGACAACTGGCAAACGGTGATATTGCCATCATGATGGTTGAAGCCGGTGGTACTGAACGGGCCTTCGAGTATTACGACGAAGGGGCACCCAAGGTCACAGAAGAAGTTTTGGCCGACGGTCTTGAAGCATCGAAACAGTGGATTGATGACGTCATAGAGTTACAAAAATCCTTACGGGCCAGCGTTGGCGAAATTGAAGAGCTTGAATGGGTTCGAAGCGTTGATTACAGCGAAGAGATCGTGGAACGAGTTCGCTCTGTCGCGACCCCGCAGTTAACCGAAGTTATGGCTATCGCCGACAAGGCCGAGCGCGAAGCGCGTCAAGACGAAGTGACTGCGGAAATCCGGGCGCAGCTCGAGGAAGAGTTTTCCGAAACGTCAGATGCTGCAAAGCAGATAGGCGCGGCAGTACGTTCGGTTACCAAAGAAATTGTTCGTCGGCGCATAGTGGAGGATGGCTTCCGCATTGATGGCCGGGCTACCGATGAAGTCCGTCCGCTATCTGCTGAAGTTGCGTATGTGGGCGAAACGGCTCATGGTTCGGGTCTGTTCCAGCGCGGGGAAACACAAGTGCTAAATGTCACGACATTAGGCATGAGTCGCATGGAACAGCTCATCGACACGCTCAACCCGAACGACCGCAAGCGATATATGCACCACTACAACTTCCCGCCTTTCTCTACAGGAGAGGCAGGCTTTATGAGGGGTCCTAAGCGTCGAGAAATTGGACACGGTGCCCTCGCTGAACGTGCATTGTTACCCGCGATCCCTTCGAAAGAGAAGTTTCCTTACACTCTGCGCTTAGTTTCAGACGTCTTGTCATCTAATGGCTCCACGTCCATGGGCTCGGTTTGCGCTTCGTCCCTCTCGCTTATGGATGCGGGTGTACCGATCCGGAGCCACGTATCAGGAATTGCGATGGGCTTGGTGTATGCAGAAGGTAAGTACGTGACCCTTACCGACATTCTGGGCGCAGAAGATGCGTTCGGAGATATGGACTTCAAAGTTGCTGGAACCGAAGATGCCATAACAGCCCTTCAACTGGATACAAAGATTGAGGGTATTCCTGCCGAGGTCCTTGCTCAGGCGTTAGCGCAGGCGCGAGAGGCCCGGATGCAAATACTTTCGGTTATGAATGATGCAATCTCTGAGCCGCGTTCTGATGTCGGAGGCAACGCTCCAAAAATTGTCAGTTTCGAGATACCGATTGACAAGATCGGAGAGGTTATTGGTCCGCGAGGAAAGGTCATCAATACCATTCAAGAAGAAACCGGCGCAGATATTTCTGTCGACGATGACGGCACGGTAGGAGTGGTGAGCATTGGTTCACCAGACCGCGAAAAGGTTACTGAGGCTGAGCGTCAAATTCGACTGATCGTCAACCCGCCGACCGCTGATGTTGGCGCTGAATACGAAGGTCGGGTTGTCAACATCACCAAGTTCGGGGCATTTGTAAATATTTTGCCGGGCACAGACGGCTTATTGCACATCAGCAAACTCGGAGGTGACCGCCGACTCGACAAAGTCGAGGAAGTGCTTAACGTGGGTGACGCGGTCCAGGTCTTGGTTGATGACATCGACCCAAATGGAAAGCTTTCTCTTTCGATGGTCGGCGATGCTGTAACCCAAAGTGCGACTCAGTCCGAAGAAGCCAGCGAAAGCGAAACTTCTGATAACCAGCCCGAAGGGTTAGCTTCGACCGATTCAGAAGACGACGGTGAAGGTTCGGCGAGTGAGGACAATGATTCCTCAACGGCTCGAGAATACGTTTCATTTGAGGAACACTTCTCCGAAACCGCCAAGGATCTTTACGGGGATATGGGGCCGGAACCGAAAGATGATGGGCGAGGGAGACGTCGTCGCAGGAACCGTAGATAGGGCTTCGTCCGCCTGAAATAACGCTTATTTCGAAATAGATGCTCTTACTGTGAGCCCTGTACTCCAGAATGGAGGCAGGGCTCACTAAGTTTTGGGAACTATAGAAGGGACCGCCTATATGCGAGTAGTAGTCGTAGGTTCAGCTGGTCGAATGGGTTCAGCAGTATGTCGCGCAGTAGATGCTGACCAAGATTTAGAACTCGCGGCCGCTGTCGACCCATCATCAGTAGGTTCAGAAGACCCCACCGGAACGGTGACTGTGGTTAAAGCTTTAGAAGATTTAGATCCGTCAACGGTTGATGTAATGGTCGATTTCACAATCGCAGAAGCCGCTAGATCAAATATCGCTTGGTGTGCTGACAATCAAGTACACGCAGTTGTCGGTACTAGTGGCCTCAATGACCATGATCTATCAACCTTTGAGGAGACTTTTACTTCAAGTAACTGCCTTGTCGCACCCAACTTTGCGATAGGTGCCGTCCTGTTGATGCGATTTGCCGAAATGGCAGCTCCTTTTTTCCCGACGGCTGAAATTATTGAGTTGCATCACGACGCAAAAGTTGATGCGCCATCGGGAACAGCGATGCGAACGCTGGAACGGATGACAGAAGCGTCCGACCAATGGGGGGAAGATCCGACGCAAGACCAAGTGTTACCTGGAGCGCGAGGAGCAACGGGACCAGCTGGTATCAACGTTCATTCGGTTCGGCTGAGGGGTTTAGTCGCACACCAAGAGGTGTTACTAGGAACCGATGGAGAAACCCTAACTCTTCGGCATGACAGTTTAGATAGAGCGTCCTTCATGGGTGGGGTTGTACTTGCTTGCAAGCTCGTCAGCGAACACCCCGGCGTTACTCTGGGCCTTGACTCATACTTAGGGATTTAGTTTGCCTACGCGGGTTGCAGTCGCCGGGAGCCTTAACTACGACATCACTGTTTGGGTTCCACAACGCCCAGAAGCAGATGAGACTATCCATGGGACTGGCTGCGAGGAAAATGCCGGAGGTAAGGGGGCTAACCAGGCGGTTGCAGCTGCTCGTCTCGATGCCGAAGTAAGCATGATCGGATGTGTGGGTGCCGATAATCGAGGTGATTACTTACTCGCGCAACTAGACGCTGCAGGTATCGACCGAATGCACGTGTCGAGAGGAAACGCGGCGACAGGTACGGCAGTGATCACCATTGATCCAACCGATGTGTCGATCATCGTCATAGCAGGAGCCAATGGAGAACTCGGCGCTAAAGATGTCGAGCGAGCAGCATCTACGATCGGTGATGCTGATGTCTTGTTGTTACAAGGTGAGGTAGGAGTTGAGGCGGCACGGGCGGCAGCAGTGCTTGCAGCAGCTTCGTCGACAAAGATTGTTTTTAATCCAGCTCCCTTTAACCACGTGGCAGCGAGCATCCTTCCCCTAGCCGATGTTGTCATAGTGAATCGCCAAGAAGCTAAACAGTTGAACAACTTTTCTCCCCCGATTCTCATAACCACTCTTGGAGCAGATGGCTGCGAAGTTCGAGTTGGTGAAGAAATCACTAAGGTAGCGGCACCCTCGGTAGACGTTGTCGATCCAACAGGTGCCGGTGACGCATTCGTAGGTGCGTTCTCGGTAGCGTTCGTGGATACCAACGACCCAGTAGCGGCGGCGCTGATAGCTGTGCGAGCAGGAGCGGCGGCCGTACGCAAGGTCGGTGCGCAGCCGAGCATGCCACGATGGGATGATATCGACAACCTATGAGGGCCCTTTAAGGTTCCGTTGGCCGTTGCTTCTTGCGCCCGCTTTGAAACACCACCAGAAGAACCATTACCAATGTGAATGGTAATGAGAAACGGCTAATGAATCTGACTACTGCGCCAATGGGTCCGTCAAAAACTGAGCTCACCCAATAGATCAGCAAAAGTCGTGAAAAGGTTCCACACAAATTGACCGCTACAAACGGGATCCTTTTCATCCGGGCTATACCCGCGAGTAGGCACATCGGATACCCAGGCACTAAGAAAAGTAACAGCCAGCCAACCCTTGGAAACCATCGCTCTAAGACAGCGATTGTTCTTAGCAGACCGCTATTTTGGCCGAATTCTCCCGCGATGTAGTTTTTGGTGGCAGGTCCAAATTCCCACCCCAACTGGTGAAGGAACAGGTCCGGGGCAAAGAGTCTGATCGCTCCTACGAGTAGGAAAGCAACGGAGCCGGTTTGATTAGCGGCTAACAGCAACATGGGATCTGTTGCATTCAGGGAGATCAGTACGAGAGGCTGTGAGTCGATTAGCGAACTCGTCAAAATCTGGCCAACGTATGCCGCGAGCGCGAGCGCGACTGGCAGGGCAGCGAGTTGTTTAACTCTGCGACGGTCTTCATCACCCAGGGATGCTTTCGGAAGCTCAGATTCACTCATTTCGAACTTTCACCCTACGCGGATGTAGCCGTTAGCGAAGTCTTCTCCTACGATTTGGCATATGCAGTCAACCATGATGGATACCCCCCTTACCCTCGACTTCTTCTTCCGCCGAGCTGAAAGCTTGTTTCCTCACAAGGAACTCGTCACGGCTACGGCAGCAGGAATCGATCGAAGTAACTATGGACAGTGGGCCGACCGGACTCGCAGACTTGGCGGTGCTTTAGATATTTTAGGTGTTAACGAATCTGGCAGAGTGGGGACCTTTGCTTGGAACACTGCACGACATCTAGAACTTTATTTTGCAGTGCCATGCACCAACCGAGTACTACACACATTGAACGTCAGACTTTATGCGGACCAGATCGTCTACATCGCCAACCATGCAGAAGACGAAGTAATTTTCGTTGATAGGTCCTTAGTTGCTCTGTTGTGGCCACTGGTCGATCAGCTAGAGACAGTCAGACATTTTGTTGTCATGGATGACGGTGATGGGGACATCCCCGATGACCCTCGAGTGATCGACTATGAAGAACTAATTGCTGCTGCTCCGTCGGTTGACTTCGATGTAAGAGACGAAAAGCAAGCTGCTTCGATGTGCTACACGAGTGGCACTACCGGAAACCCAAAGGGCGTTGTGTATAGCCATAGATCGACTTATATGCACACCATTACGACCATGACCGCTGACGGATTGGGGGTATGTGAATCCGACGTCATCCTTCCTGTTGTTCCGATGTTCCATGTCAATTCATGGGGTTTGCAACATGCAGCAGTCGCTGCGGGGGCAACATTGGTGAACCCTGGTCCCAAGTTGCAGCCTGAACCTATAGCTGAGTTAATGGAGTCTGAGCGAGTCACAATTGCTGCGGGGGTCCCCACCATATGGATGGGTGTCCTTGAAGAGTTAGACGGCCGCGACGTGTCAAGCCTGCGAGCGATCCCGTGTGGCGGATCGGCAGTTCCTAAGTCATTGTCGGAGGGCTATCGCGAGAAAATTGGGTTGCCCATCCTGCAGGCATGGGGAATGACCGAAACTAGCCCGCTCGCTGCAATCGCTCATGTTAAGTCGGCTGAAGCTGATCTCGACGAGGACGCTAAGTCAGACATTCGATCTTCGGTTGGCACGATTGTTCCGACAGTCGAATTTCGAATCTGTGAGCCAGATTCGACAGAAGAACTGCCATGGGATGGTGAATCAAGTGGGGAGCTTCAGGTGCGCGGATCTTTCATTACCGGTGAGTACTACAAGAGACCCGACGCCTCAGACTCATTTACCCATGATGGATGGTTGCGAACCGGAGATGTCGCGACTTGTGACGAGCGTGGGTATATTCGCCTCGTCGATCGGACTAAAGATCTCATCAAATCAGGAGGAGAGTGGGTCAGCTCCGTTGAAGTCGAAAATGAGATAATGAGCCATCCCAAGATCGCTGAAGCGGCGGTGATTGCAGTTGCATCAGAAAAGTGGATGGAACGCCCCATGGCATGTGTGGTTCTTAAAGATGGAGAGTCGCTAACTCATGAGGAACTCATCGATTATCTGACCCCACGCATGGCGAAATGGTGGTTACCGAGCGCTACCCAAATAATCGATGAAGTACCAAAGACCTCGACAGGCAAATTTTCGAAGCGGACGCTTCGCGACAGCTTCGCCGACTTGGTCGTCGATTAGTAACTAAAGACCCAATTAGGTGACAACACGCACCGCTGTTGTAACAGGATCCAGCTCAGGCATAGGCCATGCCACCGCCGAACACCTGGCATCACGTGGTTGGCGTGTGTGGGGTGGAGTCCGCGCTGACGCCGATCTTCAACGAATAGCCAAAACCCGCTCATTTCGACCGCTGCGGATGGATGTCACCAAGGATTGGCAAATTGCCGAAGCTTTTGCTGAAGTCAAGAGAGAAATTTGGGGGACGGGTTTAGACCTGTTGGTGGTCAATGCAGGAGTGGTCGTAGCTGGACCTTTGGAGTTTGTGACCCCAAAGCAGTGGCGGGAACAATTTGACGTCAACGTCGTAGGTGTCGCATCAACAATTCAGGCCGCATTACCAATGATGCGATACGCCAATGACCCGCGCATCATCGTGGTTGGCTCGATTAACTCAAGGGTAGGAGTTCCCCTCCTAGGGCCTTACGCAGCGAGCAAACACGCGCTCGTCGGGTTACTGAGCGCCTTACGGAGAGAGTTGCCATCGGAGGGTCCCAAGATCACCCTTTTGGAGCCGGGAGCAGTGGACACCCCACTATGGAACAAGGTTCGGGCAGCTTCGGAACAACTCAACAATGACGGGCCAAAGGAAGAGCAGTCGCCGTACGCGGATCTCATCAACGCTGCAAGGGGAAGACTTGCTAAAACAACACGCCGGGGAATAAGCCCGTGCAAGGTCGCTGAAATCATTGAGCGTTGCGTAAACCGAACCCACCCACCCAAAAGACGCCTCGTCGGTCGTGACGCTTGGCTCGCAGCGGCAGCCGAAAAATTGTTTGGCGGGCGCGTTCTCGACTCTTTGTTCCGAAAAATTCGTGCCTAGTGATGTTGATTTGTTATGAGGGGCCGCTGATAGCCTCTCGTGCAGACATCTTCTAGGAGCTTTTATGTCAACGGTAGAAGAAATAATCGGTCGTACTGACCCTAATGACTTCGAGGCCATCTTGGCCATGACTAACACTGACCCCAACGAAGTGATTCACGCAGTCGAAGACAACGCGGAATGTATTTATTCTTGGGATTACGAGAAAGGCTCCAGGCCACAACTAGCCAAGCTGTACGAAAAGGCCAAAGGTGGGCAATGGAATGGAGAGACAGACCTACCTTGGGAGACAGACGTTGACCAAGAAGCTTTGGCTACTCAAGAGTATGAAACCAATGGAGGAGCCGGTGACCTCTTGAATCTCAAGGGGACAGGCGTGGAATCTTGGGGACGTGATGAGTGGATCAAGTTCAATATGGAGTCCCAAAACTGGGCGCTGAGCCAATTTATGCATGGTGAACAAGGAGCGTTAGTCTGCACCGCCAAAATTGTGGAGACGGTGCCATGGATGGATGCTAAGTACTACGCGTCAACGCAGGTGGTAGACGAAGCCCGTCACGTCGAAGTATTCGCTAAATATCTGGACACGAAACTCTCAGGTACTTATCCGATCAATGTGCACTTAAGAATGCTCCTGGACGAAATAATTGAGGATTCGCGCTGGGACATGACCTATCTGGGCATGCAGATCATGGTCGAAGGACTCGCGCTCGCGGCATTCGGGTTGATTTACCAACAGAGCGAAGAGCCTCTTCTAAAACAACTTTTGCGATATGTCATGAGTGATGAGGCTCGGCACGTAGCTTTTGGAGTTCTCTCACTTAAAGAGGTCTACACCGACATGACCCAGGCAGAGCTAAGAGATCGGCAAGAATTTGCTTTTGAAGCAGCGCTGCGTATGCGGGATCGATTTTTGCAACAAGAGGTCTGGGAGCGGATGGGTGCTGATGTCAAGAAGATCATCCCGATTGCCTATGCCGACCCTCTTCGGCAAGAGTTTCAACAGTTGCTTTTCACAAAAATCGTTCCCAACTGCAAAAAGCTTGGTTTGTTGGACGCAGGAGATGGATGGCTGCGACAGAAATTCGGTGAGATCGGCGTAATCCAATATGAAGATTGGGTTGATATTGAAGGTGAAGTTGACTCTTTCGCGATTACCCGAGAGCTAGAAGAAGAGGCGGCGTTAGCCGAGTCTTAGAGAAATATGTCCCACCAATCTGACCCTGAATTGTTGGTGTCGCTGGCCTTGCGCCTCAAGGGATTTGGGGAGATCGACGCAATTTCCTCGGTTCATGCACTTGATAACTCGGTTACTCAAGGTGCTCTCTCGGCGATGATTGATGAAAACAGATGTGTAATGCGCCAAGTAGAAGGCATAGATAAATATGTATTGACTCCGTCGGGGAGAGAAGACGGAGAAAAGTTGCTTAGCGCGGAGCTTGACAATTCAGGCGCGCGAGGCGCCGTCCAGAGTGGCTACAACGAATTTCTCGCCCTGAACCCGTCTATGTTGCAGCTTTGTACGGACTGGCAGGTCGTTGATGACGGCTCTGGAGAACAGAAGCTTAATGACCACACCGACTCAGCGTACGATGATGAGATCCTTGAGCGATTGGGCGACCTTGATCTACAAGTAACTCGAATTCTGATAGATCTCAAAGAGGCGCTAACTAGGTTCTCTAACTACCCGTTTCGCTTTGGTGCAGCGCTCAACAAAGTGCTCGCAGGCGAGCGTGATTGGCTGACCAAGCCAATAATGCCCAGCTATCACACCGTCTGGTTCGAGCTCCATGAGGACCTGCTTGCGACGCTTGGAATCGATAGAGCGAGTGAGTCGACCTCCTGAGAGGCTACCCTCGGCTCCATGACTGCGCGATTTGGTCGAGTTATTCCAGCGATGGTGACGCCATTTACTGAAGATGGCGCGTTAGATGTAGACGCATCAGTCACCCTCGCTAAATGGCTCGTAGAACAAGGAAGTGAAGGACTGGTGATTACCGGCACCACCGGTGAGGGTCCAGCCGTAACAGATGAAGAAGACTGGGAGCTGTGGAGAGCTGTTGCGGAGGCGGTCACCGTCCCCGTTATTGCTGGCACTACCACCAATGACACAGCTCATTCGGTTCATCAAACACGCAAAGCTGAAGAGCTTGGCTGCGATGGAATCTTGGCGGTCACCCCTTATTACAACCGCCCGTCACAAGAAGGAATTTATGCTCATTTTGATGCAGTGGCATCAGCGACGAGCTTGCCTGTTGTCCTTTATGACATTCCGGTGAGAACGGGCCGCAAAATTGAGACAGCTAACCTCCTACGCCTTGCTCACGAGATCCCAAATGTTGTGGCAGTTAAAGACGCAGCAGGTAATCCCGGTGAGACAGCAAAGGTTATTCGAGACGCCCCCGTAGATTTTGAGGTCTATAGCGGCGACGACAACTTGACTCTGCCCTTACTTGCGGTGGGTGCAGTTGGGGTCATTAGCGTCGCGGCGCATTGGTCAGCACCTGAATTCGTGTCAATGATGGATGCTTGGGAATCGGGGAACGCAGACGAAGCTCGGCAAATAAACACCCGTCTATTAGAAAGTTTCGACTACGAGACTGGTGATGCCGCTCCCAATCCAGTTCCGACTAAAGCAATGATGAGAACTCTGGGCTTGCCTGTGGGTGAACCGCGGTTGCCAATGGGTCCCACACCCGACGGTTTGGAAGATAAAGCCCGAGAGGTCTACTCGCGGTTAAAGGCTTGAATTGGTATCGCCCGACGTAACTATCACGTTCCTTGGCGGCCTTGGCGAAGTTGGACGCAACTCCACTTGCCTAGAAATTGGCGGGAAATTGCTTCTCATAGATTTTGGGGTGATGTTTCCTGACGTGACTATGCCCGGTGTCGATGTGATTCTTCCGGACACCGGGTGGCTACAAGACCGCGGCGAGGATCTTCTAGGTGTGATCGTCACCCACGGTCACGAAGACCACCTAGGTGGCGTACCTCACCTGCTCAAACAGTTCGAAGTTCCGCTCTATGGATCTGAACTCACCATGGGTCTCGCTCGACAAAAAGTAATTGAAGCAAGATTGGAGGCGCGCACGTCGTTTCATTTAGTGAGCGACGGGGAACGCTTCCAGATTGGGCCGTTTGACGTAGAGGTGTTGCCTATTACCCATTCGGTTCCTGAAAGCCTCTGTGTTGTCTTGCATACGCCGCAGGGTGTGATAGTCCACACCGGGGACTTTAAGATCGACCGCGAACCAATAGATGGTCGAACTACGGACATTAAGCGGTTGAAAGAGCTTCGCGAGGATGGCGTGCGTCTGTTGATGGCGGACTCAACAAATGCTGACAAGCCCGGATGGAGTCCGTCAGAGTCAACTGTAGGCGACACCCTACGAGAACTCATCCCACAGTGGGGAGACCAACGCCTCATCGTAAGTTGCTTCGCCAGTCACCTTCACCGAGTTCAACAAATTTGCGATATCGCCATTAGTGAAGGAAGAACCATTTTCCCTCTTGGAAGATCAATGGTGGGCAATATGCGAATTGCCCAAGAACTAGGGGTTCTAAAAGTACCCCACCGTGCGATCGACTCCATTGACAGAGTCGGAGAATATGATCCGCAAACGATATGCGTGATTTGTACTGGCTCTCAAGGTGAGCCGAACGCAGCTCTGTCACTGCTGGCGAGAGGCGATCATCCTGACCTGTCGCTATCTGAAGATGACGTAGTGCTTCTTTCCAGTCACCCCATACCGGGAAATGAGCTCCCGGTTTATCGAATGATTAACCGACTAACTCGCCTGGGATGTGAGGTAGTTCATGACGGATTTGAGCATGTGCATACCACGGGTCACGCGCAAAGAGACGAGTTGCGCCACCTTTACGAGGCTGTGCTTCCAGAGTGGTATCTGCCCGTTGAGGGCGAACATCGAATGTTGCGGCGAAACGCAGATTTAGCGATCGAGGCCGGCCACCCGCCGAAACGAACTGTTGTTGTCAACGACGGAGACCAGATCACTATAGATACCAACGGGCTCCGAGTTAGTGGCCGTATCGCGGCGCCCTATCACTACGTCGATGGCCTCTTGGATGACTTGTCACCTGATTTGTTAGAAGATCGTCGGAAGCTAGGGGAGGGCGGCTTTGTTCATGTAACTGTGTTGCTTAGCGAAGAAAGCGGCCTAATTGGGCACCCCGACATATCGACTCTTGGATGGCTCGACGCTGAACGAAGTGTTCAGGTCCTAGCGGAGCTGGAAGTAGAAGTGACCGATGCGGTGAATTCGGCGGTCAATGTCGGAGAAGACAGAGACGCCATTGAACGTCTTGTTCGACGGGCCACTGGCCGTTTCGTAGGAAATCGGACTCGACGTCGGCCCCCTATCTCGGCGTCGGTGATTCTGGTCGACTGAACTCGAATTTCATCGACGTTTCGGTACTCTCGCCATTGTGGGATCAGCGCGTCTTATCAACGAAGGCCATTTTAGGTTGGTGGGCGACGTTAAGCGGTCCAGCAGAAACGCCGTGAACAATGAAGCCAAGTAAATCATCGATCTTTCGAAGAATGAGTGAAGCGGGATTACGCGGACGCGGACATGATGTCACCGGTCTGCTGCTTCTCGTGGTAGCAGCGATTTCGCTCTTAGCTCTTTTCGGTGACAAAGCGGGAATTGCCGGCCGCCTCCTTGAGAGCGTCATGAGCGTGCTCGTCGGAATTTTCCGGTATGTGGTGCCATTTGCTTTGGTGCTGTGTGCCTATGCCATACTTCGCGATAAGCACAGCGAAAGAACATGGCGGATCGCTTTCGGAGGGGCGCTGACAAGTCTCGCATTGTCAGGAATGGCCCATCTTGTCGGCGACGCGGATGGGATTCGCACAACTCTGGACGAACTTCGATCATCGGGAGGAGTCATCGGAGCGGTGATAGGTGAACCGTTGCGTAGGGCTGTTGACGATCCAGGAGCCTGGGTTGTGCTTTTGCTCGGCGCTTTATTCGGAGTATTGGTTGTCACTGATACCGGTATGCGACAAGTTTTGGGTCTTGCAGGTCGGGTTGCTTTGCTCGGAGGTCGCCAGCTTGGTCGAGGCTTCAGAAGCTTGCAAAGTCTTGGTTCTGATCGAGAGATGTCTGAGGCGTCATGGCGGGACCGACGGCGACCAATGCCCACTATTTCGGTTCCAGGTAGAGGCCTTCCCGCCCCTGAAGTAGACGAATCTCCAACAGCTGAGGAGTTCGAGACAGTCGAAGAACCCGCTGAGGAGGTGTCGCCTGACGAGGCTTTGATAGAAGAACCGGGCTTACGTGAGCCCGAAGAGGATTTGTTCGAAGAAGTTAGTGAGCCCCAAGTCAGCACCTCTACAGCGGATCGTCCTCCGGAACAAATGGAAATTGATTTGACGACGAGGCCTACCGGCGACTGGCAGTTGCCTGGGTCTGAGAATCTTGAACGCTCCGGATCACAAGATGTCGATGAGCGGCTCTTACAAAACGGGGCGAGAAACCTGGAAGCAGCGCTTGCGAGTCACGGAGTCGAAACTCGAGTCACCGGTATGGAAGTGGGTCCCACGGTTACCCGATACGAGTTGTCGCTAGGGAAAGGTGTCAAAGTATCCAGGGTTACGAGCCTTCACAAAGATATTGCTTACGCGATGGCATCTGCTGACGTTCGTATTCTTGCGCCGATACCTGGGCGTTCTGCAATCGGTGTTGAAGTTCCGAACGCAGACCGCCACCTCGTGGCGTTGGGCGACATACTCGCGACGGAAACCGCGTCCAATGCCGTTCATCCTCTTGAGGTAGCGCTTGGTCAAGATATTTCAGGGAACGCTGTGATGGCCAACCTTGCTTCTATGCCACACGTTTTAATTGCGGGGGCGACTGGCGCAGGAAAATCTTCGTGCATCAATTCCGTGATTACGTCGCTGCTTATGCGAACCACCCCTGACGAGGTGCGCATGGTTCTCATCGACCCGAAACGGGTAGAACTTGGCCAGTATGACCGTCTTCCTCACTTGCTGACCCAGGTCGTCACAAATCCGAAGAAAGCTGCTAACGCCTTGTCGTGGGCAGTTAAGGAAATGGAGCGACGTTACGACGTTCTTTCTGAAATCGGCTTTCGCGATATCACTGGGTATAACTCGGCATATGACGAAGGACGATTGGCATCCGATCTGAATGAAGAGCGCGAATTTGAAAGGATGCCGTTCGTAGTAGTGGTCGTAGACGAATTAAATGATCTAATGATGGTTGCCGCTCGAGACGTCGAAGATTCAATCACTCGTCTCGCGCAAATGGCGCGTGCAGTGGGGATCCATTTAGTTATCGCCACTCAGCGACCGTCGGTCAACGTTATTACCGGCGTCATCAAGGCAAATATTCCTTCCCGAATGGCTTTCGCTGTTTCAAGTCTTGCCGATAGCCGAGTTATCTTGGATCAGCCCGGAGCGGAACGTCTTATCGGCAAGGGAGACATGCTGGTTCTTAATGCAAACAGCAGTATCGCCCAACGCGTACAAGGCTGTTGGGTCAGCGAAGCGGAGATCCATCAAGTAGTAGCCCATTGGCGCCGACAAGCACCCGAAACTAATTATCTTGAAGGTGTCGAGGGTTCTGAAAACGCAAACCCAGTTGTGATTCCAGGGGGCTCCTCAGGGGATGACGACGATGATGATCTAATGATGCAGGCGATGGCAATAATTGTTGAGACGCAACTTGGCTCGACGTCGATGCTGCAACGCAAATTAAAAGTAGGTTTCGCTCGAGCGGGGCGACTTATGGACCTCTTAGAGCAAAGAGGCGTAGTTGGACCTTCAATCGGGTCAAAAGCGCGTGATGTGTTGATGACGCAAGAAGAATTAGACGCATTACTGGCTGACCGCTAAATCAATTGCTGACGATCTTGCAGGGCTAGGGTCAAGCCATGAGCAATTACGAGATCGTCGCCTCCGGCCTGGAATTTCCCGAAGGACCGGTGGTCATGCCAGATGGATCGATCATCCTGGTTGAAATTAAACGAGGAACTATCACGCGAGTCGATCCAGATGACGGGTCCGTCGAAGTCGTAGCCCAGCCTGGCGGAGGACCCAACGGCGCTGCGATCGGCCCCGAGGGGGCGCTGTATGTGTGCAATAACGGTGGGTTCGAATGGGGGGAAACTCGTGGGTTGACCATCCCGGGCCTAGTCGCTGATGACTACTCATCGGGTCGTATCGAGCGCATCGACCTAGAGACGGGAGCAGTCGAGGTGGTCTATGCCGACGTTGACGGTGTCGCATTAAAGGGACCAAATGATCTCATGTTCGACTCAACAGGAGGATTCTGGTTCACCGACCACGGAAAAATGAGGGCCCGCACCCGTGACAGGGGCGGCCTTTATTATGGGAAGGCTGATGGGTCTTCGGTCCAGGAGATCGCCTTTCCACTCGACGGCCCCAACGGAGTTGGATTATCTCCGCAGCAAGACAGAGTGTATGTAGCGGAAACCCATCAAGGTTCAGTTCTTTACTGGGAACTTGACGGGCCAGGTGAACTAGCTGGTTCGCCACACGGTCGCTTTCTAGCACGACCCTCAGGCAGGAAACTGTTCGATTCCTTGGCAATGGATGCTGAAGGTAACGTCAGCGTGGCGACAATTCAAACCGGTGGTATAAGCACCTTTACTCCCGAAGGACAAGAACTCGACTTCTTTGCGGTCGACGACCCGCTTTGCACCAACATTTGCTTTGGGGGAGAAGATATGAAGACGGCGTTTATCACATTGTCAGGAACCGGCAAACTCGTCCGCGCTGACTGGCCACGCCCTGGACTTGTTCTGCCCTACTAGATTGTGGCCCGTCGTCACGCCAGGCAGTGAGGAAGTTCGCCGCCATTAAAAACGATCATGTCCGCGATAGCTGATTCGAAACCCACCCACTCATAGTTCGCTTCTGGGTTCTCTCGATATGCCACATGGAGATTCCCCGCGAGCCGCTCGCCGTCAGTGAGATGTCGGAACTCGCTTAAGTCAGTGTGTGAGGCCTGTTCCACCGGTGTCCGGCCAGCGGCTATTCCCTGTTCCGCTGTTTGTTGCACGAAGCGAAGATATGTCCGTTGGCTGTCCAAAACATCTTTGATCTGCGAGCCCGCGAACGCGGGACCATGGCCAGGGACTATGACCTCTGCTCCTTGACGCTCTATGACATCCAATGCATTAAGTGTTCCTTGAACTGATCCGAAGAGCGCGAACGGAGTTCCACCATGGAAAATCAGGTCGCCCGTAAAAAGGACCCCGCGGTCTGGAAGCCACGCTAAAACGTCTCCTTCGGTGTGCGCCACGAAACCTAAGTCGAAGAGATCAATTGTGATGTCGTCCAGGTGGATTGTTGTAGCACCCTGAAAGGTGACATCTGGAGCCCGGAATTTGAGATCCCCCCACTCAACTGTCGGGAAAGCGGCGCGGTAGTCGGGAATGCCAGTAGCTAACATCACGTCACGGCAAGAAGCGTGACTGATAATGGTGGCTTCGGGAAATAGGTAGTTTCCGTGTGTGTGGTCAGCGTGATGGTGGGTGTTTACAAGTAATTTGACTGGTTGGGAAGTTACTGACGCTATTGCTTCGATATAAGCGCGATTTCGAAGCTCCGTAGAAGTTGTGTCGATGCTTACCACACCGCTGTTCCCACTGATGAAACCGGTGTTGTTAATGAACCATGTTCCATCGGGTTGCACATAGCTGAATACGTTCGGAGCTACTTCCTCCAATAGTCCTGGACCAAGGTTTTCATGCAAGTGGTTCGTGCTCATATTGAGAGCCTACGTGCATGGCCCCCGGTTCTGGATCTACGCTTAGGGAATGAGCGATAGTTCCAATCACGAACTTGATATCGATGTGTTCGGTTCAGAGTATGTCCAGGAAGCCCCAAAGGTCTGGGAACGACTGAGATCTGAATGCCCTGTAGCGCACACCTCTCTTAATGGAGGCGGCTGGTTACCGACAACTTATGGAGACATCTCTTCGGTTGCGTACGACACCGAAAACTTTTCGTCTCGTGACATAGGTGTAGCGGCAACTCCGGAGGGGATCAGTTTGCTTGTCGCTCCGCCGATCACCTCCGACCCTCCGTTTCACACTGATGCGCGCCGCCTGCTGTTGCCGTACTTTTCGCCGAAAGCCGTCGAAGAGATGAGAGAGGTGACTCGGAGCATTGCCGTTGAGTTACTTGATGAGATTGACCCGTCGGATGTTGTGGATGCAGCAGAACAGTACGCCCGATATATACCGGTCCGGGTCATTGGAGCAATGATCGGTCTACCTGAAGAAGATTGTGAAATGTTCACCAGGTGGGCCACAGATATTCTTCAAAGCCACCCTGAAGAAGAGTGGGAACGCTTAACCACAGCGACGAAAGAAATTCTTGAGTACTTCGATAAGACAATTGCTGACCGACGGGCGAATCCTCGTGATGACTTGATCAGCAAGCTTCAGGCAGAAACCCTACCCAATGGAGATCCGCTGACAGACAAACATGTACTAGGCACCTGTTTCCTTTTGTTGGTTGCCGGTATTGACACAACGTGGAGTTCTATCGCTTCTAATCTGCTCCACCTTGCTACCCACGAAGATGACAGACATCGTCTTGTGGCGGAACCGGAACTGATTCCTACAGCAGTAGAAGAATTTCTTCGTGCCTACTCTCCCGTAACTATGGCCCGCGTTGCTGCCGAAGACACCGAAATCGCAGGATGCCCGGTCATGGCGGGGGAAAAAGTCTTTCTTCCGTTCGGGGCGAGTAACCGTGACCCGGAAATGTTTGATCGGCCCGAAGAAGTCATAATCGACCGTCAAGAAAATCGTCACTTTGCATTTGGTATTGGAATCCATCGTTGCCTTGGTTCGAATTTGGCGCGGATGGAACTTGTCGTTGCAATGGAAGAATGGTTAAAACGATTCCCCGAATTTTCACTGGCGGCAGAGTCCGAAGTGCAGTGGGGAGGAACCCAAGTTCGCGGCCCGCGTTCGGTTCCGGTTAGGGTCAACTAAAACTAGGTGTTGTTGATCTCATTTATCGCTTTTGGGGATCATGGTCATCACCACCAATACAGCAAGCGTCGTGTAGACGAAGTAACCAACAGCCAAAGGAGTTACCGTCGACGCGATTTGACGATCGATAACTGCCCCCAGGACGGCACCTAAGGCCAAGGTAATAAAACCTATAGTGGATGCCGCAGTGCCTGCTAACGAACCCATTGGTTCAAGAGCGAGGGTGGTCATGTTGGGCATCATGAGGACCATTGCAGCTATTTGAGCTGACATCAGCACCATCCACAGGCCGACGGGTGGAACGCCGTCGGTGACCAACGCCACGATGAGCATCAACAAGCTGACTCCCAGTTGAAACCCGAGGGCACTGTGGCCAAGTCGTCTCGCCCCGATTCGTCCCACAACTCGCGAACCCGTCAATGCCACGGCCGCCATTACACACATTGTGATACTGAAATAGGGAACGAACCACCGAGGTCGATCAAAAATCTCGCTCACGATCAGTTCAGAGCTACTGAGAAAGCTGTAAAACGCCCCTCCCGAGAACAAGAGAGTTAGCGCATAACCGATAGTGATTCGGTTCCCGAAAACAATTCGTATTCCCTGCCGAGTAGTAGCAAAGCTTAACTCTCGACGATTTGACGCTTGGAGTGACTCTGCGACACGAAAAGACCAAAGCCACATCACTACTGCTATGACAAGACCGAAAAGCATTGTCAGTCGCCACGTGCCGCCAGTGCGAAGAAGCAGATCACCTATGACTGGGGCCAGTACCGGTCCGGCGAAGAAGACGGTTTGAACTATTGCCATCACGCGAGCCATATCGTCGCCTTCGAACTTGTCTCGGATCATGGCTTGGCTAATGGTTCTAGGGGCTGCACACCCGATTCCCCAAAGAACCCGCGAGGCGAGAAGAAACCCAAGATTGGGAGCTAAAGTTGCTCCTAAGGCACCCACCGCGAATAAGGCGATGCCTATCCGCAGGATTGGAAGGCGGCCGTATGTGTCGGCTAAAGGACCATATATGGGCATTCCAATGGCCATGCCGACAAATATGCAAGTGATTGTTAAGCCTGGAAGATTCGAAGTGGGTTCCATTCCGAACGCAGACCTAAGCTCAGCGAAAGCTGGTAAAAGCATGTCGATAGATAGCGCAATAGCGCTTGTTAACAGCGCGGCGAAAGCTATAAATTCCCTCTCATCTTGAGGGCGGACGGAAGTTGTCACTTCAAGCTGCCAATGATTGGTAGAGCGTCTGTTCGAATTCGTTCAGGAGAGCTGCGACTTGAGGGATCATGAAAGGAAGTGTTTGTGTCATTAGCAACGCACCAAATCCCGAAGTTCGATCGATCCAAAAATGAGTATTGAATAGCCCCGCCCAACTTAGAGATCCGGCGTTGCGACCTCCGACAACGGTGTCCTCATTTATTTGAAACGTGAGTCCCCAAGATTTCGGCACCCCGCGCATGAATTCGAAATCCGCACTCAGGTTGTGATCAATTGAGGTAACAGGCGTTACGCGTAGATGCCCCATGTTGTTCGATGACATCGCCGACACGGTCTGTTTCGACAGAATCTCATGTTCTGCGAGCTTTCCTTCACAGAGAATCATCTGAATGAATTTTGCATAGTCGATCGCGGTTGAAAAGAGACCTCCTCCTCCACTATCAAACTCTGCAACGGTGCTGGGAGGTTCTGTAGGAAGTGCTTTCCATCGATCTTTCGTGAGTATGTGCACAGCAGCCTTGCGTTCTTCCATTTCAGAGCTGCACTGATAAGCGGTGTCGGACATACCCAATGGATCAAATATTTCTTTGCGCATCCACTCACCGAGTTTGATGCCGCTCACTGCTTCAAGCAGTTGCCCGGCCCAGTCGATCCCTATGCCGTATTCCCAACGTTGACCGGGTTCAAAAGATAGTGGTCGGTCTAGTGACGCCAATTCGCGGCTGCCGATACCCGGCGTGCCCTGGTGCTCTATCCATTGAGCGATCTCGGGATTCCACACCTCGTAGGTAAAGCCGGATGTATGCGTGAGTAAATTACGTAACGTCACAGGACTTTTCGGAGGGCGAAGCACGGGACCCGATTCGTTGATGTCCTCGAGAACTTGTAAATCACCAAGCTGGGGAATGATTTCGGCTGCGGGCTGGTCTAGCTGCAACAATCCGCGTTCGACTGCTTGCAGACACGCGACTCCAGCTATCGGCTTCGTCATCGATGCGATCTGGAACACCGTGTCCGCCTTCATCGCAGTGCCGTTGGCCTCGGATTTCGCTCCGTGGGCACGAACAGTAACAATCCCGTCCTTATCGATGACTGCTCCGACTGCCCCAGGGACGATTTGATCGTCCACGGCTTTACTCAAGCAGTCGTCGATCGCTTGCTCCAGATTCACTTATCAAGTCCTTCTTGCCAGGGTGTTATGTCGATGCCGTGGTAGCGCTCTTCCAAAGCTTCGACTAGTTCGGGAGTCCAAAAGGGATGTCCGGGTCTAGGTGCTCCGAATAGCGCTAACTCTTCGGGGGTGCAGCTTGCCGCGAATTTCGACCAAGGCCCTCTGTTTGCGTTTTGCTGAAAACTGTCAAATCCGATCCACTCATGGTGGGCGTGTTTGAAAGCCATATTCATCAAAAATCTTGACCCGTTCTCTCGCGTGAGATCGACTCCTCGATGCCAGACATCGGTTCGATAAGCCAGATAAGAGCCCCGTCGACCTGCGGCGGATTGGGGATTGGTGCCCGGTGGAGAATCCCCGATGCTCAGAATCTCAGTGGGGCCAACCCCTTCTTCCACATCAGACAGATATAAAAAACCCAGTAGGTTCCACCAGCCGGGTTCAACCCGATCGGGAACGATCGTGTGATTACGGTCTTGGTGAAATGGCTGTTCGTAGTTAGTAACCCCTGTGTACTTTCCCCAGATTCGTGCCTGATATAGACGGATGTCGTCGTCGCCCATGGCTTTTCTTGCAAAATCCACCACGTTTGGATGGATCTGCAATCGGTTAAGTAGATGGGAGTCGTATGGAAAGAGGACATGGCCCAGAAATTGCCGCAGCCGAAACTCTGCGCCTTCACTGTCACTGTCAGTGAGCTGGTGTGCGTTTCCTTGTTTGGCGGGTTGATAGCGAACATCTGTGCTTTCGCTCTCAAACTGAGTTTGCGCGGCTGGATTACCTGAGTGGTAATCGTCCGGGTGCGGGAAATGGCCCCAGAGCTCCTCGACAGCAGCATCTATCTCTTCGGCTGGAACTAAGTCGTGAACTACGGTCCAGCCTTGAGTTCGCCATTGTTCAACTGCAGTGCTGATATCAGTGGTCACCACTTGGCAGGCTAGCTTGCTGGGAGGCGATGAACGCTAGCGCGCTCCCTGAGCGTCATGAACTCTGATGGTGGCACCTGTTACGAAGTCAGAAGATGGGGACACGAGATAAAGCAAAGTGCTGTCGAGTTGAGAAGCTTTGCCTAGTCGCTTGCGAGGGAAGCCCTCAGTGATGTCGCCCATCCGCTCAAGCATCCCGTCCATCATTTCGCTTTCGAACGCTCCTGGAGCAATGCAGTTGACATTCACATCGTATCTAGCGAACTCCAAAGCCAACATTTCAGTCATGCGTACTACGCCACTCTTGGTGATCGCGTACCAAGAGGTACCTACTCCAGCGCTATAGGCAGCTCCAGAAGAGATATTCACTATCCGTCCGGGAAGCTCGGCCTTTATCAGACGTCGAGTCACTTCACTTGCGAGATGAAACAGAGATGTCAGATTGGTCGCCACCATTTCATCAACGAATGCGGGGTCCATCTTCAAGGCGAGTTGAGCGTCAGGTTTACCAGCGTTGTTAACCAAAATTTGTACAGTTCCCAATTCCTTTTCGGTTTGGTCTATTGCGGTGAAAAGAGCATCCGTATCGGTGACATCTAAGGGGACGGGCAGCACTTCTGTCCCCAAGGATCTAAGGTCCTCGGCAAGCGTTTCGAGTCGTTCCGCCCGACGTCCAGCAATGGCGACGTTCGCGCCGCAGGCTGCGAGAACCCGCGCGAACCTTTGACCCAATCCCGAGGTTGTGCCGGTAACAAACGCAGTCTGCCCAGAAAGATCAACCGTAAAATTTGGTGTTTCTGACATATTTCCCCTTGCTGATGCAAATTTCTGACCTTCTGTCTAGGCGTAGAAGGAATGAACGTCTAATCCTTTCCCTACGAATTAGGGTGCGCGTTAGTGAATCAACCACTAATTCTTGAAACTGGACGAGTCAAAGATGGTCTGCGAGTTCTGGTTACGGGCGGAGGTTCTGGTATTGGCTCATCGATAGTTAGCGCCCTTAGTGCCGCCGGAGCCAATGTCTTTGTTTGCGATATAGACCCAAGGACCGGCCCTAACCATGTCGCAGATATATCCGAAGAGGTACAAGTAGAAGAGATGTTCCGCTTGATAGAACGCGACCTCGGCGGACTTGATGTTTTGGTCAATAATGTAGGTATAGCGGGTCCCGCAGGCTTGGTAGATGAGATTGACCCCGATGACTTCGATGAAGTACTGCGTGTCAATCTAAGCGGAACTTTTCGAGTGACAGCTCGCGCCGTGCCGTTGCTGCGTTCCGCTGACAGCGGCTTAATCGTCAACATAGCTTCAACGGCAGGTATCTATCCCTATCCCTATCGTTCCCCTTATGTTGCGGCGAAATGGGCAATAGTTGGGCTGGGGCGAAGCTGGGCCATGGAGTTGGGTGAAGACAACATTCGTGTAAACGTCATCTGCCCTGGGTCTGTTGGCGGCCCTCGTATGGACCAAGTAATCCAAAAAGAAGCGAAAGCAAAAGGGACCGACGAAGAAGAGATTCGTGACGGATATGAGACTCAGGTTTCAATGCGGCGATTTATGGACGCCGCTGACGTCGCCGGTGCTGTTGTCTACATGGCGTCTCCAGCTGGTCGACACGTCTCGGGACAAGTGCTGTCGGTTGATGGAGCTACCGAGTCTTTGCGAAGTTCCTGAGCAATCAAGTTTCTCTTGAGGCACACTCGTGGGAGCCGTTAAGACCAGGAGCGACCAAAGTGAACGTCAGCGAAGCGACCCAACGAAGAGCGTCAATCAGATCATTCCTGCCCGACCCCGTAAGTGACAAACAAATCCGCGATTTGTTGGAAGTCGCATCACGGGCTCCCTCAGGCGGGAACGTCCAGCCTTGGAAGGTCTACGTAGTTAATGGCGATGCCATGGATCGCTTCCACACATTTATTTCCAGTCGAAGTCCAGGAGAATCTGAATATCCGGTATACCCGCCGAGTCTGCAGGAGCCGTATCGGACGAATCGATTCGAGTTGGGGGAAGCAATGTACGAAAAACTGGGGATCCCTCGGGAAGACAAACCAGCAAGACTTGCTCACCTCGCTCGAAACTTTGAGTTTTTCGGGGCCCCGGCAGCATTCTTTTGTTTCATTGAAAGAAATATGGGCTCTGCGCAGTGGTCTGACCTAGGGATGTTCCTCCAAACCTTTATGCTTCTAGCGATTGAGGCAGGGTTAGACACCTGCCCGCAGGAGGCCTGGGCCAATCATTGGTCAGCGGTTCAAGAGTTTTGTGGAGCTCCAGAAGAAGAAATGCTCTTTTGTGGAATGGCTATAGGAAAACGCGACGAATCGAAGCCTGTCAATAGTCTTCGAAGTGAGCGGATGGCCGTGGATGAATGGGCCACTTGGGTATAAGGATCAAAAATGAACGACATTTACGAAATGATGAGCACCCTGAGAGCGGTGCGACGCCTTCTACCAGATCCAATCCCTGACGATGTAATGGATCGAGTGTTGCAGGCCGCAGCATGGGCCCCAACCGGTGGCAACATGCAGCCATGGCGAGTAATCGTGGTAACGAGTTCCGAGCGAAAGCAGGCTCTAGCGGATATCTATAAGCCTGCCTGGTATCGCTATGCGAAAGGTTATGACAAAAGGATTGAGCAACTTCCGGCAGATGAAGCAGAAAAAGCTCGAAGAAATAGAGTCGCCGGCGACTATTTAGCTGATCACCTTCATGAGGCTCCAACGATCCTTATGTTTGTCGCGGATCCCCAAATGATGGCCATCACGGATGCGAAGCTAGACCGCGTTTCCATGGTGGGAGGCGGTTCCGTCTACACAGCAGTGCAGAATGCAATGCTGGCCGCGCGCACCGAGGGGTTGGGTTGCGTCCTAACGACGCTCCATTGCTTGGCTGAACAAGAGGTCAAAGAGGCGTTAGAAATCCCGGAAGGATGGGCGACTTTGGCGATGATTCCACTTGGATACCCAATAGGTTCAGGTCATGGTCCGATTACACGACAATCAGTCACGGCACTTGCATTCGACGATGCATTTGGAGTGACTTGGAGTTGACCGGAGCATCATCTCGAACCCCATCAGTTTTTTCGATTCAAGAAGCTGAAGGTCACCATCTACCTGAAGCCAGAGCGGGTGTAGGAGACGCTCTGCCGTTAGCGGTGATGGGAGTTGTTGTATTGGTGTGGGGCCTAGGGCCTCCGATCACCAAGCTCGTGACGGCACCTCCCCTCATAGGAACATTCGTTCGCTTTGGAATGTCGTCTCCTTTCCTACTGTTAGTACTCGCGGCGAGAAGACGGATGCTGTCGCGTCAGGTTTTCGTAGCTACCGCGCTCCCTGGGCTGTCTTTCGGGGTAAATCTCATCTTTGTATTCGCCACTCTTCAAGAAGCTACGGTTTCTGTTCTGTCGACCGTTGTTGCGATGCAGCCCGCGCTGCTGTTGGTTTTAGCTGGTCCACTGTTTCGCGAATACCCGACGCAACGCCAACTGGTGTTCACCTTGTTGGGGGTAGTTGGGGCCATAGGAGTCATCCTTGGAGCCGGTTCGGAATTGAGGTCATCTTGGGTCGGTGTCGGCTTCGCCGCCTTGTCGCTTCTAACGTTTTCTCTATATTTCGTGTTGACGCGTCTCGCTAGATTCGACAATGACGTCGATCCGATTGAGTGGATGGCTGGGATCAATATCTGGGCCTTTGTATCAACCGTTCCACCGGTTTTGCTGCTAGCTGATCGATCTGATTGGGCCCAGTTTGGGGGGATCGACTGGCTGTGGATTTCGATAGTGGCCTTCGTCACTGGAGTGTTTGGGCACGTATTGATGACATGGCTTCACGGTCACCTTGAAGCTGCCCGATCTTCGTTGTACATCCTCATGATGCACTTGGTTGCTGTTGGCCTTGCATGGCTGATTCACGATGAACCAATTACCTGGCTACAAGGGGCTTCGGGGGGAGTTGTTCTGCTGTGCGTAGCCCTAGTGATCAATGTTCCTGATCGGCGTGAGGTTCGATAACAGGGAAAAGACGAAACTTGGTCAGTGAATCAAAAAGTTTGAGAACCAACGACTCGTCGCCGTCGATAGCGACGTGCTTTTGATGCAATGCATCGGAAAATGAAGTGATGCCCCCGAGCGCGTCGGCGAGAACGTGGCGACTAATGGTGATAGTGGCTTCGGCATCTTCTCTGTGTCTATTAGGCAAGTGATGAATTGCACAGTTACGGATACCGAGAACGTGATCTTCGTTCAGGTCTGAGAATGTCCAGTTGATCGATACATCCAAATCGCTTAGAGCCGCGGTGCCGAGGCGGACTCCGATTGAATCGAATAGCTGCTCAGCGGTCATTGCATGTGCCAAGTGGCGGCCTCGACCGACTGAAACGTCGAGAGATCCATTTCGGAGCTCATGGGCTCCATACAGATAAGCATTTCGCCAAGTTCCAGATTCAGCCTGGTAGCCCATCTGTTCCAAAGCATCAGCTTGTAGTTCTCTAGCTTCTTGAAGTGACGGTTCGGCAAAAACTAGATGGTTGACCACCTGAGCAACCCATCGGTAGTCACCTTTATCAAAGCTGTTTCTAGCGCGATGCAAAAGTTCGTCAGCGCCGCCCATGAACTCAACGTATTTCTTGCTGCTTTCAACTGGAGGATAAGGGTTCAGATGCGCCGGGTTGCCGTCATACCACCCCAGGTATTTGTTGTATACGGACTTGACGTTGTGACTCACTGTCCCGTAATAGCCCTGAACGTGAGAGTCAGAAGAGAAACAGTTCGGCAGTTCTAGAACCTCTGCAATCTCGGTTGGTGTCCAGCCGCGGTTCGCAAGTCGCATGGTCTGATCGTGCATCCATCGGTAAACGTCACGCTGCTTTACGAGAAACTCCTTCAAATCATCAGTGCCGAAGCGGGGCCAATGGTGTGTGGCGATCATGATGTCGGATCGGTCGCCCCAAAGGTCTAATGCTTCGTTTATGTACTTTGACCAAGCCAACGCGTCCCGGGTTTGTGCACCTCGGATGGGATAGAGATTGTGCATGTTATGGGTGCAGTTTTCAGCCATGCAGAGTAGGCGAAGATCCGGGAACCAAAAGTTCATCTCGGCGGGGGCTTCTGCATCGGGCGTGTTCTGGAAGATGATGCGGATACCATCGACTTCTAGTTCGATGCCCGTCTTATCTATGGTCTCGGTTGGAGCGATGAGGCCAGACGGACTCAGGGGCAACGCCTTACCGAGGCCATTGTCAACATGTCCATTAGGTCCCGGGGATAGAAAGAGACCGAATTGGTACATCGCTCGACGCGCCATAGCTGCCCCCGCGATGACGTTCTCGTTGACTACTTCGTCGAGAAATCCTTCAGGAGCAATGATTCGTACGTCGCCCCGCTCCACTGCCTCGGCGTTAGTGACCCCTAGAATTCCGCCGAAATGATCCGCGTGGGAATGGGTGTAAATGACGGCCTTAACCGGTCTCTCGCCTAGGTGTTTGTTCGCAAGCTCCAAGCATGCTTTCGCTGTTGCGGCGGTGGTCAATACGTCGACCAGGATCCAACCAGACTTACCTTCTATGAGCGTTAAGTTGGAAATGTCGTAACCACGTACTTGCCACACGCCTTCCATCACCTCAAAGAGGCCGTGAATTGCATTAAGGCGTCCCTGACGCCAAAGACCCGGATGGACGGTGTCTGGTGACTCATGGTTGTCCCGCAGAAAGTCGTAGCGAGCGCAATCCCAGACGACCTGACCGTCCGCTAAAACTTGAGCTTCCGGCAGAGTAGCGATTAACCCCTTCTGCGCCCTCTGAAAGTCTGCTTCGTCATCAAAGGCGATCGAACTTGCTGCCACTGCGTTAGCTGCAGCGGTTAATTCAGCGGCACCTTTAGGTGTAGTGGGTGTTTCCGACATCTTTTTTCCTTGGATCGGTTAGCAAAACCTATCCCTATAGTCAGGGGCGCCCGGGCTAGGCGTAGGTGTTGCGCAGGGTTTTGGCTATCCGATCAGTCATGATTTCGGTTGAGCCATCAACGTAGTTGGCGACCCTTGCAGCGGTAAGACGATGTCCGAGTAGCGATTCTTCTTTCAGGCCATTAGCTCCCATAGCTTGAGCGCAGGCTGTAAGAGCTGGTTCCACGAATTCGGTTGCAAACTTTTTCGCGTGCGCGGCCGGAAGAATTGCGGCCTCGCTATCCTCCTTTTCGATAACCATGATCGCCTTAGCGGTTAAAGCTCTGGCTGCTTCAAGCTGATTGGCAACGCGAGCCAACTGCCACGACAGGCCTTGATGTTCGATTATCGGTCTTCCAAAGCTTTCTCTTTTCGACGCGTAATCCACAGACGTTCGCAGGGAGGCTTCGACCATGGCACAGCACATTGACGCGACATAAGTTCGGGCTTCGTTGATTGTTGCTAAGGCAGCGGAGAACCCTTCTCCGGCGGGGGCGAGGAGATCGGCGTGAGAGGTGAAGTAGTCGTTAAGTCGAAACCCACCGGTTCCTATTGCATGACTGCCGATTAAGTCGTATGGAGCGACCCGTTCGAAACCTTCTTGAGTCCCGTCGATAAGAAAGGAGGCGATGCCTCGAGCGCGTGCACCTGGCTCGGTTTGTGCGTATGCAACGATGACTGTTGATCTGGCTGCGTTTGTGATCCAAGCCTTTTCTCCGTTTAGTCGCCACCCATCTTGTTCGCGAGTGGCTTGGGTGGAAATTGAAGAAAAGTCGCTACCGGCGTCAGGTTCAGTGAGCGCGGTAGATCCCAATTTGTTTCCTGACAATAGATCTGGCAGGAATCGGTCTTTTTGGTCCTCGGTTCCGTGTCGGGCCAGTCGTGCCGCGACGTTGTGTGAGTTCACCAAACTAAACGCATAGGGCATTGAAACTTCAGAAAGAACGTCAAGTACTTTGAGTTTCTGTCCGAAACTCATCCCAAGACCGCCCAGTTCTGGGCTGATTTCCATTCCTAGAAGGCCTAGCTCGTGTGCGGAAGCGATCGCATTAGCAGGGAACGTGCGGGTTTTCTCCCAGTCGATTACATATGGGGCTATCTCTCGATCACGAAATTCGGTGACCTGCGTTAATAGCTCCGTGAACTTGTCTTCGGATAATCCATTGGAATGGCTCATGCTTTGACCCTAGATGCCTGCGTAAAGTCATTCATCGTGGATAACGTATTCTCTCCGGACGAATTAACTCAGGCACTTGTGCCCGGGGTAGCCCCACCGGCGAACGGTCCATCTGCCGCGGTGGCAGCTGTGATTCGGATCGGTCTCTCAGGCGCCGAGATGTTGTTCATTGAAAGGTCCTCCAAGAAGGGTGACCCATGGTCAGGGCAAATGGCGTTCCCTGGCGGGCGTATGGAGCCTCCCGATGAACACAGCCTGGCCACCGCAGTTAGAGAAACGAAAGAAGAACTGGGTCTAGATCTTTCTGACTCGCTTACGCTAGGTCGACTGTCTGACCTTGAAGGAGGTCCTCGCGGAACGCGTCAACGGTTGAGAGTGACCCCGCACCTTTTTTGGCTCAGCGGGGAGCGACCCGCAGTTACTCCCAACCATGAAGTCGCTGCAGCGGTTTGGGTTTCAGTTGCTGATCTAATAAACGAAGAACGATATATCCAATATCCGTATCCTCCGTTGGGCACTGATCTGTGGCCCGGTATCGAAGTTGAGGGGGACAGGGTTATATGGGGATTGACCCTGCGTATGCTGATCGATCTCTTCGAAAGACTTGATCGACCACTCACAATCGGGCCTTAACCGCCCTAGGTGAATAGGCTGGTAACTATGGCTGACCACCCCCACAGAACAAGCTCAGCTGCTTCAACGACGAACCCGACGCGGTGTGACGTTGATGTAGTGGTGGTCGGCGCCGGTTTTGCCGGCATGTATATGCTGCATCGACTCCGCGCCCTTGGCTACAGCGCCAAAGCATTTGAGGCGGGCACTGGTGTAGGTGGTACCTGGTATTGGAACCGATACCCAGGTGCCAGATGCGACGTTGAAAGCCTCGAATACAGCTACAGCTTTGACGAAGAGCTGCAGCAAGAATGGAAATGGACAGAACGGTATTCAAGTCAGCCAGAAATCCTTGCGTACGCCAACCACGTCGCTGATCGCTTTAGCTTGCGAGAGAACATTCAGTTTGAAACTCGAGTCGAGGCCGCAAAGTTCGATGAAGATGACAACCTGTGGCACGTCCGTACTAGTGATGGGCAAGCCACTGTTTGCCGATTCTTCGTTATGGCTACTGGATGTTTGTCCTCAACATCTCTACCCGAATTTGAGGGCATCGACGATTTTGGTGGTACGACGATACATACAGGCCAGTGGCCAAAAGAGGCTGTAGCCCTAAAAGGTAAACGGGTTGGCATTGTCGGAACCGGGTCTTCTGCTGTACAAGCAATTCCGGTGATTGCCAAAGAATGCGATGAGTTGATCGTTTTTCAGAGAACCGCTCAGTACACGATCCCTGCTCGAAACGCCCCCCTGGACTCCACTAAACAGGCTGAAATAAAGAGCAGGTACCTAGAGTTCCGCGAGGCAAACTTTTCGATGCCTCAGGCATTGGGAGCAGAAACCCCTAAGTTCAATGATTCAATTCACGACGTGTCGGACGCAGAGCGAGCGCGTCGGTTTGAAAATGCCTGGGACCGCGGCGGAACGCTGTTCATGACATCGTTCAACGACGTCCTAGTTGATGAGTCGGCGAACGTGTACGCACAGGATTTTGTTCGACAAAAAATCTCTGACACTGTCAACGACCCGGCTATCGCAGCCAAACTGACCCCTCATCACATTATTGGTTGCAAACGATTAGTAATCGACACCGATTACTTCGAAACTTTTAATCGTTCTAATGTTCGTCTCGTTGATGTGAGTGATGACCCAATCGAGAAAATAACGGCAAGCGGGCTATCGACTCAAAGTGCCGAATACGAACTTGATGTCCTAATTTTTGCAACTGGGTTCGATGCGATGACCGGGTCAATACTGCGCGTTGATATCACCGGAAGAGACGGACTGACCATACAAGAGAAGTGGTCGGCCGGTCCGCGGACATACCTTGGCCTCACTGTCCCAGGCTTTCCGAACATGTTCACCATCTCTGGCCCAGGAAGTCCCTCGGTGCTAACCAACATGATCATCTCAATAGAACAACATGTCGAATGGATCAGTGACTGTATTCAATGGCTTGATAGCAGGGAAGCATCAACAATCGAAGCCGAGATAAAATCTGAAGAGGATTGGGTCAAGCACGTCAACGCCAAGGCCGACAGAACCTTGTTCCCTAGTTGTAACTCATGGTACTTAGGGGCAAACGTGCCCGGAAAAACCCGTGTCTTTATGCCGCTGCTCGGATTCCCGGGCTATGTCCGTCGGTGTGAAGAGGTAGCCACCAACGATTATGAAGGATTTGTGATTCAGTGAACGAGCTTGAACTATTGACCGAAGGCTGGGGACTAATTGAAGCACCCAGGGTGGATGAACAAGATCACCTGTACTTTTCAGATGTTCCCAATGGCGGGGTTTATCGCCGTACACCTGAGGGTGAGATTGAGACCATAATTCCCAAACGCCGAGGTGTCGGGGGGATGGTGTTTCACAGCGATGGAGGACTCGTCGTGGGTGGACGCAATATCCAACATGTTCGCGACGGAGAAATAAGAGTTTTGTTCGACCCAGGGTTTCCAGGCTTCAACGACCTTCACACTGATTCTCTCGGCCGAATATACGTCGGGTCACTAAAGATTGACCCATTTGAAGAGGGCGCAGAAAATCCAGGTGGGGAGCTTTGGCGATTAGGTCCTGATGGCGATGCCACTGAACTCTACGACGGGGTTTTGCTCACTAATGGCATTGGTTTCTCTCCGGACGGATTGCTTCTGTATCACGCCGACAGTGTCCCTGGCAGAGTCTGGGTATCGGATGTAGACGGTGATGTCGTATCGAACAAGAGAGTATTTGTAGAAGACCGAGTGAATGCGACCGACGGTCTCGCTGTAGACGTCGAGGGTGGAGTTTGGGTCGCGCAACCAAGTGGGGGCAAGGTGCAGCGTTACGCACCGGACGGTACAGAAGATATGTACGTCGCGATTCCCGACCCGATGGTTACTAGCTTATGTTTCGGGGGAGTAGACCTTAAGGATTTGTACGTGGTGACCGGAGGCGAGACTTCGCGTGGTGGTTGCATCTATCGAACAAGAGTTGACGTCTCGGGTCTTCCTGTTCCTCAAGCCACGATTTAATTTAGGCAGAGCCCCAGCACCGCTAGAGATGAACTGATGCGAGAGACACCGTTTTACTGGTCACATGGAGAAGAAACCGACGAGCTGGTGTTTTGTATGCATGGCATCGGTTCCTGTGCAGATGCCTTCCTCCCTCAACGCGATCTAGCAGACGAGTTGCACTATCGACTTGTGGCATGGGATGCGCCTGGGTATCGCTACTCTGCAGATCCCACGAGAGAACCAGGAATTGATGGCTGGGCCGATGCAGCAGCGGATCTAATCAGTTCTTTAGGTTACGAGCGGGCCGTTGTCCTTGGCGTTTCCTGGGGCGGAGTTACTGCGACACGCTTAGCTATTCGTCATCCTGAGCTAGTTGCGGCACTAATTCTGGCCGACTCCAGCGTTGGATCGGGGACTAACCCCAAACAGGCTGAAGCTATGCGGAGCCGAGCGGGAACTCTAAATGAACTCGGTGCTGTCGAGTTCGCCCATCAGAGGTCACCACTTCTGGTAGCCGAAGCCTCTGCTCAACACATCATTGAGGAAGTCGAACGCCTATTCGCTGAGTCGGTTCGGATGCCCTCATACCAGTGGGCCTGCAACTCGATGGCTGAAACCGACCACCGGGATTCTTTAGCATCGATTGTTGCTCCTACCTTGGTTGTCTGCGGTGATGAAGACAGGGTCACCCCGCCGAAGCTGTCACTAGAACTTGCGGAAGGGATAAAGGGGTCAACTCTTGCATACGTTGAAGGCGCGGGTCATCTCGCCAACCAGGAACGACCGGACGTCTTCAATGCCATCGTCTTAGATTTCGTCAACTCGCTTATCTAGCTAGCTCGATTCATATGAGCGACCCTTAGCGAGGGGGCATCCGGATTCCCCCATCGCATCGAATGGTTTCTCCATTCATATAAGGGTTCGTGATGCATTCCATCACCATAAAGGCGAGCTCTTCTCCATAGCCCAGGCGCTTAGGGAAAAGAACGCTTTCACCAAGATGGGCCTTGAATTGATCTGACTGTTCACCTTCACCGTAGATCGGAGTATCTATTAACCCGGGAGCAATGGTGTTGACTCGAATGCCCGTTGCAGACAGATCACGGGCGACTGGCAAGGTCATCCCTACAACTCCACCTTTTGATGCGGAATAGGCGGCCTGGCCAATTTGACCATCGAATGCAGCAGCGGAAGCCATGTTCACTATTGCGCCACGCGAGCCATCTTCATCTATAGGGTCGGTCTGTGCCATCGCTGAAGCAGCTTGAGCCAGCATGTTGTAGGTGCCGATTAGATTGACCTTCAAGACAAACTCAAATTGGCTCAGATCAGCAGGGACGTTGTTTCGGTCAATTGTTCTGGCCGCTCTTCCAAGACCGGCAGAGTTAACCAGCGCACGCAAGGGCCCCATCTCGGAGGCCGCAGCAACTGCTGATTGCGCGTCTTCAACATTTGAAACGTCGCATTTGACGAACAAACCACCCAGTTCTGAAGCCACTGCCTGACCTTTGTCTTCTTGTAGGTCGGCGATAACAACTCGTGACCCAGCGTCGGCAAGCTGACGGGCAGCCGATTCGCCGATACCGGACGCACCACCAGTAACTATCGATGAAGAGGAGTCGAGGTTCATTCTTGGCATTACGCATCCAACCTTTCAATGATTGTTGCGTTCGCCATACCCCCGCCTTCGCACATTGTTTGGAGACCGTATCTTCCGTTGGTGCGTTCAAGTTCGTTCAAGAGGGTTGCCATTAGCTTGGTACCTGAACAGCCAAGGGGATGTCCCAAAGCTATTGCCCCACCGTTGACATTTGTTTTGTTGAGATCTGTGCCATGTTCCTTTTGCCAAGCTAAGACCACTGAAGCGAAAGCCTCGTTCACCTCAAACAAGTCGATGTCTTCAATGGCGAGACCAGAACGAGCCATAACTTTTTCGGTAGCTGGAATTGGACCCTTCAGCATCGTCACTGGATCAGCGCCTGCCAAAGCGAAGCTGTGAAACCTAGCTCTTGCGCGCAAGCCCAATTCGGCTGCCTTTTCAGCGCTCATTACCAGCACCGCTGAAGCGCCGTCTGTAATTTGGCTCGAATTACCCGCTGTGACCTTTCCGTCCTCGCGGAATGCAGGATTCAACTTTGAAAGCGACTCGGAGGTCGTTCCTTCACGGATGCCTTCGTCGGCTCTCATGACTTCCGTCGCGCCGTCTATGTCCACTGGGACGGGCACAATTTCATTTTCAAATCGACCTTCTGCTGTGGCGACAGCCGCTCGCCGTTGGCTTTCGGCACCGAATGCGTCAAGGTCTGCGCGGCTAAAGCCGTACTCGTCAGCGATCATCTCTGCACCGATGCCTTGAGGGGGAAGCCCTGTCTCTTCGTAACGATTTTGCATCGTCTCACTGAATGGGAAGCCCATCCCTTTGACCACACTTGCCCCCATGGGTGTTCGGGTCATTACCTCGACGCCGGCGGCGATGGCTACATCGTAGGCACCTGCTATTACACCTTGAGCAGCGAAGTGCAAGGCCTGCTGGCTGGAGCCGCATTGTCGATCGACGGTGGTAGCTGGAACCGATTCTGGCCAGCCCGCGGCAAGTACGGCGTTCCTGCCAATGTTTAGAGACTGCTCGCCTACCTGCATGACACAACCCATGATCACGTCATCAATGATTGCAGGGTCAATGCCCGTCCTTTCCTCGAGGGCTTTCAATACATGTGCTGCTAGATCGACTGGGTGCCAATCCTGTAGCTTGCCGTTCCGTTTGCCACCGGGTGTTCGAACTGCGTCGACAATGACTGCTTCTCTCATAGGTCAACTCCTAAATAGGCTTATGTTCGGCGGGGTATGCCGAATCTCAATAGCGAATCGTAGATGGCATTGCGAGCGGTAGCGAACTGGGAGCGCTACTTTGCGTGGGTGGCTTTTCTGGGCAACAAGAAAAATAGCTCCGCGACCTTTGTTTCTTTAAGGGTTCCGTCCTTTCGATTGTTCTGGTGGAGCGGAGCATTCTCGTACTTGGGCGTGCAGATGCAGTTCTTGCTAAGGGGGTTGCTGGCTTGGGACCTCACTGAACGCGAAAGTGGACTTGGTGTTGTTTATCTTTCATTTGGTTTGGGGTTGTTGGTCTTTACACCTATCGGTGGCGTTCTTGCAGATCGGTGGGCGAAACGTACGTTGTTAGCTCTAGGTCAGGGAACCATCGCTCTAGTTGCTGCAGCTATGGGAGTTGCTGCTGTTTCCAATAATGCTCAATTCTGGATGTTGATGGTGGCGAGCTTGGCTCAAGGCGCGATGTTTGGGCTCATCGGTCCGGCCAGAGTCACAGCAGCGGCAGAACTCGTGGGCCATGAACATCTCGGAAATGCGATCAGTCTGACATCGATGTCGATGAGTCTTACTCGAATCTTTGGACCCGCAGCGGCAGGAGTGCTCGCAGGAGTAGCTGTCTTTGGCATAGGTGGAGCGTATTTGGTAGCGGCTGTATTTTCGGTGGTGTCGACGTTGCTGACTATGCGATTGCCGAAACTCGAGCCCCAAGCCGTCGCTCGCGAGCATCCCGTTACTGAAATCTTAGATGGGGTTCGCTACGTGAGAAGTGAAAGGCAATTGAAGTGGCTCATCATGACCACCACCCTCGCCATCATGATTGGATTCAATTACGTAGCGTTCTTGCCCGCCTTAGTCGAAGGAGAATTAGGTCTATCGGAAAGCCATGTTGGCTTCTTAACCACAGCGTCTGCGATCGGGGCGGTGCTGATCACCGCGTTTGTCGCGTCAAGAGCGGATGGGCCCGAATCGATTCGACTGATGGTTTGCTGCGGACTGACGTTCGGTGTTGGCGTAGTCTTTTTTGGATTAGCTCGGAATTACTGGGCGGCGTTGGCGATCATCGCGGTCCTAGGGCTTGCTACGAATGGATTCATGGTGTTGACGAGCAGCCGTTCGATGGCAATTTCAGATCCTTCTCATCATGGTCGAGTCCAATCATTGATGCAGTTGGCTTGGGCCGGATTCGGCATCGCCGCGGCACCCCTGGGCGCGGTGGCCGAGCTCATCGGATTACGGCAAACGATAGTGGGTATGGGCGTAGTGACTTTCGTAGTGGTAGCGCTTTACGCCACAACTGTTTTGGATGACGTTGTCAGCGAGCGGAAATCGGCAGAAGTTAATCTGTGATCCGAATTGGAACAGAGCGAGGCCCGCGCACGTGCCCTCCGCTATAGGTAACTGCGTTCGCGTCGGTCAATTCGAAATTGGGGAACTGTTCCATCCACATCTCCAAAGCTATTTGCATTTCTAGCCTCGCGAGATTCGAACCCAGACACCGATGAACTCCTAATCCGAATGCAGAGTGCCGGTTTTCCTCTCTGTCGATCAATACTTCATCCGGTCGGTCAAACAGATCGGGGTCTCGATTCGCAGATGGAAAAGCTAAAACGGTCCACTCACCGGCGCTCACAGGGCAACCCGACACTTCGGTATCTTCTTCAGTTACTCGCGCGATGAAGACCGGTGAATACGCTCTGAGAAACTCTTCAACTGCGGTTGGAATCAGTGACTTATTCTCAGCAATTCGGTATCGGTCTTCGGGGTGAGTTGCGAGATGAAGTAACGAAAATCCGAGCGCCGACCAAGTTGTGTCGACTCCTGCAACCAAAAGAAGAAAGAGTGTTCGAGCGATTTCATCGTCGCTTAGTTCCGCGTCTTCTATCCGTTGATCCAAGAGGTACCGGACCATGTCGCCGTCCTTGTTGTCTGCGCGGCGCTCTGCGGTCAGTGCGAGCAGATAATCCATCATCTCATTTGTGGTTTCCCTGGCTACTGTCGGTTCGGTGGGGCCTACTTCCAGGAGGTCGTGCAACCAGGCTCGAAACTGGGGCGCATCTTCTAGCGGCACGCCCAACATCCGAGCGGTTACATCGCCCGGAATTTCTTGCGCGTATTCAGCGGCAACATCGAATTCTGTTTGCCCGAGTAAACCGTCCAGTAGTCCCGAACAGATTTCCCTAATCGTGGGTTCCCAATCAGCAGTTGCTTTAGGCGTGAAGAATGGCAGTAAAAGCCGCCGATAATCGGTGTGATCCGGAGGATCGATATTGATCGGAGGCAAGATCAATCCGCGTCTGTCGGTAGATATCTCACTAATGATGGTGCGTCGACTGCTAAAGACTTCGGTGTCGTTCGCCGCAGCTGAAACATCACTCGCTTTGGTCAACCAAGTCATACCCCCGTATCGATCGCTGTGAGCTACTGGGCACTGGCCACGGAGCTCTTCATAAATTGGATAAGGATCTGAGATGAACTCTGGATCGAAGTGATCTAAGTCTGAATGCCAGTCTGCGACGGGCGGGCGGTGCGTTGAATCATTCATAATGGTCGAGTTGAAGTGAGATGCGAACAGGTCAATATAGAGCATAGCTAAATGTGATTATCCGCATTAGAGCAGAGTGTCTCTAGAACTATTTTCGAGTCGTGGAGACGCTGTCCAAGGGGCTCATGAACGCCGCCGACAAACCGTCTTGCTACCCTTCGCTCGATGCAGTTCGCGCCTTTTGTGAATCTCTTGACTGGACAAGGAGCTGAAGCTTGGGACATTTTGACCGAGTCCCGTTTGGCCTTAGACCGCGGGGAGGATGTCATCGTCCTCAGTATCGGCGATCCTGATTTCCAAACGTCGACCTTTGTTGTTGACGCAGCTATTGAAGCGATGCGAAATGGGGACACCCATTACACCGAACTGGAGGGCCGCCAATCATTGCGGACGGCTATAGCTGAGAAGGCTTCTCGCTCGGCGGGAATAGCGATAGATGGAGATTGGGTAACAGTCCTGGCTGGAACTCAAAACGCTTTTTACTCAGCCTGTAGGTGTTTGTTTGGTGTTGGGGATGAGGTGATTGTCTTGGACCCTGCATATGTCACCTACGAAGCGTCCATAGCCTCAACGGGAGCCAGGCAGGTCCGTGTGCCACAGCCAGCTGGTTCAGGTTTTCGACCGGATATAGAGGCGGTTTCTCAAGCGATTACCCCGTCAACGCGAGGCATCGTGTTCTCTAATCCATCTAATCCGACCGGCGTAGCTCTGATGCCAACGGAACTAGAGGAATTGGCGCGATTGGCTGTGGACCATGACTTATGGGTGTTAGCCGACGAGGTCTACGGGGACCTTGTTTTTGATGGAACTCATCATTCAATCATGGGCATGCCAGGCATGTTGGAGCGCACGGTAACGGTCAGCAGCGTTTCTAAGTCCTATGCGATGACGGGATGGCGGTGCGGGTGGGCCATTGGCCCACCTGAGTTGGGACAACACCTAAGGAAAATGGCCCTCATCAATTTGTATGGTCTACCTGGATTTGTTATGGAGGCAGCGGACGCGGCGCTACGACACGGTGATCAAGAGATCGAGGTTGCAAGGGAGACGTACCGCGAACGACGCAACCTGGTAGTCGAGAAGCTGGAGGCGGCTCGCACTCTCCCGGTCTTAGTTCCTGAGGCCGGAATGTTTTTGATGGCTGACGTTCGAGCCCATAACCCTGATGCTAATTCTTTCGCTTGGGATCTTTATGAAGCGACCGGTGTTTCGGTACTAGATGCTGGCGCGTTCGGAGTGACCTCACAAGGATGGATCAGAATCTCGTATGGCATCAATGAGCAACGTCTTGAGGAGGCCTGTCGACGTATCATCGCCTTTACACATGGCGGAGGCGGTTAAGGCCAAATAGGTCAAGAACCTTTGTTTATGAATTAGTTGTTCTCGTCACAGGGCGCATCACGTTTGTCGCGACGATGGATCATGCACTCACGGTGTTGCACTCTCCAACCCTGATCAGTTTTTACGACACGGTCGTAATAAGACGCGGTGCCAACTAGACCTTTTCCGAGCAGCGCGACTATTCGGAAATTCATAGTCACTCTTTCGTCCTGCGCGTCGACGTAGATGTTGGTCATCATGTGCGTTTTCGGGTGCGACGCCTCAATATTCATAAAGTGAACTATGTCGTCAATGCCTTCTAGACGTCGAGCTCCAACGCCTGTTAAGTCGAAAACTGCGTCATCGGTAAATATTTCTCTCAAACGGTCCCAGTTTCTGTCGTCAATAGCGTCGCCATAACGACCGGGCAGTTCGTGGAGTTCTAATCGGTCAGCAATATCGATAGTCACAATTTGATATTAGACCGAATCGAGTCCTCAGGTACCTAGATCAGGAATGGTGAATTAGCGGAAAAACTTTGTCGTCGGAGATAAGTTGACCGGGTTTCAAGACAGTGTCTCGTTGCTGAATTATTGGGTTCAGCTTCCGGATGTGAACGACGCCGTCAGAGCGAAAGGCCGCCACTTCAGAATCGTCTAATTCTCGCATTTGACACCCTGACGGAAGCTTAGATCGTTTCTATGACGTCGCTATCGGAGAGTGTCGAACGAATATCGGTGTCGGCCTGAGCAGGAATGTCTGGACACCAGATTCGCATCGCTTCTTCCATAGTCTCTTTAACCATCGATGCAACCGCCAGGGCCTCGCCGCGGTCGCACTCCACTACAACGCTGTCGTGAACGGTTTGAACGCCGAACGCTTCGCTGAATGCAGCAAGCCGATTATTTAGCAGGCCGTAGGCTTCAAGCATGATGTCGGCAACACCTCCCTGTATAGGAGCGTTTCGATAGGCATTGGCCATTTGCGATATGCGCGTGTTAAGTGATTTGTTGAGCAGTAACGCCAAGGCATCTGAGCCCATGGTTGCTTCAACTTCTTCAACGATTTGTCTGCGCAGTTTCCGGTCTTCCAGCACTTTGGCTACGTCTGCTGTCGGAAGAAGTTTTCCCTCTGTTCCCAAGTTGATGTTTTGTCGCGCCGTTATTATCTCGCGAACTTTCCTTGGGCCGTCTTTGGACGAGCTCATAATTGTCTTTGCTGCCTGCTCTAGAACTCCTTCGGTATGGAACGTGAACTGTTGCCTCCTGCCCGACTCGGTGAATGAATTGAAGCCGAAGCTGCCACCTTCGGCGTCTATGACAACTGACGCCTCGAAGGAGAGTGTCCACGCAACTGCGTCGATGCTCCAAGTTGCGCCGAGGTGTTCGGCTACCTCTTCGGCCGTTGGCCAGTTGCGGTGTTCGTGTCGATGTTGGCGCACGGCTTGACGGACTAGAGGCCATTGCTTATGCAGGTTAAGAGTTAGCTCCCAATCTATTTCCTTGTTAGATGCAGCTAATTGCTCCACGAACCTGTCGCGCTCGGAAACCCACGAAGCGATTTGGGGATAAGCGTCCAAATACTGGTCTAAAAGTGCGCTGCCCTCCGCTTCGCTCGTTTCAACACCCGATTGGGAAAGACTTCTAGCTAGGCCGCCCCCGCGTTGGCCGTACACAATTCCAAAATTGATGCGCTTTGCTTTATCTCGGTATTCGCTGAACTGCTCAGGCCGCGTGCTACGGAGCGATTCCATATTCACTCCGAACATTCTTTCGGCAGTGGCTGAATGGATATCTTCTCCCTTGATAAAAGCGTTCTTCAAGTTCGTATCGCCGGCGATTTGAGTAGCGAACCTCAACTCTGCCTGGCTCAAATCTGAATATACGAAGACTCGATTGGAGTCCGGTGGTCGAATGTGTTCTTTCATCTTTGGAGAAAAGTTCTGAGCGTTAGGTCGACGGCTCGCCAATCTGCCGGTGTTGGTGCCCACCACCTGTAGATACTCGGAGTGCATTCTCCCGTGATCATCGATATGTTCTCGGATCGATTCACCGTAGGTTGAAATGATCTTGCTTAACTCCCGATATTCGAGCAGCAACGAACAAATTGAGCTACCGATCTCAGAAAGTACCGTCGCGGTTAGGGGATCCGTCGGTAGCAACAATCTTGCCTCGCCGAACTTAGAGGAAGACCAGTTCAGGACCTCGTCAGGGTTCCACTCGTTGAGTGCCTGTTTAGCTTGTTGTTCGCTGGCTGGATTCCATGACGGTTCAAGCGCCTCGCCGAACAAACTTGCTTGGCCACCACCTGTCAGCGCCGCGAGGTTGGTTGATAGTTCGGTTCGACGTTGTTCCATTTCTTGGAGCCGCTGTTGCCAACTTGACCAATCGAAGGGAAGTCCCACTCTTTCCATGTGGTCTAGAAATGGCCGAGCCCCCTGCTCCAACCTGCACACCGCTGACAGCCCGGCATTGCTAATGCGAGATCTGATTTCCTCAGCCACCCAAAGTGTCTCTACGGCATCTGCCGCTGCATACATAATCTGCTCTTCGGAAAGAACTTCGGTTTCGGTGTAGGACAATTGGGTAGTTCCTTTACCCTCCGCACTCAAGCCGAGGTACCACTCGACTGCCCAGGCGAGGCCGTGATAAAAGCTGAATCCAGTGCGCCCTTGGTGAAGAAGAGCGTCTGCGATCTGAGCGTCCCACCAGGTAATCGATTCAACAGGGCTTCCGGCTTGTTTTGCAGGGTCGAAAAGATCTCGATCTAAGACCAGCGAATCGAAGTCGGCGTTCCATGCATCAGCAGTGACTCCACTTAAGGCCCTGGCTAGCGGTAAGCAGTCGATTGACATCGTGTCGACGACCCACGCTCGCTCGAACCCCTCGGTGTCTCTGGTGGCAGCCGAAATCACGCGAAGGGCACCGGGAGCAGCATTTGGACCGGTAAACGCATCGGCGGTATAGACAGTTTCAGTGTCTATTGCCCTAGCGCTTGACTCGCGGATTGCGGATTCGAATTCTTCCAAAGAAGATGTGTCCACCAAAGTTACTGGGACTTCGTCGACGCGTTTTAATGACCGGGGTCGGGGGTCTACGGGAACGGCCACCCTATGACAATAGATCTGGCGTTAAGGGAATTCAGCCAATCGGGAAGGTAACTCGCTGATTTGTTGCGGCTCTAGGTTGGCGAAGCTGAGACGAATCATGGAATCGTCGTTGACAGTAAAGGCAGTGCCTGGAATCGCCAGGACATCGTGTTCGAGAACCAGCTTCTTGACCACTTCTTCGGTTGGTAAATCGGATCGTGGATGTTTAACCCATCCGAAATAGGCGCCTGAGGACTCGACTTTGAATCCGCCGGGTTCCTTTCGCATCGCCTCAAGAAACTGTTGTTCTAAGTTCTTGATTCGATCTGCCTGACGCAGGCGCCACTCCTGAGCGTGGAGAAGACCTGCGAGTGCTGCCTCTTGCCCAATTCGGGGAGCGCTGATCGCAATGCAATCCAACACTTTTAAAGCTTCGGTTATAGCGAGTTGCCCGCCGACCGCTGCTCCGCATCTATAGCCCGGGATAGCGAAATCCTTTGAGAAGCTGTGGAGACTGATGACGTTTTTGGCCCAGTCCATGTTGCTAAAAAGCTGATGGGCGCTATCACTTTCGTTTCGAAATGAACGATAGGTCTCATCAACGACGAGAGCGAGATCGTTCCGTGCCGCTAAGTCGGCGAAGCCATGGATAACGTCACTAGGAATAGTTACGCCCGTTGGGTTACCAGGCGTCACTAAAGTAATCAGCTTGGTTTTTTCGGTTATGAGACTCTGAGCTTGTTGGGGATCTGGAATTAAGCCTTGACCCGGGTTCAGATAGCGCACCTTGACGCCTTCAATCTTCAGCCACATGTCGTGGTTGAAATAAAACGGTGCTACTAGAACCGCTTCATCACCTGGTGCAGTCAACGCGCTCGCCACCACACAGAACGCCTGGTTGCAGCCAGCGGTTATTAGTACAGAATCGGGACTGATTTCGCCTTCATAACCTGATGTCAAATCCTCCGCGAAGGCTTCTCGTAGCTGAGGTAGACCTGCTTGCGGTGGGTATCGACCAGAATCGGGCTCGGTAGCGACTTGGGCGATGCGAGTTACGACGGCATCGGCGGGTGGAAAGGAGGGTGCGGCCTGGGACAAGTCTAATAGAGGCCGATCGTTGCTTCGTAAACCCACGAGAGCATGCGCCGCTCCGATGGGCGAGTGAACGAGCTCACTGACTCTTTCACTGAAACGCACTAGCTCGCCGTCCTTTTCAATCTTCGTAATTCACGTCAATAAAGTCGGCGGGATCACCAGGTGCCTGACCGAAGGCTTCCGCCTCGAGTAACTCCATCAGCCGTTTTGCTACTGGTCCAACGTTTCCGTCGCCAACAGCTAAGCCGTCCCAGGAAACTACCGGGTACAAGTGTGTATCACCGCCACAGAGAAACATTTCGGTGACTCGGTCGCCGGACACTTCTGACGCTAGGACTGGTGATTGGTCAACTGATGAGACCAGACCTTCTTGTATAAGGAACCTTGATGCAAGGTCCATTGCCCGACGAACAGTTGTGCCGAACAGAATTCCGTCGAATGGAGGGGTACGAAGAGTTCGATCTTTAGTAATGAAAACCACATTCAAAACACAAGACTCAGCGACGTATCCTTCGTCGTCTACCAAGATTCCGAATGTCCCACCGAGGTCAACGGCTTCCATGTGTGTGAGGACGTTAAGCAAGTAGTTGTTGGATTTTATGGTTGCTAGCAACTGTGGCTTCATCGGAGTATCGCGGACTGTCACTTCCGGTATGCCAGCGCTTAATGGGTCAGAGTCGGTGACTCCCAAAGGCATTGGATCGAAAATGACGCAATAGAAGCAAGCTTCTGGGCACTCCTGTGGGCTGGGCGAAAAGCCGCCGGGACCAACTGTGAGCCAATACCGGACCGCGCCATCCCTGATGTCGGTCTTGCTAGCGGTGTCGACGACCATTTGGATGATGTCCTCTTTGCTCCAGTGATGGTCGATTCGTGCGAGCGACGCGCTTTGCAGCAGTCGGTCAACATGAACGTTGAGACGATAAAGACGGCCGTTGCTCAAAGTACAGGTATCAAAAACTCCGTGACCTCTATGAACTAGGTGATCATCAAGAGGTATTTGCATGAGGGCAGGGTCAGTCACTATTCCACCCAGCCAAGAACTGAACATCGCTCTATAACCGGTTTGTCCTCGTTTGGAGCGTAAGCGAGAAAGCACTTCAGACTCTGAGAGCACGTAAGGGGTTGAGCCAGTCACGGACTTGAGACTATGCGAGTTAGGGCGCTAAGTATGCGACAACTTCGGAGGAGCAAGTCAGAAAAGAGATTTTAGCCCTTAGCTGGGTATTTCCTGAATGGGGCTACTGAGACTACGAAAGTTACGAAGTCGCATACTGTTTACGACGACCAAGAACGATGAGAGAGCCATGGCCACGGCCGCTTGGGTTGGGGAGAGAGTTCCGGTTATCGCGAGCGGTAGGGCAACGAGGTTGTAGGAGAACGCCCAGCCTAAATTGACCTTTATCGTGTTCAGGGTTTGGCGTGACAACGCGATTCCGTCGGCGACTGCTCGCGGATCATCCGTCATGATGGTTATATCAGCGGTGTTTCGGGCGACATCTGTCCCCGATTGAAGAGCGATGCCCAGATCCGCTGCTGCGAGTGCTGGAGTGTCGTTGACGCCATCACCAACCATTGCGACACATCTACCTTGGGACTGCAGCGTCGACACGTGATTTTGCTTCTCTTCAGGTAGAAGCTCTGCGACAACGTCTTCGATTCCTATGACTTGCCCGACGCGTTGAGCTATCGAACGCCTGTCACCCGACAGCAACACCACATGAAGGTTCAGCTTGTGGAGCAATTCGATGGCTTCTGTACTAGTGGGTCGAATTTGGTCGCCGACCAGAACTACTGCTTCGGCTGCGGTTCCTCGACCCAAGTAAACAGGTGTGCCCTCCGAATGCAGAAGACGCAGCTCCGATGGAACTTCGTCAAAAAGTTCGGCTTTCCCGACCCTAAATTCGATGTCGTTAACCCGACCTGTGATTCCTTTCCCAGGGTGGCTAACAAAGTTCTTTACCTCGGCATCTATGTCTCTAAACGAATCGAAAGCTCTGCCCAGGGGATGACCAGAACGAGATTCGAGAGTGCCGGCCAGTGAGAAAAGGAGATCCCGATCGAATGGAACGTTCGCCTCAATAATCGATGGGCGACCGTTAGTGATGGTTCCCGTCTTATCGAAGACCACGGTGTCCACAGCTCGGGATGAGTCCAACACGTGTGCGCCCGCTACCACCACCCCTAGCTGGGCTGCTCGACCTGTTCCAATGAGCACCGCAAGGGGAGTGGCAAGACCGAATGCGCAAGGACATGAGACCACGAGAACCGCTACTGCGGCGATTAGAGCATCGTTAACGCCGTGACCGAGCAACCAACGAATAACGAAAGTTCCGAAGGCGATTCCCACTACAAATGGCACAAATTTGGCCGCTACTTTGTCCGCTAGGCGTTGAATGGGAGCCTGTGTGGCCTGTGCTTCCTCGACGAGTCTCGCGACCCTTGCTAACTCGGTGTCTTCTCCCACAGCGGTAGCTTTGATGACTAGCGGTCCGTCGCCGTTCAGTGCCCCCCCGGCAACTTCTGAGCCGGGTGCCACCTCCATTGGTGCTGACTCTCCGGTGGATTGAGAAGCGTCGACACTTGACGAACCTTCAACAACTTGACCGTCGGTTGCTACACGTTCCCCGGGACCGACGATGAATTGCATGCCCACCGCCAAGCCATGAGCGCTTATTTCGGTGCCATCCCGTAGGTGGACCCACTTTGGAGTCATGTTGGCGAGCGCTCGTAAGGAATCTCCCGACGTCCGTATCGCGCGGGCTTCCCACCACTTTCCAAGTAAAACGAATCCGATTATCGAAGTGGCGCCTCCGAAATGAAGATTTTGGTCTGCATTTAGAATCAGAACCACCATTGACCAGCACCATGCGGCGATGGTTCCGAGCGAAACCAAAGTATCCATGGCTAGAGCCCTCTGTGCGATTTGTAGGCGTGCGGAGCGGTGAAAGCTCCAGCCTGACCACCAAACACTCAAGGTAGATAATGAAGCCAAGATCCAGCTGCTGGCAGGAAATTGTATAAACATTGTGATCATCGCGAATGCTGCGATTATTAGGGCAGGAGCGGCTCGTTTTTTGAGTGCCGCTTCATGTGACTCTTGAATCGATTGCCGGTCGCCATCGTGTCGAACTTGGTAACCCAACTGCGTAACGGTCCGAGTTATCGCTGAGGCATCAACTTGGTTCGTATGGTGAACCAATGAGGTTGCTGTAGCGAAGTTGACGTGCGCCGTTTTGACTCCTGGAACGTCTTTTAGGGCGCGTTCGATCCGAGCGGCGCAGGCTGTGCAACTCATGCCTTCTATAGCAAATTGAGTCCGCTCCTTTTCGGATACAGGAGGACCCGCGTTCATATCTTGATGTTAGCTCTCATTTCAGATCGACTAACTGTTGTTAAGTCGTACCCTAGAGGTGTGATGACGCCATCTGCGCAGAGCTTCCATCTTCACACGTTAGGGTGTCCGAAGAATCAGGTCGATTCGGACAAGATTGCCGGATCCCTAATTGACGAAGGCCTTACTCCCACCGACGATCCGTCTGTGGCAGATTTAGTAGTTGTCAACACGTGCGCATTTATCGAAGAAGCGCGTGAGGAATCGATCAACACTATTTTGGCCCTGGACAGCGAACGATCGACTGATTCTCGGATCGTTGTCACGGGTTGTATGGCTGAGCGATATGGGGTTGAACTTGCTGAAGCCTTACCAGAGGTGGATCGAGTTGCCGGTTTCGGAGTTCCCGTAAACTTTCGAACTCGGCCAGATGGATTGTCTGTGGCGGCGGAGGCTGAAGCGCCGCAGTTTGATTTGCTTAACTTGCGCCGGCCGGTGTCGGATGTTCCATGGGCGTATGTGAAAATTGCTGAAGGATGCGACAGGGCATGCGGGTTCTGCGCCATCCCTTCTTTTCGAGGCCCACAACGCAGCCGCGACTCCGAGTCCATATTGAAGGAGATAGAAGAATTAGGTGTTCGGGAGGCTGTCCTAGTAGCGCAAGATCTAGCTAGCTACGGCTCAGACATGGGAGAGCGCGGTTCGATTGTCTCGCTGGTAGAAGCGGCAGCGAAGGTCGTTGACCGTGTACGACTTCTGTATTTGTATCCATCCGATCTGTCGGATGAGCTCATCGAGGCGGTCTTGGCGAGCGGGGTGCCTTACTTTGACCTGTCCTTGCAGCATGTTTCCCGAGGACACTTGAGACGCATGAGGCGTTGGGGCAACGGCCAAAGATTCCTCGAAAGGATTGAGCGAATCCGAGACGTGTGTCCCGAGGCGGCGTTCAGATCGAATTTTATTGTCGGCTATCCAGGGGAAACTGAAGATGACCAAGCTGAGTTATTGGAGTGGTTAGAAGAAGCGCAACTGGACTGGTGTGGGTTCTTCACTTACTCCCCGGAAGAAGGCACCTACGCTACGTCTCTTGATAACCAGATCCCGGCAGAACTTATGCAGGAACGCCACGCTGAATTGAGTGAAACCCAGGACGTGATAACCGCTACGCGTCGCGATGCAATTGTGGGACAAACAATCGAAGTGCTGGTCGACAGTGAAGGAATTGGTCGTTCACACAGGGAGGCACCAGAAATTGATGGAGTGGTTCGCGTCCCATCCGATCTCGAACCCGGAGAGATCTGTGATGTAGCGGTTGTTCGGTCAGAGGGTCCTGATATCGAAGCTATACAAGTGGAAGCCCAGTAATGGAAGAACACGATGATCCGCCACCCACCTACGGGCCGACGGCGCTAGCAACCCCCGCGAACTTTGTGACGGTAGCTCGGATACTTGCTACTCCGGTGTTTGTGTTGCTGATAGCCACCCAGAAACCATCGTGGCTGACTTTCGCTGTCGGGTTTGCAATAGGTATGTCTGACTTCGTTGATGGCTGGCTTGCTCGACGGCAAGGAGCTACGCGGTCGGGAGCGTTTCTGGACCCGCTCGCCGACAAAGTGCTGGTCTTGGGTGGAATGTTTGCTCTTGTAGCAAACGAGCAGTTCCATTGGCTACCCGTCGCACTAATCGCTTTTAGAGAACTAGCGATTAGTGCTTACCGTTCCCAAGCTGGCCGTCGTGGCATTACGGTTCCAGCAACCAAAATGGCAAAGTGGAAGACCTTTATTCAACTGTGGGCCATCGGGTTCGGCGTCATTCCCCCGATTGTGGAGTCAGCTCATTGGATAGCCACGGGAACGTTGTGGCTAGCCGTGCTCTTAACAGTGCAAACGGGAGTTGCATACTTCGCCGGCGCTCGGAAAATAGCCAGGGCACAATTGGGGAAGGATGCCTAGCCATGTTACCGATTGCCGTAAACATGGGGAGCTTGCAGTCGTATTGGAGAAGAACAATAGGGTCAAGAAATGAATTGTGAAATTATCGCCGTAGGCACAGAGCTGTTGCTGGGTCAGATCGTTGATACAAACTCGTCCTGGATAGGCGAACAGCTAGCGCTGGCGGGAATCGACAGTCATCACCAAACCAAAGTTGGTGACAACTGGTCTCGGATAGAAGAAGCACTGCAGTTGGGCTTAGAGCGGAGCGACGCAATCATTGTTTGTGGTGGATTAGGCCCAACTCAAGACGACATCACCAGGGAGGTAATCGCCAGTGTCGTGAATTCTGACCTGGTTTTCGATGAGGCGATCGCCGATCGGATCCGGGAAATGTTTCGAAGTCGAGGCCGCGACATGCCCGAAAATAACCTTCGCCAGGCGATGGTCCCAGAAGGCGCCCACACCATAGAGCAGCAGCCTGGAACCGCTCCTGGCCTAGTGGTACCCGTCGCTGTTTCAAGAGGGGACGACAAAGTCATATACGCGGTCCCGGGCGTTCCCTACGAAATGAAAGAAATGGTTCTAGGGACCATCTTGCCGGATCTGCAGCATCGTTCAGGCGTTACATCGGTGATCGAAAGCAGAGTGCTACGAACATGGGGCCAGAGTGAGTCGGGACTAGCGGAACTACTGAGTCCGCGAATCGCCGAGTTGGAAACAGCAGGCAATCCGACATTGGCATTCCTCGCGAGCGGAGTCGAAGGAATAAAGGTTCGAATAACCGCAAAGGCTGAAACGTCTGATCAGGCGGAGATCCTTCTCCGCGAAGAGGAAGAAGCTCTGCGTCGTTTACTGGGCGACATGGTTTTCGCAGTAGACGAAGACAACATGGAATCAACAGTTCTCACCCTACTTGCGCAAGAAGGACTGACCCTCGGAGCGATTGAGACGACAACGGGTGGTTATCTCGCCCACCGGCTTTCAACAGCTAAAAACGGGACCGAGGCGTTTTCGGGGGGTGTAGTGGCCCGAGGTCCGGGAATTTTGTCGTATCTGTTGAAAGGCGATCCGGCGTCATGGCAGCCCGATGATGCAGCGATGCAAATGGCGCGAGTTGCACGTGGGATTCTCGTATCAGACGTTGGTATTGCGACGACCTCGATAGAGGATCCAGATCGAGCTACGGACTCTCAACCATTTGGTACCGCCTGGTTAGCTGTTTCGATGGAGGGTTTCGAAACCGTCCAACAGGTACAGCTTCCAGGTGACCTCGAACGAATTAGACAATTCAGTGTTATCTCGCTTCTGAACCTTCTGAGGCTTCATCTGCAAGGGCTTCGCCTTTAGTCGTGGTCAGAGCGTTCATATCAGCCCCGCTGGACAAAGCGACTAGGAAAATACTGTTGCGGCTCGACCGTAACCAGGCTCATGTCAAATGGGTTCGGCCCGAGCAATGGCACATAACGATGCAGTTCTTTGACGCAGTGAACTTAGATGAATTGCGTCACCGCTTCTCGAGGTTTGAGGCTGTCCAGGCGCTAGGTGCTCTAGGACCACGGGTTACCCAAATTGGAGATCGAAATCTCGTGGTGCCCGTCCAAGGGCTTTCGCGATTGGCCGACAATGTCCGAAAATCGACGCGCCGACTAGCCTCAAAAGATCAGTTGCCCTTTGTGGGCCATATCACCATTGGTCGGACTAAGAGAGACAGTGTTCCCGAATTGGTAGGTACGGCCATCAAAGGGAGCTTTAGAGTCGAGCGACTGTTGTTGATAGAAAGTGTCATTGGGTCGGAAGGAGCGACGCACACCCTCGTCGACTCAAGGTCACTAATTCCTTTGGATGTATCTGCGCATAGCAACGACATCTGACAGGCTGTTCGAATGCGATTTAGTTTCTGGACAGGCAATGGTCAAAAGTGGCAGGACACTCTAGAAGGCTGCCGCTATGCGGAAAGCACAGGCTGGGACGGTATTTGGTATGCGGATCACTTCATGCCCAACGAGGAGAACGTTGACCAACCAATTCATGAAGCTTGGTCGATTTTGGCTGCTATTGCAGCAAGTGTTCCGCGAGTCAGAATAGGCCCGCTAGTAGCAGGGAACACTTATAGAAACCCAGCACTTACAGCGAAAATCGCTGCAACTGTTGATCACATATCTGGCGGACGAGTGGTGCTTGGGCTTGGCGCTGGTTGGCAAGAAAATGAACACGAGAAATATGGCTTTGAGTTCTCGACTGTCAAAGGCCGCCTGGATCGTCTTGACGAGGCGGTCGAGATCGTTACTTCGCTGCTTTCGAACAATCGCACCAATTATCAAGGCGATCACTACACAATTCTCGACGCTCCGCTTGATCCGAAACCAGTCCAAAGCAAGATCCCTCTGATGATTGGCGGTGGCGGACGTAAACGTACGTTGCGCACGGCGGCCATCCATGCGGATGAGTGGAACTACTGGGGCATGCCTTCCGATATCGCAGAACTATGTCAGGTACTTGACGCCCATTGTGATGATGTCGGGCGCGACCCAGCCGAAATTGAACGATCGGCGTGCGCTTTGATGTTCATAGCGGAAAATGAGGAGAAACTTGAGCGTTTCCGAGACACAGACTTTGGTCGTGCCACCATCGTCGGAACGCCGGCAGAAGTTATCGACATAGTTGGGGAGTATGCGGAAGTGGGTCTCGACGAATTAATTGTCCCGGACTTCACTTTTGGGTCGCTTGAACGCAAAAAAGAGTCAATGGACCTCTTTATTGAGCAAGTAGCGCCCGCTTTTCGTTCGTAACGTCAACAAGTTGGTGTGTTGGTTATGACCAATCAACTTCAGTGACCAGTTGGCCCATCTGCTTCTCTGCTTCCCGGGTTTGACCACCAACTTGCAAGAAGCTTCGCATCGCAGGTTCCGCCTCATCGGTCCTGAGAAGACGCTGAAAGAGGTAACGCTCTTCCATCAAACCTTCATTGAGAGGCATGGTGTCAGCGTTGTTGACAGCTTCTTTGGCCAATGCGACCGCGGTAGGAGGAAATGCGGCGATGCGTTTGGCCAGTTCATTGACATAGGGGCGCAATTTTTCAGGAGGTAAGGCTCGGTTGAGGTAGCCCCAATCCGCAGCTGTCTCGGCATCCACGTCTACTCCCCCTAAAACTATTTCCATGGCGCGACCCCTCCCGACGAGACGCGGCAGGCGTTGAGTGCCGGTCCCTCCGGGAAGAATTCCGATGGGAACCTCCATCTGGTTGATGACAGTTTTCCCCAACGCCCCAAAACGCATGTCACAGGACATAGAGAGCTCACTCCCGCCGCCCCCCACTCGGCCTCCGATCTCTACGATTGTGGCTTTGGGCATGGTTCGGTAGGTCTCGCACATAAGATGAAATCCCTCAAGTTTTTCGGGTTTCTCGGCGGGACCTTCAACGGGGAATTCCAGGATTGCCGAAACATCGAAATGGGCGATGAAAAAATCGGGGTCATCGCTTCTTAACACCACCACTCGAACTGAATCGTCCTCCGCTACTTGAGCACCAAATTTTGCTAATTCTCTAAAAAGTGGGGGAGTCATAACATTCATGGGTGGGGCATCTACGGTGACAAAGGCAACGCCATCCGTGCGCTCTATCTGTAAGAGTTCAAAATCACTGTCAGCTAGGTAAGTGCTCATCGCCAGAGTCTCGCGGGTTCAGACACAGAATGCTCACGATCTTTCCTCGAAGAACACGTGTTCGATACTTGACCGAACAAATGTTCGTATGTACCTTAATTCTGTCCGCACATTTTCGGGGTCCGACCCCGTTCGTACGGTTTCCACCATCGGGGTTGGCTATTTGACCCTGTTGACGAAGTTGGCTTCACATGAGGCCGAAATACCAGTCCGAG
>DJZU01000107.1 GCA_002448715.1 Candidatus Neomicrothrix sp. UBA6944 | reverse complement strand
ACTGGAATACTCAATGTCAGTCAAATAGCGCACCATGAACGGATGTCAGTCATGGTCATGGGGACTAACGACATGGCAAAAGAACTACGCGCCTCCATCACCCCAGACAGGCAGGCACTCGTGCCTTATCTAGCCATGTGTCTACTTTCCGCTCGAGCAGCGGGAGTTTGCATCCTTGACGGGGTCTTCAACGACATCAAGGACGAGTCTGGGTTTGAATCGGTTTGCTTGCAGGGCGCACAAATGGGCTTTGATGGAAAGACTCTTATCCACCCGAGTCAGGTAGCACCGACCAACGAGATCTTTTCGCCAAGTTTGGGCGAACTCGATTTTCACCAGCGTGTTATCGAAGAATTTGAGGCAGCGAAAAAAGAAGGCAGAGGCGTTCTAACCGTAGATGGGAAAATGATTGAGAACCTGCACGTAGATGAAGCGCGACGGGCAATTGCGATAGCTGAAGCCATAGCTGCCCTGTAGGACTTTTCTCATCACGAACCCGGCGAATCGGATAAAAAGAGCCACAATATAGGTATGCCAATGCGCACGAATTGTCGCCATTACGAGACCCGATCGTATGGCAATGGCGAAACCGTCAGAAAATGTAATCTGGATTTGGCGCCAGAGGCGCCGTGGCGGTGTCCCGAAGAATGTCCCGAATACACCCCACGCCGAATCGACGTCGCGTGGGACCACGGCTCACTTGGGGTGCAAGATTTTGCCGACGAGCCGGACAGTCTGGGAGAAGATGAGTCAATAGCGGCGTTACTTGATGCGGCCGAAGACATCGTAAACGCTGCTGGCCCTGACATTTTGATGGAACTTGAAGCAGAAAAGAACAGAAAGGGTCGAAAAAGGCCCCGGATAAGCAAAAAGGCCAGAGCTCAAAAGCGAAAGAAGCGAAAGAAGCGCTGACAATCGGTGGCTTTGACCTTTGAGTTGCTCCTCTTCGGAAAGTTGAGATGACTGTGTTGGTTCCGAGCTGCCCCAGAAGCAAACCCTGCGGTTCTCTGCTACACGGCGGATTTCCCCTATCCAGATAGGTAGAATTGTTCGTTGTGGCACCCACCATTGCAGGTCCTTTCGAAAACTCCGAACGGGTCGATTTGATCGGATCTTCCGCCTTTCTTGAGCGGCGTCAAGAGGCTGAGGAGAGAGCCTCTCAGAGAGGCGTGCCTTCCTTCGAGGAGGAACTCTGGCGCTACACGCCCATCGCTGACTTAGATACCTCCAAATACCGCTTAGAGGCGCCAGGAGGTTCCATTGTTGATGCAGGACTTGTTGAAGGAATAGAGAATGAAGCGGCTGCCATCATCGAAGTCGTCGATGGCCAAATAGTTTCAACGGTTATCAACGATGAAGCGATCGGGGTTCATTCAGAGGGCATTGAGATGGAGAATGCCGTTGGCTCCGTAATCCCTATCGGGGCTGACTTTTTTACGGATTGCAATCTCAGCTACTGCACGGCTCCGGTTGTTATCGAGATCGAACGAAACTCAGTTGTTGCGTCCCCAATTCTTGTTCGCCAACACACGACGACCAGCGAAATTGTGTGGTTTCCGCGGCTCGTCGTTCTGATGGGTGAAAACTCAGAAGCAACAGTGGTTGAACATCAGACCAGCCCCTCCGTGAGAGCGTTGGTGTGCCCAGTTAATGAGATCAAGGTTGCTCAGGCAGCTCGACTTAACTACTTGACGGTCCAAGAACATGGCCCCGAAATCTGGCAGATCTCGACGCAAGTAGCTGAAGTTCAAAGAGACGCACACGTTGCATTGAGCCAAGTTGCTTTGGGTGGGTCGTACGCTAGGGCGAGAATTGACACGGAAATGGCTGGTAAAGGATCGTCGGGCGAAATCAGCGCTATATATTTCGGACGCAATGATGCCCAGCACGACTTCCGAACCTTCCAAAAACATGAAGCGCCCCACACCAACTCCAATTTGTTGTTCAAAGGTGTAGTCGATGATGACAGCCGAGCTATCTACACGGGCCTGATCAGGATTGAGGCAGAAGCCGGTGACGTGAACGCGTTTCAGACAAACCGCACCCTGAAACTTTCAGAAAGCGCCTGGGCCGAATCAGTCCCAAATCTTGAAATTGAAAACAACGACGTGAAATGTAGCCACGCGTCGGCGGTTGGCCCTATCGACGAGGAGCAAAAATTTTATTTGGAGAGTCGAGGAGTTCCAGCAGACATCGCCGAAGCATTAGTGGTGAAAGGTTTTTTTGCAGACGTGTTAGAAGGACTTCCCTCTCGGCCGATTGCCCAAGCTATTGACGAACGAATAGAGCAACTCGTGGCTCTCGATAAGGAACGGCTCTAAAGATGGTACGAATATGCAGTGCCGATTCGTTAGGAGACGGAGAAGCCCAGAGGTTTGACGTCGAAGGACATCGCATCGCTGTCGTCAGAATTGGCGAAACGGTTCACGCAATAGGTGATAGGTGCAGTCACGCTAACTACTCCCTCTCCGACGGTGTTGTGTGGCCAGAAGACTGCGCGATCGAATGCCCAAAGCATTTCTCAAAGTTCAACCTTCAGACGGGAATGCCCGACGTATTCCCTGCCACTCAACCAGTGCCTGTCTATCCGGCCCGCGTCGTAGAGGGTGACATCGAGGTGGAATTGTCATGAGCACCTTGTCCATCCAAAATCTCGCAGTTGTGGTTGGTGAACAGCAGATCCTTAAAGGGGTCGATCTTGAAATCTCCTCGGGCCAGGTACATGCCGTTATGGGCCCCAATGGCGCCGGTAAAAGCACACTGTCCAACGTCATAATGGGAAAACCCGGTTATCAAATTACTTCGGGATCAATTGAATTAGATGGCCGAGATTTATCCTCCCTGCCTACATGGGAACGCGCTCAAGCTGGACTGTTTCTCGCTATGCAATACCCCACGGAGGTGCCCGGGGTTTCGGTGCGCGAGACATTGGAGTTGGCGTTGCGATCCCGGGGTACCGAGAACATAGATGTCGCCTCCCGACTCGACGAAGAAGCTGACCAGATTGGATTACCAACAGAATTGCTTGAGCGTGCTCTAAACGTTGATTTCTCGGGCGGAGAAAAAAAGAGGAATGAAACAGTTCAACTGGCTGTCCTGGCTCCCCAAATTGCAGTTTTGGATGAACTAGACAGCGGTCTCGACATTGACGCTCTCAGAGCTTGTGCTGAACGTATCGAAGCGATGACTAACGATGGGCTGGGTGTTCTGTGCATTACTCACTATCACCGGCTTCTAGACCATCTCATCGCGGATCATGTCCATATTCTGGTCGACGGCCAAATCGCAGAAAGTGGCGGTCCCGAGCTTGCACGGGAACTTGAAGATGACGGGTATTCACGGTTCATCGACTCGGATGAAGAAGTAGAGGGAGTATCGGTGGCGATAGGCGGACGCGCGGAGACGAAGAACGCTGCGATCTCTGACTCAGAGGATCCATTTGCAGATCCTGTTGTGTAGCCGCAACGGCGTAGACCTGGTCGAAGGGCTATTAGACTTAACAATTACTACCCCGCGTGGCAGCATTTGTAGGAGCGATGGCACTTGAAGAGCGAACTGCTAACCGACAAAGAGCTTGAGGATCTATCAACGGAATTGGCTGACTGGGACGTTTCGTCTAATGGTTTAGAACGCTCCTACGACTTCGGCAACTTCGTGCAAGCCTTCTCCTTTATGGCGGGTGCAGCGTTGCATTGTGAACGCCTTAACCATCACCCGGAATGGTCAAATGTATATGGAAAAGTGCACGTACGACTCGTCACCCACGACCAAAACGGCGTCACGAACCTTGACGTCACCTTGGCCCGGCTGATGGAAGAACTATCGGGTGCCTGATCTGAGACGTCTTCTCTTTCGTCTCTACCGGATATGGGCAGCGCTGCGTCCAGCAAAGTTAACCATTGGAGTTCGGGCCCTCGTACTCGATGAGGATGGCCGAGTATGTCTGGTGCGTCACAGCTATCGCGAAGGATGGTATTTGCCCGGAGGAGGAGTAAAGACTGGCGAGTCGCTGGTTGACGCTATGCAACGAGAGTTGAGAGAGGAGACCGGAGTGGAACTTCCCGAAACGCCCCAAAGGGTGCATGGGGTCTTCTCGTCCTTTCGTGAGAACAAAAGTGACCACGTCGTGGTCTTTGTGGTGAACGAATGGACCGTGAGTTCCTCCGTGTCGCCGGAAATAGCGGAGGTAGCTTTCTATGCTCCCGACGGACTACCTGATGGAACATCGGCAGCGACAACTCGACGAATTAAAGAACACATCACAGGTGTTCCGCCGGGCCACCGGTGGTGAATGGTGTTACGCGTCCAGGTCGTCTAGACCCGTCAACAACGTGTTCCAAGAAAGAGTCGCGCACTTAATGCGGACTGGGAATTTAACAACGCCCTTTAGGGCTTCAAGGTCTCCCAAAGTGAGGGCTGCCGCCGAAACTGACTCCTGATCAGAGTTGGTCATTGTTTCCTCATGAATAGACATCATGGCTTTGAACTCACGAGTCAAATTGCGGACTTCGTCTATGGATTTGTCTTGAATTGCTGCGGCCATCATTGACGCCGAAGCCTGACTGATCGAACAACCCTGTCCTGCTATTCGCAATTGCTTTATTGAACCTTCCTCGACCAAGAAGGTAAGAGAAACCTCATCACCGCACAGCGGATTGAATCCCTCGGTTTTGTGCGCCGGGGGACACTCAAGCTCTCCTTTGTGACGAGGATTCCGGTAGTGATCAAGGATGATTTCTTTGTAGAGCTCTTCGAGTCCAGACACTTGATAATCCTCTACCTACAGCGCAAACATTTCACCGGCCGACTCTAAGGAATCAACCAAGGCATCAACGTCGGACTCGTTGTTGTATAAGTACATTGAGGCTCTCGACGTAGCCACTACCCCTAGCTCTTTCATCAACGGCTTAGCGCAGTGATGACCGGCTCTGATACAAATGCCACGCTGGTCCAAGACCTGACTCAAGTCGTGAGGATGAACGTCTCGGTACTCAAGAGAAATCACCCCTCCGCGCTGCAAAGGGTCGCTTGGCCCGTGGATCACGAGCTCTTCGCCATACCGCTTGTTTAAAGAGCGGAGAGCGTAGTCGGTAAGCGCGATTTCGTGTTGTCGAACGTTTTCCATACCCAGAGAGTCAAGAAAATCTACAGCCGCGCCGAGGCCGATAATTTCTGCTATGGGAGGTGTCCCGGCCTCAAACTTATGGGGTAACTCGTTGGGCGTGAATCCGTCACGTCGAACATCAAGAATCATCTCGCCACCCCCGAGAAAAGGCGGCATTGAGTCAAGGACTTCTTCACGACCCCACAGCACACCGATCCCAGTTGGTCCGCACATCTTATGTCCGGTAAAGCACAGTAAATCAGCTTGTAGATCGTGGACATCGGTTGGAAGGTGAGGCACGTATTGACTGCCATCAACCGCCACTAACGCTCCTGCAGCGTGAGCTCTTTCCGAAATTTCAGAAATTGGATTTAGGGTTCCCAAGACGTTACTCATGGCAGTAACGCTCACGATTTTCACCCCGTCCAAGAGCTGATCTAGCTGGTCTAAATCTAGAAGACCATCAGGAGTTAGAGGTAGCCAGCGAATTTCGAAGCCCTTTTCGGCACTCAGTATCTGCCACGGCACAATATTCGCGTGGTGCTCCATATCGGTGATCAGAACAGCGTCCCCATGAGAGAGATTGCTTCCACCCCACGACCTAGCAATGAGGTTGAAGGATTCGGTTGCGTTCTTGGTAAAGACAACCTCGTGAGGGGATTCGCTTCCGATGAAGGTAGCGACCCGCCTTCTCGCTTGTTCCATTTCCTCGGTAGCCTGAGCAGCAATTTCGTATGCGCCCCTGTGCACGTTGGCATTAATGGTTTTGTAGTAGTTATTCATAGCGTCAATGACACAGTCCGGTTTTTGTGAAGACGCAGCCGAATCCAAATAAACGATCTTGTGCCCATTAACTATTTGCGACAAAAGCGGGAATCTATCTTTGAGGTCTGGTGGCAGGGTCATGTTTCAAACCGTTCGTAGCCTTCCCGTTCCAACCTTTGAGCTAACTCCGGCCCACCCGATTCGACGATGCGCCCATCGAAAAGAATATGGACGTGATCGGGTTGAAGTTCGGTTAGAAGCCTTTGGTAGTGGGTAATGAGTAGAACACCCATCTCGGGACGCGAATCGTGTACTTCCCGAACACCGTTAGCGACGACCCGCAAGGCATCGACATCAAGACCAGAATCCGTCTCGTCGAGCACAGCAAATTCAGGTTCGAGAATTGCGAGTTGAAGTATCTCGTTTCTTTTCTTCTCTCCTCCTGAGAAGCCCTCGTTCAGGTATCGATCCATGAATGAGGGATCCATGTCGAGTCGCTCCATCCATTCTTGCATCGCTACGTAAATGTCGATGGCTGAAACGTCTTCGCCGCGTCGAGCAGAGGCTGCTTGACGCAAAAAATTTCTCACTGAGACACCCGAAATTTCTTGAGGGTATTGGAAAGCAAGAAACATGCCCGCCTTCGCTCGGACATCTGCGTCCCAGTCGGTGATGTCATCGCCCTTCATCCGGAGATGACCCGCTGTGACCTCATATTCGGGCGAGCCCATGATTGTCGTAGCTAGCGTTGACTTACCTGACCCATTGGGACCCATAACAGCATGAATTTCGCCCGCGCCGATCGCTAGATCAACGCCGTGCAAGATGTCCGGGCCTTCAAAGGCCCGAACCTCGAGTGCCTCAATCTCGAAGAGTGGCGATGCCATATAACTAATTCTATGGGCGCAGCAAGAATTAACACTGTCTCAATAGTGCAAATCAACCCCACTTATTCACAATTAAAAGGTGGGTAAAGATCAACTGAGAAAATCTTGACAAACGTCAATCCAAAATTGGGTAGTCAAACTAAGTGATTCGACGTCTATCCGCTCATTATGTCCGTGGAAACGGCTCATGAAGTCACTGGACTTCAAGTCGGGACTGAACAGACCTGCTCCATAGGCAATTGATCCGAGATTGCGGTACACGCGCGCGTCAGTGAAGCCAACTATGAGTTGAGGCACAAGTCGTGCGCTGGGGAAAGGCTGATTCACGGCCTTCTGAATTGTGTCCCACATAGGGTTGTCTATCCGGCTAATGCTTGCTGGATCGTTCATGATGATCTCGACATCAACTTGATCCGCTAAGTCTCCCAAAGCAGTATCCAAATGCGCCTGAACCTCAGCACCGGACTCGCCGGGCAGAGTTCGTATGTCAACGTTGACGTCGATTTGATCCGGAATGACGTTGGTTTTCATCCGTCGGTCCGATTGAGCGACGTTTGGTGAAAACGTAGTATGGGTGCAGCTGTAAAAATGGCGAGCGAGCCCTTCGACTGGATGCGCGTCCAACCAGTCTTCGATTTTCGCTTCGTCGAGCATGATCGACTTTGTCTCGTCGTCGACGTCCAAAATGTTGACCTGTTGGCGCCATAGTTCATGAAACTGTGGTGGAGGTCGATAGTCGGCTAGGCGTTGGACAACTCCTGCAGCACGCACTAGCGCATTATCTGACTTGAATGGTGCGGAACCGTGTCCGGGGGTTCCTTTGATACGGATTCGCCGCCAGGCGACACCCTTCTCTCCAACGTTCATTCCTATGTGGGGATTATCTGAGTCACCGGTATGTAATCCACCATTTTCAGTGAGTACGTAGTCGGCCATAATTGCCTCAGGATGGTGATCGGCCATCCACTGAGCGCCGTGGGCTGAGCCGGACTCCTCGTCGGCTACGGCGAAGTAGATGAAATCCCCAGAGGGTCGAAAGTCGTTTTGGGCCAAATGTTTGAATGCGACTGCCTGCGATGATGTCAGGTTGAGCATGTCGACTGCGCCGCGGCCCCAAACTTCTCCATCAACGAGTTCCCCTCCAAAGGGGTCGCGTTCCCAACCGTCTGGATTTACGGGAACGACATCTGTATGACCCATCAAACAGAGGCTTGGGGCGTTGGGGTCCGTGCCGGCGATTCGCGCTACTAATGATTTCCTACCGGGCGTGGGTTCGAACGTCTCAATGTCGATGCCAGGCCCCTCAAGAAATGTTTCCAAAGCGTCGCTGTTGAGGGTTTCGTTTCCAGAGGTCGGGGTCCCGTCGTTCACGCATGCATTCCTGATCAGAGTCTGCAAAAGCTCAACGGTTGTTTGTGTGCGGGCTTCTTTGTCGGTGGCCATTAGACGAGCGTAGAGCCATTAGTCATCTGATGCCGGACATCTAAAGGAGCTCTCAGAACAGACACCTCGTACGAGATGTACAGCGTTTCCTCCGCTGTGTGATGGAATGACGGGGTGGTTAACGAGATGTTGTGCGATCTGACGGCACTGGAGATGCGACGTTCGTTGCTGCAAGGAGATATCAGTGCTCGAGAGCTGTTGGATGCGCATCTAGCAAGAATCGAACGCACCAATCCTGAACTCAACGCCATCGTCACCCTTGTCCCGGAGCTAGCCAAGGAAAGTGCCGGTAAGGCCGATAACGCATTTGCTCGAGGTGAACCTCTCGGTTTGTTGCATGGATTGCCGGTCGCTCATAAGGACCTAGTCGACACCGCTGGGGTTCTTACCACGCTCGGTTCCCCCATCTATCGAAACCGTGTGCCCGACGAAGATGACCTGATAGTTGAGCGTATGCGAAACGCCGGTGCGATCATGCTGGGCAAAACAAATACGCCTGAATTTGGTGCAGGTTCGCAGACTTTTAACGAAGTGTTCGGGGTTACGCCGAATCCCTACGACACCTCTCGGACATGCGGTGGGAGCAGTGGGGGAGCAGCGGTAGCGCTAGCGGCTCGCATGTTGCCGCTAGCGGACGGCTCTGATCTCGGCGGGTCCTTACGTAATCCCGCAGCGTTTTGCAACGTGGTTGGCTTTAGGCCCTCGGCGGGACGTGTCCCGTCTGTCCCGAACACCAACCTTTGGCTTCATATGGCTACAAAAGGACCCATGGCCCGGACTGTTAGCGACATAGCTTTGTTTATGCAGGTCATAGCTGGGCCACACCAACTTGCGCCGAACTCAAACTCAGAATCACCAGAGCTATTTGGGGGGCCCTTGCAGAGAGACCTTCGGGGTGTGAAAGTCGCATGGTCTCCGGACTTGGGAGGTCTGCCGGTCGACCCGGCGGTACGAAAGGCCCTCGCTGGCACGCCCGACGTACTTTCAGATTTAGGTTGCGAGGTCGTAGAGGAATGGCCAGATCTTTCTGCTGCACCAGAAATCTTTCAAACACTTCGAGCTGGAATGTTCGCCCATAGCTATGCGCCACTGCTTGAAAAACACAGGGACCAACTAAAGGAAACTGTTGTCTGGAATGCCGAAAAAGGGCTTTCGATGAGCATGAAAGATCACGTTGAAGCGTGTTACCAGCAAGCCCGAATGTTTGCCGATCTGCAAGACTTCATGAGTGACATCGAGTTCTTGGCTTGTCCGGTCACCCAAGTGCCACCGTTTGCCAAAGGAATCGAATACATCGAAGAAATTGAGGGGATCCATTTCGACACTTATATCGATTGGATGCGGTCATGCAGTGATATCACCACCACGACTCACCCGGCGATATCGGTGCCCGCCGCTTTCACAGAAGACGATCTGCCAGTCGGACTACAGCTTGTCGGCCGCAGTCTCGAAGATCGCTCGGTTTTGGAACTCGCGTACGCCTACGAACAGGCCACTCGAATAGGGGAACGAAGACCTCCGCTGTTGGACTCATAGTTGCATCGAGTCATTAGGGCAGTTGATCGAAAGTCAGATCTGCTCGAAATACCTCTTGCGCTCCCAGTCCGTTACTGCTGACTCGAATGCACTGCTTTCCGCCAGCCAGAAATGAACGTAGTGATCTACCATTTCATTGCCAAAAGCCTGTCGAGCAAACGAGCTTGATCCGAAAATATTTGTCGCTTCACGCAACGAATTGGGCAGCGACTGAGCACTGGATTTATAAGCGTCACCCTCAAGTGCAGGTGGAGGTTCTATTTTCGTTTCGATCCCGTCTAACCCTGCAGCTATCGCGGCGGCGTAAGCGAGATACGGGTTGACGTCGGCACCCGGGACGCGACATTCAATTCTTAATGATTGGCCTTCTCCGACGATACGAAAGCCCGCTGTTCGGTTATCTGGTGACCACGCTCCTCCAGTCGGTGCCCAAGACTTTGACTGATAGCGCTTATAAGAGTTGACGGTCGGAGCGAAACAGGGCATCAATTCGTGCAAATGAGACAGCCAACCTCCTAAAAAGTGGCGAAATGTATCCGACACTTTAAGCCCCAATATCTCAGTGGCTCCTGGGAACAAATTGTTTGGCTCATCGGTCGACCACAGACTCAGATGAAGATGTGAACTCGAACCCGCTTCAGAGTCGTGCGGCTTAGCCATAAACGTTGCAGCGGCACCGTTCTGATCAGCAACTTCTTTGACACATTGCTTAAGTAAAACGTGTCGGTCAGCCATTTCGAGGGCTTCGCTCCATCGAATGTTTAACTCGTGTTGCCCACGACCGAATTCGCCCTTAGTCGACTCAACTGGAACTGCCATTTCACTGAGGTACCTCCGAAACGCACCGTTCAGATCTTCGGTGCGCGCTCCCTGTAACAGGTGATAGTCCTCTATGTACCATCCGGCCGGTTCGAGCTCCCGGTACGCCGTTTGCGCGGCCTCGCGGTAAGAAGTTCGGTACAGAAAATACTCAAGTTCCGAAGCGACCATGGCTCGGAGGTTGAGGGCTTCAATGCGGTTGATTTGGTTTCGGAGAATCGACCTTGGAGCAACCGCAATCGGAACTCCATCGTCGGTTGTTGGGTCGCATATGATTAGCACGGTTCGATCAAGCCAAGGTACGGGTCTCAAGGTCTGGATGTCGGGAGTCAGATGCAGATCCCCGTAGCCTCGATCCCAATTGGAAAAGGCGAATCCTTCTAGCGGCTCCATTTCCATGTCGACGGTGAAGAGGTAATCACAAGCGTGAGTGCCAGATGGATCTTCGAGAAAGAACTCGGCGTCGAGACGTTTCCCCATCAGGCGACCGTAATGATCCGTGAAAGCCAGCACGACGGTGTCGACGCTTCCGTCTTTAGTTGCTTCGACGAGTTGTTCGTGACTCCAGGTATCGGCCATGACCTAACCGTAGCTGTAGCGCGATGGTCAGTGTTTACGCTGGTAGCTCCGTGAGATGAGCGAGAGTAGTGTTAGCCCTTATGACCGAACTCGCGATCGAGGCGCGCAATCTGGTGCGAACGTTCGGTGATAACCACGCAGTTGACGGGGTAAATTTGACCGTCTCCAAAGGTGAAATTTACGGTTTCTTGGGCCCTAATGGCGCCGGCAAATCAACGACCGTGAGAGTTCTATGCACACTGCTTTCACCAAGTGACGGTTCGGCATCAGTTGCGGGCTACGACGTAGTGAAGGAAGCTGCAAAAGTTAGGGTTCGCATAGGTGTAGCGCTTCAAGATGCGGCGCTAGATGACAAACAAAGCGGCCGAGAAATCTTGGAGCTGCAGGCCCGACTTTTTGGTCTTAGTGCAACCGACCGAATCGAACGTGTTGAACGGTCAATGGAACTAGCTGACCTGGATGAAGCGATTGATGAATGGGTGGAGACCTACAGCGGAGGAATGAAGCGGAGACTCGACCTGGCAGCGAGTCTTATTCACGACCCAGAGATCTTATTTTTGGATGAGCCGACTACCGGACTTGATCCAGTGAGCAGAGTTCGAGTGTGGGATGAAGTAAGACGACTGAATCAAAAATTCGGTGTCACTGTTTTCTTGACTACCCAGTATCTGGAGGAAGCTGACGCGCTTGCTGACCGGGTCGGCATCATTGATCAAGGTCGAATTGTTCAAGAAGGCACCCCTGCCGACCTCAAACGGAGCGTGGGCGCTGACGTTATCGTCGTCAACTTGTCAGAAAATTTAGAGCAAGCTGCGGCCGTGGCGAAAGACATACCAGCAGTGGATGAGGTCACCATAGGTCCCCGGGGTCTGACCGTCTCCACGGCCGACGGGGCAAGCCTTGTTGCCGACGTAGCTGTGGCCTTTAGCCGACAAGGGATTTCGCCTCAATCGTTGACGGTGCGAACGCCCTCATTGGACGACGTTTTTCTTCGCGCCACAGGTCACCGATTGTCTCATGAGGGCGACGAATGACGACGCAGCGCGAGCCGATCGCAAAACGAAACAGTTTCCTTGGCGACATTAGAACGGTCGCTCGTCGGGCTATTCGCAGTCTTTCTCGGGAGCCAGAATTCATCGGACCAGCCTTGGCAATCCCCGTTTTCTTTTTTGTTGTAAATATCGGCGCTCTTGAAACATTCGTGGAACGACAGCCAGGGATTGATTACCGTGCTTTTCAGTTGCCGGTGGCGATCATCTTTGCGGTTACCGGAATATCACGGGCAAACATGTTGGTGACGGATATCCAGACCGGATACTTGGATCGGATGCTTGTGACGCCCATACGTCGGGTTTCGCTACTACTTGGCCTGATGGTTGCCGACGTCGTGCTGGCCTTGGCGTTGGCGGCAGTGGTGTTGCTTCTCGGGTTCGCGGTTGGAGTCAGTTTTGGAACGGGCGTCACTGGTCTGATGGTTTTTGTGGTGCTATCGATGGCTTGGAGTCTCACGTTCACTGGGTTCCCGTACACGATTGCTCTTCGAACGGGCAACCCGGCCGCGGTGAACTCGGCATTCCTGATCTTCTTCCCGTTCGCTTTTCTTACTCCCAGCTTTTTGCCTCGGGAGTTGATGAGCGGATGGCTGAAAACGGTTGCTGCTTGGAACCCTGTCACTTATCTGTTGGAGGGCATGCGGTCCGTTCTCTCTGATGGCTGGGAATATGATCTGTTACTTAAGGCAGTTGCAGCCATAGTCGGGCTGGGATTAGTCACATTCACCATGGCATTTCGCGCACTCGGCCGTCGTGTAGCTACTGGCTAGGTCTTTACCAACCGCGATCAATCCACTCCTGTAGTTGCGGTGATTCGTTCCCGATAGTCGTGTCGTCGCCATGACCAGGCAACACGATCGTGTCCGCTGAGAACCTAGAGAACATGCGGTCCTCGATACTCTTGATGATGGTGTCAAAGTCGCCACTTTCGAAATTAGTGGCGCCCGGCCCTCCTGGGAACAGAGTGTCACCTGAAAACAACAGGGGTGTGTCTTCGACAAAAAAACTCATGGAACCGGGTGTGTGGCCGGGGTTATGGATAGTCCTAATTCGGAGACGACCGACTTGTATCACTGAATCGTCTTCAAGGATGAAGTCGTAGCTAGGCAACATCGTGGCGTCGTCAGCAGCGACACCCACCTCGTACCCGGCATCTCGAATAGCCGGAATGGCTTGTATATGGTCCCAGTGGCCATGAGTTTCGACCACGGTCCGCACCCCAAGGCTTTGACAGATCTCAAGAAGCTGTTCGTGTTCGTTGGCAGCGTCTATAAGAAGTGCTTCCCCCGTTTCGGTGCACCTGATGGTAAAGACGTTGTTTTCGTAAGGTCCCACAACAACCTTGTGGACCTCGATTCCCGTCGCTTGCCAATGAAGAGTCATAGGCAAAGCTTACGACTTCGAAACCTAGCTCTTACGAATGTTGCAAAGCCAAGACCTTAAATGGTAGGCATACCTATCACTATGAGCCAAGCAGACCTGAGCACCAGATAAAGAAGCGTCTACAAGTGTTTCTGAACGTCGCAACTTCGATCCGAGCAAAACTGATGCTCATATGCGGAGTTTCATCTTTGGTGCTCGGATGTCTGGCGTGTGACGCAAACTCTGACAACCCGAGTGCGTCCCTGGAGAAGCAAACTCCAGAGGTTCTTGATGACGCTGTTAATAAGCAGCCTTATGAGGAAGAACAGCCGGAAGCTGAGCATAGTGAGAGCCTCGAACCGATTCTCCCGGTAGTTGTGACTGACTTAACGGGCACGGAAGTGACAGTTGAGTCAATTGACCGGATTATTCCGCTTGATGGCACGGTTGCTGAAGTGGTGTTCGCCCTTGGCCTCGGGGAGCGAGTTGTAGCGACTGATATGTCTGCAACTTTTCCAGCCGAGGCAGATGAACTACCAGAAATTGGTTACCAGAGAGCGCTATCGGCAGAGACGATTGCCTCTTATGCACCGACGGTGCTTTTGGCCACTGATATAGCTGGCCCCCCAGGAGTCATTGAGGACCTAAGGCGCCTTGGATTTGCGGTCGTGATTGTTCCTAATTCTTCGGGCCCAGCCGGGCCACCGGAGAAGATCCGAGCGGTAGCTACCGCACTGGGAGTTTCCCAAATCGGATCGAAGTTGGCTGCCCAGGTGGAAGAGGAAATTGCCGCATCAACTGTTGTCGAGGTTGAGAGTCGCCCGAGGGTGGTTTCCTTATATTTGCGTGGCGCTAGCACCCAACTGGTCCTGGGCAAAAGCTCAGCAACGCACTGGATCATTGAGGCCGCGGGTGGAGAAAGTATGGCCACGGTCCTGAACATAACGGGCAGCGAAAGCATCTCAGCGGAGGGTTTGATGGTCGCGGCTCCGGAGGTAATTCTCGTCCCATCCGCAGGTCTTGATTCGGTTGGTGGCTCTTCGGGCCTATTGAAGATCGGTGGCCTTTCGCAAACCCCGGCAGGGAGGAATGGAGCGATAGCTCACTTTGATGATCAGTGGCTGCTCGGCAATGGACCGAGAGTTGGAAAGTTAATTGCGGAACTTTCAAAAATAATTGACCAAGCACGGGAAAGTGGAGACAAGTCTTAATGATTGATAAAGATGGCGTGATTTCCGCAGCAGCCCTTGCACACTGCGTGCCAGGCGCTGAACTGTTGTTGCGACGAACTGATGGGGGCCGCCTAACCGTTGCGGGACACTCGCGCGCTGATCTCAGCCCATGCACGTTCCGGCATTTAGTCGCGGAAGGTCCTTGTCCAATAGCTACCGAAGTAGATACGTGGCTTGGAGGAATAGTTCCAGGTGGAGCGCTGGACCACGTTGTGGCAGGTGTCTACCGTTCGCGATACCGCCGAGGGGAGCGTTGGTTCGTCGCATCCCTCGCTCCAGGTCGGCTACGAGAATTGTTCAGCGACTTGGACTGCGATCCACAAGTTGCGGATGAGGCTACCGTTACGTTGACTGCTGATCTTGAGCTCAAAGTAGTTATCGTCAAGTTAGAAATCGAGTCCGGATTTACTGAAGAGCAAGTCGACTGCCTAGCACTGTGTGCCTATGCCAACTATCTGGCTGAAGCCGCGGTGATGCAGACACTTCACCCTTCAACAGATCGGACCTCGAAGAAGAAGGAGTAGAAATAATGAGCGTTGTGAGGATTAACGCGATCACCGTACCGGAGGGTTCTGGTGACGAACTACTGAGACGTTTTGAGTCGAGGCTTGGCGAGGTTGAGCAAATGGAGGGGTTCGAAAACTTTGAACTTCTCCGACCAGATAACGGAGATACTTGGTACGTATACACCCGCTGGGCCTCTGAAGAAGCCTTTATGGCGTGGGTGCAGTCACCGGAGTTCGCTCGCGGTCATGCAGAGGCTTCCGCTCAGCCAGTAGCTCATGGAGCAGAGCTGCTTTCATTTGATGTTGTCTTGCGCGCAGAGCCAACCAGATAAGCGATTTCATGCGTTTTTGGGACCGTAATTGTGGCTGGACGCTTTTTTCTTTAACTCTGTTTTGTTTCACGGCGTGCTCGGTCCCGGTCGATGTGGATGCAGGTTCCTCAGCGGTGCGCTCTTCGACCACCACCAAAACGCAGTCGGATTTGTCTGTGGAGGAAAATTCAGCGCCAGATGTAGCTCCTAAAGAGATCGCTATAGCGCATCGGTACGGACAGACAGTGGTACCTCAAAACCCAGAGCGCATTGTCACCTTAGGGCCATACGAAGAAGACTCATTGATAGCAATTGGGGTGATCCCCATCGCCTCTACTGGACCTGAGACTTTGGCGGAGACTTTTCCTCCCCCGTGGTCTCGAGAGTCCCTCCGCAACGCCGAAATATTAGGACCAGCAAACCTCGAGGACGGCATTGACTACGGTGCCATAGCCGAATTGCTCCCTGATCTCATAATGGCGACGAAGGCGGATCTGAGTCTCGAACAATACGAACAGTTGTCTTCCATAGCCCCTACGGTTGCCCAACCCACAGGAGGTAACGCCTCGGAAATGTCATGGCAAAGGCACGCGGAGTTTGTCGGTCAGGTGTTGAATCTCGAATCTGAAGCTCGTCAAGCGATCTTGGTTACCCAAGCCTCGATTTTTGACGCTATTCGTCCACACCCTGCCCTGAAAGGGTCCACTTTCGGTCACTTAAAAGTTGGCGAAGGAGAAGTCCTTCAGATCGCAGGAGGGGAATCTTTGTCGGCTCGCTTTTTCAGACAATTAGGGCTCTCGTACCCATCAAATCTGGACGATGAAATTGGGGGGATGGACTGGACGCTGCTGACAGAAAAACTGGAAAGTTTCCTAGATGTCGACGTTTTGGTAGTGGAGTCGGATCCGGCGCTTCGGACCTCATTAGTTGATTCTCGGCCATTTCTCGAACAAGAAAATGTTGTGTGGGTAGATCAGGGAAGCGACTATGAGGGTGCCATCAACTCGATAACGATTCTTAGCCTCAGTCTGTTACTCGAAGACCTAGTGCCCGACATTTCCCAGATAGTTACTGTCGTTATTGACCCGCCGACGGCGGAAGAAGAGGCTGCTATGGAGGCATTTCGCCTTGTGTATGGGAGTGAGACTATTTGGGAAGACAAAGCCCCTCATTTAGAAAGAGCGAGCGAACTTCGAGATGCTAACGAGGCGTATCGACTTGGCGCGATCGACAATAACGGGATCACCCTGACGCCAAAAGCCGCGCAGATAAGCAACGGTGAGGCGACCATCATCTACGACGTCTATTTCGGAGATTCACCTGCTTATACGGATCTGGACAGAACCATCTATCTCGTTGACGGCATATGGCAGGTAACTAAAGACGACTTCTGCGGATTCCTATCGGCGGCACAAACTCCTTGTCCGAAATGAGGTTTCCGAGGCGCCAATGGTCTGCCTGAATGCCTCGAAACCAAGCAATGACGCTGCCCTTTTCCGACCAATAGTTTGGGTCCTGTTCGCCGTCACGCTGCTTGCCTTTGCTGCTATTTGCAGTCTTTTAGTAGGGCCTGTACCCGTTGACTTGCAAACCGTTTGGACCGCGTTATTCGCCTTTGATTCCAACGACACTGCCCAAATTGTCGTGCGTCAGCTTCGCTTACCTCGAACCCTGCTTGCAGTTACAGCAGGAGCGTGCTTGGCGGTAGCTGGTTCGATCACTCAGGGAGTAACGCGTAACCCTCTAGGAGGACCTGGAATCCTCGGTATCAACGCTGGGGCTGCGTTTGCGATGGTTACAGCTATTCACGGATTGAACATCCTCACCCCCAAGGGGTATGTGTGGTTTGCGTTTGTAGGCGCCGTAGCAGCTGGAGCCCTTGTATACGGAGTAGCCCGAGTAGGCCCTGGAGGTATCACTCCGGTCAAGTTGGCTTTGGCGGGAGCAGTACTTACAGCGTTGCTTTCAGCTTGGACTTCAACGCTTTTGCTTTTGGACGAAGAAACCCTGGATGAAGCTCGATTCTGGCTTGCCGGATCTTTAGCGGGAAGAGGCACTGAAGAGATCAGGCTGCTTTTCCCCCTGATTCTTGTGGGCGTTGTCGCTGCGTTATCGCTCGGCTCTTCATTGAACACGCTTTCGTTAGGAGAAGAAGCTGCCGCATCGCTTGGGCAAAGAGTTGGGGTTGTGCGGCTGTGGTCAGGCTTAGTATCGGTGTTGCTCGCAGCATCAGCTGTGGCAATAGCTGGCCCGATCGCCTTCGTGGGACTCGCCGTACCTCACATAGCCCGTTCTCTTGTTGGCCCGGACTATCGATGGATCACTGTCCTGTGTCTGTTGTTCGGTCCGAGCCTTTTGTTGGTGGCAGATATTTTGGGGCGAATAGTGGTCTCACCTCAAGAGCTTCAGGTGGGGATTGTGACCTCCCTGGTAGGAGCGCCGTTCCTGATCTTCTTAGTGCGCTCTAAAAGGCTCGCGGAGTTGTGAGACTTGAAGCTCTCGCCGCTCCGTCACTTTTCACTCTGACGGTTTTAATCATCGGCATCCTCGTGGTTGCGGTTTTGCTCAGCTTTACCGCTGTGCTGCAGCCTTCTCCGCGTTCGTTGCGTACAAAACGAAGTTCGGTGTTAGTGGACCTTCGGGTAGTACGGCTTTGTGGCGGAGCGTCTACCCTTTTGATTCTCTTGACGCTCGTGGGTCTTGAAGTAGGGGAGTATCCGATTCCTCGGTTCCAGGCGATATCGACTGCCTTTTGGGATCGTGCTGGCGAGTACTCCTTTGTCGTGAACTCTTTGCGCTTTCCGAGAGTTGTGGCGGCAGTATTAGCTGGGTTTTGTCTGGCGAGTTCCGGAGCACTGTTTCAGACTCTTTTGAATAACCCCCTGGTTTCGCCAGATGTAATCGGTATTAATACCGGGGCTGCTCTATGTGCGGTTTTCGTCCTGGCAGTTGGAGCAGACGTGAGTTTGCTGCCGTGGGCAGCTTTCGTTGGGGCGGTTGTTACTGCGGGAATCATCTACCTGTTGGCTTGGAAGAGAGGCATAACAGGCAACCGTCTTGTTCTGGTCGGCATCGGAATCAATGCGCTGCTCGCTTCGGGAATTACCTATCTAATGGTGAAATTTCCAATCGAACAAGTTCTTGCAGCAGCGCGATGGCAGGCAGGCAGTTTATTTGGTGCCTCGTGGACCGACGTTTGGACCCTGTCCGTTGTACTGCTTTGCCTGACGCCACTGGCGTTGGTTCTTGTGCGTCGCCTAAGACTTTTACAACTTGGCGATGACATGGCTTCGAGTCTGGGGTTGCGAGTCGAACGGGAACGCACGGCGATAATTTTGGTGGCTTCAGGCTACGCGGCCGTAGCTGTAGCGGTAATTGGGCCGCTCGGCTTTGTTGCCTTGTTAGTGCCACATATAGTCAGATTGGTTGCTGGTCCTCTCACCGGCGGCACGCTTGTTCTGACGGGTTTAGTTGGAGCGCTATTTCTGCTGGGCTGTGACTTGATAGCCCAGCAACTATTTGCCCCGACCACCCTGCCGGTTGGTGTTATAACAGCCGCGCTGGGTGGGCCCTACTTTCTATTCATTTTGGTGAGGTATAACCGTGCCCCGTGAAATAACACCCCAAACTACGGACTTGGAGACATCGGACCTGGTTCTCGGATACGGATCGAAGCCAGTTATCGCCGGCCTCAACTTTGTTGTACCCGCAGGAAAGATAACTGCGATTATCGGTGCTAACGGATCGGGAAAATCGACATTGCTCCGAGGATTATCTCGTGTTTTAAAGCCAACTAACGGCTCGGTGTTTCTCAATGGTCGCGATATTCATGAACAGTCGACGAAAGCTGTAGCTCGGCAGGTTGGATTGTTGCCCCAGGGTCCGACCGCGCCATCTGGATTAACGGTCATGGATTTAGTCCGCCGCGGTCGCTACCCACATCAACGAATTTTTGACCAATGGAGTCGCGAAGATGAAGCGGCTGTACAAAAAGCTCTTACGTTAACCAGACTTTCCGACTCCGCAGGGGATCTCGTCGACCACCTTTCCGGTGGTCAACGTCAGAGAGCATGGATTGCCATGGCGTTGTCGCAGGACGCCCGCCTGATGCTGCTAGATGAGCCCACGACATATTTGGACATAGCCCACCAGGTTGAAATCCTAGAGCTATTAAGAAAGCTGAATATCGAAGAAGCGCGGACCGTTGTCATGGTCGTCCACGACATCAACCAAGGGTCCCGCTATGCAGATCATGTCGTAGCGATGCTCAATGGCGATGTGGCGATTCAAGGCACCCCTGACGAAGTCGTCACGCCTTCAATGATGGAAAAAGTCTTTGGACTTAAGGCAGTCGTCATTGCCGATCCCGCGACAGGGACCCCTCTATGTGTGCCAGATATTCCAGGGAATGGCTGAACCATTTGAGTGATAGTTCTGACTTCGAACTAGTCAGCTCTATTCCTAGGTATCTTCTCTCAGAGAGCGAAGTAGGCCTATGACGAATGGTTCCAACTGGGAAGCTTCATGAGCAACTTCAGGGAAGGCGACCCTACTCGTCCGTGTTTCCAAGGCGGTCGACGCTTTGAAGGTCATCCCGTACCTGTCCACGGCGATCATTTGAGCTTCTGAGGCGTTCGGTACGCCTCCCAGTTCCTGTACGAAAATCAGATTTGCATCGGCATGGTCATCGTTCATGTGTTCAATAGCGTGTTCGGCGTTATCACAGAAGGGATCTTGCTCGGCGTTGGAATAGGCCTCTGCCCCCATCCAGCTCATGTGACCGAAGCCGCCTACGAAGCGACAGCTCTCGACTTCTAATTTCCAGTAGTTGAAATCCTTAAAGTTGGCGTAATCGGCTGCGTAAGGATGCCTGTTCAAGTAAGCCCCAGAAGATTCGTCGCCTTGTTCTAGAAGTTGCATATTGCCTACAAGCGTCAGCCGCGCTCCGGTTAAAGGGTCACCTTCCGCTGAGTGGGCATTAGTGACCAGAAGGCTGGCCTTTCGTTCCGACCGGGCATTCTTTGTGTGTTCCGCTAGTTCTGAAATCAACGTGATGGGATTACCCCGCTGATCGTTTGCGTAGGAGATCAGGCTTCCATAGGGATAGCCGTCGGAATTAAGCGTTGACAAGACGCCCGTGCCGATTGATGCCACTAAAGAGCGAGACAGCTCTGCGTCAGTCGGGAATGACTCAGTGTCGCCAGTTGGAGAAACGTCGAAATCGCCGCCGTGGTCGTTGCTCATTGGCTTGTTCCTCTTTCTGAAGCCTGAAATTGATCTTGAAAGCGACAGGCTTTTCTCAATGTGCTTTGCCAACAGTGAACCACCATTTGCGGTTCAACGGGTAGTGACCCGTTGTGGGCGAGTCCGTCCCACGCCGTTGGAGGGTTTTGCCCGAGGCAGGCAAAGGAAGCGTTGGCGAGGAGGGGATTCCCCACCAGGCCGGACCCGACCCACAACCCGCCCCAGCACGAAGAGGCGAGGGGCCCTAAGGCCCGCAGGTACGTTGAGACAGTGTTTAACATAAAATGATAAGCAAGCCAAACATAAACACTAAGAATCTTCAGCAAGTGAAAATTTAGCTGGATAAGGAACCTAATTGGCCTTGAGGCGGTGGTCGAGCAAGCGCCGTCACTTAATGCCCATTATGCAGATCTCAGTCAATTTTGAGATCGTGAGACAATTATAAGAAGTACTGGCTTTTGGTTGATAAATAGTATTAAGACGCCTTATCATGCGAGTGTTATTCCCCCTCTAATCTTCTTATGGAGAAACCAAACATGAAACGTTCGTCCTTGCTTAAGCTCCTTGGACTGGTCTTTGCGTTCGCTTTAGTTGCCGCATCCTGTGGTGACGATGGAGCGTCTGTTCGCGAGGTCGGTTCGGCTAGCTCGTCCAGCGGTTCCGGCAGCGGCTCTGGTTCCGGCAGCGGCTCTGGTTCCGGTAGCGGTTCCGGTAGCGGTTCCGGCAGTGCATCCGCCTCGGCTTCGGCCTCCGCATCCGCGAGTGGCAGTGCCTCTTCTTCTGGAAGCGCCTCAGCGTCTTCTAGCGCCCCAGCCAAAGCGGGCGCGGAAGTCACAGATGACGCTACCGCCGGAGAAGGTGGCTACGACTACGCCTCTAATGTCGATAACCATCGCTTGTTGGTGCTCGATATGTGTGACATGAACGACTTGCTTGGCGCCAGTCCTATTGACTTTGAAGCCGTTGCTGATATTTACAACAATGGAAAGAACGCAGAAAAGAGTGATGGATCCTTCCGAACTCTTGGTGGCTTCGCGTCAGCAGAAGGCAAAAAGCATGCTCACGACACCTACTACGGCAGTCCTGGATCCCTTGACGCCTTCATTACATCCGCGCTCGAGGGCACAGGCATGTTTGCAGGTGAGGCCGACGGTGTACGTAAGCAGGGTGTCCAAAAAGGCATGCAGAACCAGGCCTTACTCGCATACGTAACCCATGAGCTCAATTCAGCCGTTGCGAAAACGGCCGATGGCAACTGGGCAGGCGCTGTCCACAACTGGGACGAAGGTTGGGCCTTCTACCATGGAGCTAATGGAAGCTGTGGCCCATACGGCACAGCCAACAAACGTGGCGGTAACTTCGGCACGCTTGGCTCTGATGGTGAGACCGCCCAAGCTAACGAGGCAATTCTCAGCGCTATGATCGCAGGCCGTGATGCACTACTGCGAGGAAACGCAGGTGGAGCTGAAGCCGCAGCAAATCTCGTCAAGCGTGGTGTGGTCATCACTTACTCCCAGGCGGTAATGCGATACGCAGTGAAGGTTGAAGCCGACCTTGCTGAGGGCGACATGGACAAAGCCCGTATTCACCAGGCTGAGGGCCTTGCCTTCTGGCGAGTACTTGAGCCTGAGCTTGGTGTGCTTGGCATGTTTGCGGAAACGATCGAGACCTTGAACAGTGCTTACGAACTGGAGAACGAACCCGGTTCGGGCCCATCGTCCGATGATATTCGTACCGCCCTGTATCCAGTCTGGGGTCTATTGGAGATCGGTCGCGACGATATAGGCAGCTTGCAATAACGAAATCCTTATCGGTGTACTTGCCTCAGGGCAAGTAGGTCTCAGCCGTCGTTCTCAGTGGGTGCACACTTACCTGAGAACGGCGGCTGCTTCCGTTAGTCGTCTTAAGTGCTACAGCGGTTTGGAGCCTTTGTGGCGAATATTGGCCCACCTCGCCAAAACGTGTACCCCAACCCTTCAAAATGAGTAAGGTTTGCTTGATGTCAGTAGTTGAGAACTCTGAAACCTCTGAGGCTTCTATGCGGACGGCTACTAGCCGCACAGTTACTCAAGTACTCACTGTCAACGCCAAGACCACTGAGATCCGGTTCGGAGAAGACGAGTACCTACTGGTGCCCGCAACGATAGATCGAACTGCAGCAAGTCAGTGGCTTGCCTCTATGCGACGCATAGATGGAGTTTCGCTGCAATTCGGTAAGCCAGGAGCTACCGCAAAGCTTAAGGGAGCGAACCGGCTGGCCCCTAGAGCCAGAAGGGTGCCGCTGAGCACTGCGCTAGGACTGCTCGACAGTGGGGTAAGAGGCGAAATCACAGTTACCAGAAAGCAGGGTTCCTGATGGTTGTCTGCCACTGTCTAGCAATAAATGACGTCACCATTAGAGAACTGCTAGAAGCAGGTGCTCTCAGCGCTGAAGAGATAGGTACTCGCTGTGGAGCAGGTACCGAATGTGGAGCCTGCGTCGAACAGGTGCAACGCCTCGCCGGGCCTCAGAGCTTTGTGATTCGGCGAGCCGTCGCTTAGGGCGCAAATCGCGATATCAGAAGTAAGTTGCAGCGCACGCTAAGCGACTGCATATATGGTCTGCATTGCACGAGCTAGGAGACCTCACGCAATGCAAGGATCAGAGCCAGTAATCGCGTTTCTCAACGAGGCGCTTACCGCTGAATTAACCGCGATTAACCAGTACTTCGCGCACGCAAAAATTTGTGAAAACTGGGGATGGAAAGGTCTTGCTAAGACCTTTCGTGATGAATCGATCGAAGAAATGCATGATGCCGAAAAGCTCATCGAGCGCATTCTTTTGCTCGAAGGTCACCCCAACGTCCAACGCATCGGCAACATCGCCATTGGAGAGTCGGTTGAAGAACAACTCAGGCTTGACCTGCAACTCGAGATTGAAGCGGTCGAACGATATCGGCGAGGCGTCGAGATTTGCCTCTCGGAAGCTGACCCTGGCAGCCGAGAACTCGTTGAGCACCTCCTCGTAGGGGAAGAGCAACATCTTGACTGGATCGAAACTCAACTTTCGATGATTGACGACATCGGCATCGAGCGGTACCTCCAATCGTCGATTGGTGAGGAATAGGGCTTTTACCCGTGTGTTGTCAGCGTCGAACCCTGAGTTGACACCACTTCAAAACCGAGTTCAAGAGCGGCAGGTATTTGATGGCTATCAAAGGTCAAGTACGTCAAGGGTCTAGGGAGCCGATCAGCGGCTGCTAGATGCAGTGCATCTACCGTGCCAAGTTGAAAGGTGGAACCGATTTCAACGGCGCGCGCCAAACAACGTTGATCAGCGGGCACGACGGCCACGCGCTCCCAATCCTCTCGGAAAGTTGCCCACAACATCCTTTGCTCATCGGTGCCCGAAGCGACCCTATGCAGAGCTAGCTGAACCTCGGTCCGGGCTAGCGCTGAGGCACACCAAACTGGATCGGACATCAGGTAATCGTTCACTAACTCGTGGCCAGGTTCCGACAAATAGCGTTTCAACAAAGCAGAGCTATCTAGGGCTACGGTCATCAACGACCTCGTATTTCCCTCAACGCCCGATCACTTGATAATCCGGCGGGCAGTTCAAACTTCGCAGTTGACATTTCTCTGTCCTCATTGCTGGGTGCCAGCACTAGCCCGGATGCGATTAACGCTTCTAAAGAAGTCTCACCGGCTAGTTGAGTGATAGGAGACAACTGAGCGACTGGAAGTCCATCAAGGGTCACGAAAATGGTATGACCGTTGCTCGCAGCTCGTAAGTAGTGTGCCAAGTTGGCGCGGAGGTCTCGAGTGCCAACGTTTTGTGCCGTGGACGAAAGTGCCATGCTTAAACCCCAAGCTAGAAATGTGTACACCAAAGTACACAATCAATTTGTTGAATGCGCGCCAACCGGCTAAAACAGTGCCTCTAACAACTGAGCGAAAAGGTACTCATCGTGAACTTTGCATTCACAGAAGAACAAGAAGAGCTTCGGAGCTTCATCCGGTCCTTCATGGAAGATAAATCTGCCGAAGCGACTGTCAGAGAACTGATGGAAACCGAGGACGGTTACGACTCTGCGGTCTGGAGTCAAATGGCGGAACAACTCGGGCTGCAAAGCATGATCATTCCCGAAGAGTACGGTGGCCAAGGATTCGGCTACGTTGAACTGGGCATAGCGCTCGAAGAGATGGGTCGCAGCCTTCTGTGTGCACCATTTTTCAGCACCGTCGTTCTTGCAGGCAACGCGATCATCCATTCCGGGAACGAAGATGCAAAGGCTTCGCTCTTGCCCGGCATAGCTGATGGCAGCACAGTAGCGACCCTCGCACTAGCGGAAGCCAACGGACGTTGGGACGCAGAGGGTATAACTGTCGAGGCGAGTGGGACTAGCGACGGGGCCACTATCAGCGGCGAAAAGATGTTCGTCACCGATGGAGCGACTGCAAACCTTTTTGTCGTCGCTGCTCGAGCTGATGGAGGCATTCACCTCTACACCGTCGACGGAGATGCAGCAGGGCTAACACGCGAGAATCTCTCCACAATGGACCAAACGCGCAAGCAGGCTCGAATCAACTTTGACAACACGCCGGCAAGCCACCTCTGTGACTCGAATGACTTCGCTTATATCAGCCAAATCTTGGACCTAGCTGCAGTAGCGCTCGCCAACGAACAGGTGGGCGGAGCACAGTTCGTGATGGACATGGCGGTGCAATACGCCAAGGACCGCGTCCAATTCGGCCGTCCGATCGGTTCCTTCCAAGCCATCAAACACAAGTGCGCAGACATGTTGTTGGAAGTTGAGTCAGCAAAGTCAGCTGCTTACTATGCCGCCTGGTGCGCTTCGGAAATGAACGACGAATTGCCGTCAGTAGCTTCCTTAGCCAAGGCGTACTGCTCAGAAGCGTATTTCCATTGCGCTGCTGAAAACATTCAGATTCACGGAGGCATCGGATTTACCTGGGAACACCCAGCTCACCTCTACTTCAAGCGAGCCAAAAGCTCCGAATTGATGTTTGGTGACCCCGCCTATCACCGTGAACTCTTGGCCCAAAGAATAGGGCTCTAAATATTCCTTTCTGACCTAGAGAGGGCTAACACGTCATGCTCGGCCTAGCGGTTGCAGTCTCCCTAGCCATCGGCTTCATGGTCGCGGCTGGGTTCGTCGGACGCGAAACACGAAGGCTAAGCACCCAACCTCGCCAGCCCGTCTGGCGACTCGAAGAGGCAGCGCTATTCGTTGAGGGCGAATTGCCCTTCGACGTTGCAGCCAAAACTGACCCCGACACGTTAAGGGAGCTACTTAGGATTCACCTCAACCAGCTCCAGTTCAACTCTGAGTCAGAACAAGCAGACGAAGTTAATGATGACCCCTCTGCAGCGCTGCAGAATCTGTATCGGTATGCGCGATCAAAAGATATCGAAATTACCCGACCCACCGTTGAGGCGATCCTGGCTGCTCATTTGCATTACCTGAAGCTGATTGGGGCGCTCGGTACAACTCAAACCTCTGAGTAAGGCAAAATAGAGAACATGGAACCGCCCAAAGAACTAGAAGGCCACAGATTCGTCGGCGACAAGCGCAATCAGCGCCTCTATGACTTAGAAATGTCCGGCTCGGCCATTGAAGCGGCGGTTGAAGATCTATGCAAGGCGAAAATGTATGCAACCTTCGGCCCCGATGAACTTAGAGAAGCCCGCAATCGCGGCTACAAGCTAGCGGCCTGCTGCCGCTGAAGAAAACGGCTCAACCTTGCCCGTCACCATTACCGAAACCCGCATAGACGGCACCCCACACTTAGAAGCCTTTCTTGTTCGACCTGAACGCCCGGCCCATGACGCCCCGTCGATGCTTCTCTGCCATGGCTTCCCATCAGCCCAGCGACCAGGTATCCCCAGCAGGTCATACGAACAGTTCGCGGAGCGCGTGGCTGAAGAACAGGGGTGGACAGTGTTGGCTGTCAGCCTTCGCGGTTGCGGACAATCAGAAGGCCAATTTTCGATGCTTGG
>DJZU01000090.1:78749-87252 GCA_002448715.1 Candidatus Neomicrothrix sp. UBA6944 | reverse complement strand
TCTATGGGGACAAGATGACCTGCCCCCTTAACTGATGAAAACGACGCGCCAAACAACTCCGCGTACTGTTTTGTGTAGTCCGTCGACGTCAGTCGATCGTCTTCGCCGGCCGCAACCATGATCGGACACTTCGCGTGGTGCGCTCGTAACGGCAACCGCGGATCGTAATTACGTTTCCACATCAACCGTGCTTGGGTCGCGAGGTCAGTCCACACTGCGGTCGCTAGATCAGCGTCACCGGTCATCGGGTCTACCTGGCTGCCGTCGAGGCTGTTGGCCAAATACGACAACACGTCAGGTAACTCCATGATGAATAGATCAGGGAGAGGTTCGGCAGGTCTCATCCCAAGAGGGCCAAACAGCACCAGGCCCTTTAGCAGCGAAGAAAAGTGGATTGCCAAGTCAGTAGCGATCCAGGCCCCAAGGCTCGTTCCAACAACCAACGGATCCTGAAGGTCCAAACCCTCTAACAAATCTTTGTAATGAAAGCTCAGATCAGTGACATCGGTCAGCCAGTTTGGTGTCTCTTCGCCCCCAAAACCTGGGTGGATGGGTGCAAAAACTTCAAAACTCGACGCAAGTTCACTATGAAAAGTCGACCAGGAGGACGTGTTGGCTTCCGAATGTAGAAGAAGAAGAGGTGGACCTTCGCCGCCGTGTTGGACGCGTGCCAGTTGAGAGGGTAAGTCAATTTCCACTATCTCTGGCATGTCACCCATAGCCTCAACACACTCCGCGGCGCCCTTTGCGTAAAAGCCACCCTAGTGTCGTCAGGAAACCGAAGCGTTGTGTACCAACTGTCACCGATCAATACTCTGGTGACAGTTGCCAACCACCGTTAGCAAGAGGTGCCCAGGAATTATGAACAACCGCTGGAACTTCTGGATTGACCGTGGCGGTACCTTCACCGACGTAGTGGGACGTAAGCCAGACGGCGAGTTGGTGACACACAAGCTTCTGTCTGACAACTCTCGCCAATACTCCGACGCCGCGGTACAAGGGATCAGAGATCTACTGAATGTCACTCCAGACGACCCGATACCACTTGACCAAATTGACACGGTCAAAATGGGAACCACCGTTGCAACCAACGCTTTGCTTGAACGACAAGGTGAGCCAACGCTGTTTGTGACCACCGCCGGATTCGCAGATGTACTCAGAATCGGGTATCAGACCCGACCAGACCTTTTCGCTCTCGACATCGATCTCCCCGAAATGCTGTACACCGATGTTCTGGAAATCGATGAACGCGTTAACGCAGATGGAGAGGTGCTCGTCGGGCTCGACGAAGAAACCGCTCGACAAGGACTACAACAGGCCCGCGCTAACGGATTGAACTCCGTTGCCATAGTCCTCCTCCACGGTTACCGCCACACAGACCACGAGTCACGTCTCGCAGACATCGCACGAGAAATCGGCTTCGAACAAATCTCGGTCAGCCACGAAGTCAGCGCGTTAATGAAGATCGTCCCTCGAGGCGACACCACCGTCGTCGACGCGTATCTCTCACCCATCTTGCGTCGCTACGTCGCGCAAGTCGACGAACAACTCCGCCACGACGAACACAGCCCTCGACTGATGTTCATGCAATCAAACGGTGGGCTTACTGATGCCTACGCATTTCAGGGCAAAGACGCGCTGCTGTCAGGTCCTGCCGGTGGGGTAGTCGGAATGGTCCGCACCGCAGCAAACGCGAATCTAGACAAACTGATTGGCTTCGATATGGGCGGCACGTCCACTGACGTCAGCCATTACGCCGGAGAATTCGAACGCGCCTACGAAACCGAAGTAGCAGGAATCCGGGTCCGTTCTCCGATGATGGACATCAATACTGTCGCAGCGGGAGGCGGATCGATTCTCCACTTCGATGGCAGCAGATTACGAGTCGGCCCAGATTCAGCCGGCGCTGATCCCGGACCGACTTGCTACGGCAACGACGGCCCACTAGCGATCACCGATTGCAACGTCGTCCTCGGCGTGCTTCGCCCAGAGTTCTTCCCATCAGTCTTTGGAAACAACGGAAAACAACCACTTAATCTCGAAGCAACCACCACAGCATTCCAAGCACTGGCGAAACGAATCAGCGTTGAAACGGGAACGGCTCAAAGTGAAACCACTGTCGCCCAAGGTTTCCTAGACGTCGCCGCGGACAACATGGCCAACGCCATCAAAAAAATCAGCATCGAACGCGGTCACGACGTCAGCGACTACTCGCTGGTGTGCTTCGGAGGAGCAGGCGGTCAACATGCCTGCATGGTCGCCGACCGTCTCGGAATAGAAAACATTTATGTCCACCCACACGCCGGAGTCCTCTCAGCCCTAGGCATCGGGTTAGCAGACATTCGCAACATCCGCGATCGGGCAGTCGAACGAGAATTAAGCCCCGAAACTCTCCAAGAACTCGAACCGCAATGGCAAGAACTCGAACAGAACGGAAACGAATATCTTCTCAACGAAGGAGTGGAATCCGCCTCCCGTGAACTCCGCCGACGCGTTTCTCTTCGCTACCGCGGCTCTGATACGGCGTTAACCATTCCATCTGGCACCTTCGATCAGGTATTACCGGAATTCGAAGCTCAGCACAGCGCACGGTTCGGCTTTATCTCTCCTCAAACCACGATCATCCTCGAATCAATTCAACTCGAGGCAATCGGCGTCGCCCAACCGCTGTCATTCACCGACTCAGTTGATGATTCAACAAACTCGCTTCTGGGAACCTTCCCCACCACCATCGCGGGAATAACAACCGACACCCCATTTGTTGATAGACAACGCATCGCTCCCGACACTCCAATTGTTGGCCCAGCTGTTCTTATAGAACCCAACGCCACCACCGTCATAGAACCGAACTGGGAAGGTCGAATTAATTCCAGCGGCGACCTCGTTATCAAAAGAATTTCACCTCACACCCAAAGATCCGCAGTAGGAACTGACGTCAACCCAGTCCAATTGGAGATATTCAACAATCTCTTCATGAACGTGGCCGAACAGATGGGGGTAGTGCTCGAAAACACGGCAGTGTCGGTAAACATCAAAGAACGTCTCGACTTCAGCTGCGCCATCTTTGATCCATCCGGGGAACTCATAGCTAACGCGCCTCACCTACCAATACACCTCGGTTCAATGAGCGAAGCCATCAAATCTGTCATCGCTAATAACCCGGACATGTCACCAGGTGACGCATACGTACTGAATGCTCCCTACAACGGCGGAACCCACCTGCCTGACATCACCGTGGTGAAGCCCATTTTTGATGAAACAACACAAGAACGTATCTTCTATGTTGCAGCGCGCGGTCACCATTCCGACATCGGTGGCATTGTCCCCGGATCCGCTCCTGCAGACTCCACCACCATCGATCAAGAGGGCCTCGTCCTCGACAACATCCTGTTGGTCCAAGATGACAGATTCTTGGAAGAAGAAATCCGGAACATACTGACCGGAGGACCTTGGCCTGCCCGTAACCCCGACCAAAATATTGCCGACCTCAAAGCCCAGGTAGCTGCTTGTGAGCGAGGCGCAACCGAACTCAAACGGGTCATAACTCACTACGGTCTCAACGTCGTCCACGCCTACATGAGTCACGTCATGGAAAACGCGGAAGAATCGGTGCGGCGAGTAATAGCGGCGCTCACAGACTGCGAATTCGTTGGAGAAATGGACGACGGACACCAAATAGCCGTGTCAATCCAAGTCAACTTGGAGGAACGCTCAGCAGTCATTGACTTCTCTGGAACCAGCGGACAACACCCCGGAAACTTCAATGCTCCCAAAGCGGTGTGCCGATCGGCTGTTCTGTACGTCTTCCGATGCATGGTCAACGACTCCATTCCCCTCAACGCAGGCTGCCTCATCCCACTCGATATCAGAATCCCTGATCCGTCGCTCATCAGTCCCCACCCGCCAGCCGCTGTTATTGCGGGCAATGTGGAAACCAGCCAACTTCTCGTAGACACCCTGTTCGGAGCGCTCGGCGTTGTCGCCGGTTCGCAGGGAACCATGAATAACTTCATATGGGGTAACGACGAACACCAGTACTACGAGACAATATGCGGAGGTGCCGGTGCCACCCCCACATCCGATGGTGCAAGCGCGGTACACACCCACATGACAAACACTCGTCTCACCGACCCCGAAATACTTGAATGGCGGCACCCCGTGAGGGTTGAACACTTCAAAGTCCGCCAGAACTCAGGAGGGCAAGGAGCGCAGCGCGGCGGTGATGGCGTCGTTCGAAGACTTCTATTCTTGGAACCAATGACTGTCAATGTGCTGTCGTCTCGCCGCAAAATTGCGCCTTTTGGTGCCAGCGGGGGAGAAGACGGTCTTGTCGGTATCAATCGGCTGTTGAGAGCTGACGGCAGCAGCGAGGAATTACCGGGGAGCACCCGTGTAGATGTTCACAGCGGCGATCGCTTCGAAATTGAAACACCTGGAGGAGGAGGCTTCGGAGCCCTCGAACCGACAAATTAAGTCTCACACAAGTACAGACGGAAGGAACAAAGGAGAGGGATTGTGTCCACTGACCCATGGATGAGTTCGCAGCAGCACCGCGAACTGTTTGAAACGGTAAAGAACTGGGACCGTTGGGGATCTGATGACGAAGCGGGAGCACTGAATCTCATTACCCCCGAACTACGCGCCGCGGCTGCCGGTGAGGTTATTCACGGTCAAGCAGTTAGTTGTGCTCGAGAATTACCAGTTGAACCAAATGCCGAAAATCGGCACCCGGCGCTACACATGATGGTGCGAGGCGGAGATGACTGCGTTTCCCCCAACCTCAACATGGAGTCGACCGGCGATTTTGTGGGGGTCGCCTTTCATGGAATGGCAACTTCGCACATAGATGCGCTTTGCCATGTATTCAGGGACCGAAAAATGTACAACGGTTATACCGCCGACACCGTGAAAAGCACAGGTGCTACTCACTGCAGCATCATGGTCGCAGCCGAAGGAGTTGTTGGTCGCGGAGTGCTTCTCGATATTCCGCGCCTACGAGGAGTTGAATGGCTCGAACCCGGTGACGCCATCACAGCCGAAGAACTAGAAGCCTGCGAAGAGGCACAAAACGTGTCCGTCGGCAGGGGCGATATTTTGCTTATCGGTACAGGCCGCGACAAACGCCGAACCGAACTCGGACCCTGGCACCCATTCCATGTCGGAATGGCTGGGCTACACCCGGACTGCATCGAATGGCTACACGAGCGCGATATCTCAGTACTTGGCTGCGACGGAGTCAGTGACGTACTACCCGGTAACCATCCAGACGACTGGGTGATGCCCATCCACCAAACCGTGATCGTCGCCATGGGGGTCCATCTCCTAGACAATCTTCGATTGGATCGACTAGCGGCAGCCTGTAACCAACACTCTCAGTGGAGCTTCCTGTTCACGGTGGCGCCCCTACGAGTCGAAGGAGGCACAGGCTCCCCAGCTAATCCCATAGCACTCCTATAAGCCTTATATTCCTCACGACATAGCAACCTTGGGATGCGTAGCAACCCATACCAACGCCACCAGGATCACAGCACCCCCGACCACCGTGCCACCAGACGGGGTTTCATCAACGATCAGCCACACCCAGACCGGCGCTAAAACGATTTCACTGAGAAGCAGCAAGCTGGTGCGCGCCGCCGGCACATACCTCCCAGCAGCATTAAATATTGGAAGCCCAACCCCCAGGAGAACCCCGCCACTTGTGATAGCGAGTAAAACGTCGCGAACAGGCAGATCGAAACCTCCAGTGAGAGCGCCAGCAATTAACCCGACTCCGATGCCGATCACACCAGTAAAGAAAACTTGGGCCCGTGGATCGCGCCGCTCGCCGTCTCGCAATAGCACCGTGTAAACACCAAGCATCAACGGGATACAAGCAGCAGCACAAATCCCAACACCATTACTGCCGTCCCATGTACTGCCCATGATCACAACCCCGATAACAGCCGTAGCCATGGCAGCCCAGGTGTGGAGATCAACTCGTTCTCGCAACAACAACCACCCCAGCAACGCGGCAGAGAATGGCGCGAGACTCTGTAAGAACAGTGTCGTGGCAGCGTCAATGCGAGCAATCGAAATAATGAACGCGGTCGACATGCCAGCCATGAGAGCCCCAGCCAACAAATTCTTTCGTAACCCAATAGTGAGTGCATCAATCGGACGCGAAGAAGAACCGAACATCAACGCAACCACAGATGCGACAAGAATTCCTACCGAACGCCACAACAAAAACAACCATTCGGAGGCTTCACCAGAGGTCCACCGAAAAAGCAACGGGCTAAAACTAAACAACGCCCCCGTTAAAAAGACGAACGCTGCCCCATTCCGATCATTGAAACTCAGCCTCATCACAAGAGACTGTAACGATCGACTGCCCAAAGCAGAGAGAATGTACACATGGCAGTCGGCAACACCTCAGCCGCGCAATGGCGGGCAATAGAAGATGCGAGCGCATTAGCCGTGGCTACCCGACGACCATGGAAGGAAATATCGCCAACTGTCATCGAAGACTTCCAACGCGACGGGGTCATCATAATGCGTGAAGCATTCCCTCAATGGGTAGAACCATTACGAACCGGCTTGCAACGTAACCTCGACAACCCTCAAAGCTTCGCGTTTCCCTGCGAAAGCACCAACGGTGACGAACCGGGAAGATTTTTCGATAGCTACTGCAACTGGCAGTTAATCCCTGAATACCTTCTCTTTGCGTTCACTTCCCACGCAGCTGCCATCGCGGCGCAACTCATGAAGAGTGAGACTGCGCAGTTATTCCACGATCACACATTTGCAAAAGAACCCGGAACTCAAAAAGCGACGCCCTGGCATCATGACCTTCCCTATTACTGCATAGATGGAACACAAACCGTTTCCATCTACATAGCCCTTGACGTGGTCCCCACCCCAACTGCTATCCGGTTCCTCAGAGGCTCCCATCGGGATGGAAACACATATCGGCCTCGTAATTTCGCATCCGGAACTGAATACGACCATGACGACACATCACTTATCCCAGCTCCTGATGTCGATCCCTACGGGTCACATGTGTTTGTTGAAGCACTCGACCCTGGAGACGCACTTTGTTTCGATTTCCGAACCTTGCACGGCACAACAGCTGCCGAAATAAAAAATCGACGACGCGCTTTCTCGACACGATGGATGGGCGACGACGTCCGCTACCTTGAACGCCAAGGTGAAACCTCCCCACCACTGCAAAACCTAGGTCTCCAGTCAGGTGAGGTAATGCGCCCCGACTTGTTTCCCGTACTCTGGCCCCCATCCCACGATTGAGGAATACCCGCTAATGGACACGATCCAAACACCCGAGCGCATGGAATTAGTGGAACGCATCGCTGCACTCGGACCTCAATTCAACAAACGCGCAGCCCGATACGACCGAGACGCCGCGTTTCCCGAAGAAAACTGGCAAGAACTCGCCGATGAAGGCTTCCTTGGTCTTTGCGCACCTGCTGACGCAGGAGGTCTAGGTGGGGACTTTGTTGCCTATGCGTTGGTGAGCGAAGAACTTGGCCGACACTGCGCGACCACTGCCCTCACCTTCAACATGCACACAGCAACGGCGTTACTCGCCGGATGGATAGCCGACCAACTCGGTATGGATGAGGAACAACAAAGTCATCTCAATAGCGTCCGACCACAACTTTGGAATGGCATGTGTCACCAGGGCATCATCCACAGCCAACCTTTTTCTGAAGGACGAACACCTGGCAGTGGACAGCCGATCGGAACTACAGCAGTCCCTGTTGAGGGTGGCTACAAAGTTACGGGCAAGAAAATTTTTGCATCGCTCAGCGGTATCGCCGACATCCATAACGTTGTCGCCTTAGTTGATGGAGACCCCCGGGTCCGTCTTCTAGGCGTACCCGCAGACATAGAAGGTGTCTTGATCGAAGGCGACTGGGACCCTCTTGGCATGCGAGGAACCGACTCACGTGACCTCATCCTCACCGACGCGTTCGTCCCCAACGATCATGAGGTACTTCCCCCAGGTGTTTTCGACGCGATGGTGCAACGATTCCCGTATTTCTACATGACCCTAAGTTTCACCTACCTGGGCTTGATGCGAGCAATTTTGGACCTCACTGGGGAATATCTAAGAGGAGAACATGGAGTTGCTTCACGACGCGACAATCACGTCAAACAAGCAGGCTGGGCAGAGATGCAAATGATCTACGACAAGGCCCAGTCGTTGATGTACAGGGTGCTAAGCGAAGCTTCGGTCGACCCCACTAAATCAGCGTTGCGCCGCGCCTGGACCACCATGGTCGCAATTATGGAAGGTGCACCTGAACTCGCGTCGCTCGCTATTCGAGTGTGTGGAGGCCGCTCAATGCTCCGCCCCAACAAACTTGAACAGCACTACCGCGATGCGCGCTGCGGAGCGACAATGCTGCCCTGGAGCGTCGAAGTGTGCCTCGACCGCCTTGGCCGATATGACCTCTATCCCGACGACTGACAGAACTTCACTTCAAAGGCCACCACCACTGAG
>DJZU01000090.1:0-78428 GCA_002448715.1 Candidatus Neomicrothrix sp. UBA6944 | reverse complement strand
ACTTCAAAGGCCACCACCACTGAGCATTAGAGTGAGAAAGTGCGACGAATTCAACATTTCATCGATGGCCAGCACACCGCTGGAAGTAGTGGCCGCGTCAGCGACGTGTACGACCCGGCAACGGGAAAAGTTCAAGCCCACGTCGATCTAGCTTCAATATCTGAAGTTGACCAAGCAGTCGCCTCCGCGACCAAAGCAGCGATCGGGTGGTCTGAGAGTTCCCTTACCCAACGAACTCAGATCATGTTTCGTTTCCGAGAAATACTTTCCTCTCGTACAGATGAGCTAGCCAAAGTAATCAGCAGCGAACACGGAAAAGTAGTTTCAGATGCAGCGGGCGAAGTTGCGCGCGGTCTTGAAAATGTTGAATTTGCATGCGGGATAGCCCATCACCTCAAAGGCGAAATCAATGAACAAGTGTCCGACGGCATCGAGGTATACAGCTTGCGACAACCACTCGGAGTTGTCGCAGGTATAACACCGTTCAATTTTCCCGCCATGGTGCCTGCATGGATGTTTGCTACAGCAATCGCATGCGGGAATGCCTTTATATGCAAACCATCAGAGCGAGACCCATCAGCAGCAATGCTTATCGCCGAATGGTTGATTGAAGCTGGTCTCCCACCTGGAGTGTTTTCGGTCCTCAATGGTGACAAAGAAGCAGTAGACGCCCTGATCGACCACGAGGACGTTGCCGCTATCAGCTTTGTCGGGTCGACCCCCATAGCGAGTTACGTCTATGAACGAGCTACTAACGCCGGTAAAAGAGTGCAGGCGTTAGGCGGAGCAAAAAACCACATGCTGGTCTTGCCTGATGCCGATATTGATATGGCAGCTGACGCCGCAGTGAGCGCAGCATACGGGTCAGCAGGTGAACGATGCATGGCAGTAAGCGCTCTAGTTGCGGTCGGATCAGTCGCAGACGAACTAGTGCAAGCAATTGCCAACAGAATTCCCGCAGTCAAGATCGGACCCGGAACCGAACCCGAAGCGGAAATGGGTCCATTGATTACACAAGAACACCGCGACCGGGTAGCCGGGTACGTCGAACGAGCCCAACAAGCAGGAGCGGTTGCCGTAGTAGATGGAGCCACCGCTGATCTTCCCTCCGACGGATTCTTTTATGGACCAACGCTTCTAGACGAAGTCACCTCTGACATGGAGTGCTACCAAGACGAAATATTTGGACCGGTATTGAGTGTTGTCCGAGTAGACACCTTCCGCGAGGCGATCGATTTGATTAACTCGAATCCTTTCGGAAATGGAACCGCGATTTTCACGCGAGATGGAGGGGCCGCCCGCCAATTCCAACATGAGGTGCAAGTCGGAATGGTGGGAATCAACGTTCCGATCCCAGTACCAGTCGCCTACCACTCATTCGGGGGCTGGAAAGCATCGCTATTCGGAGATACGCACATGTACGGACCTGAAGGAGTGCGCTTTTACACCAGGGCTAAAGCGATCACTGCCCGTTGGCCCGACCCGGCCTCTAGCCAGGTTGACCTAGGGTTCCCGCAAAATCAGTGATACAGACTTACCCGCAACGGAGAACGTGCACCACACAGACTGCGCCTATCCCGACCATGTGGGCCATACCTACACGAGCTTCGGGTTGCTGCCGGTCCCCAGCCTCTCCGCGTAACTGACGGACGACTTCAGCGATCTGACCTACACCGGTAGGGCCAATCGGATGCCCCATAGCCAGAAGCCCTCCCGAAGGACTGAAAGCACAACTACCACCAATGTCGAAGTCTCCTGACTCGACACGCGACGCCGCCTCGCCTGGCTGGCACAGACCTAACGCTTCCGCGTACAACAATTCTTCGATCGCAAAAGCGTCATGAACCTCAAGGACATCGATTTCTGATGGATCCACGTTCGCTTCCTCGAACGCCGCCATCCCAGTCTCCGCGGTTAAGGCGGCGTCAATACCGACGCCTTCCCCATACAGGCCCTCGGTTCTAGTGACCGACGAAAGAACCTGAACAGCTCGAGAACGATCAAGGTCCAAGCGATTGATCCCATCTTCAGATGCCACGATGACCGCGGCAGCCCCCTCACCAACCGGACAGCATTGAAGTCTTGTCAACGAACCGGAAATCGGTTCGGAAAGAATTTCGTCAAGGGTCCGAACCTTCTGGCGTTGCGCAAAAGGGTTGAGAGATCCGTTCCTATGATTCTTTAACGCGACGCGTGCAACCTGTTCATCGCTAACTCCATGTAAATCCATGTACTCAGAGGCCAACAACGCGAAGTGAGTGAACGGCACAATAGACCCACCCTCAAGATTTGGAATTCCTGCATGACCAGGCGCTGCACCGAGACCTCCCCTGGGTTTATCGACACCTAACGCCAAGACGACGTCGGATCTCCCCGAAGCAACTTCGAGGCAAGCCTGAGCTACCGCAGACGACCCCGACGCCGAAGCGTTCTCAACTTGGGTCATCGCGATTCCAGTAGCACCCAACCGGCTCAACATGATCCGACTAGAGCCCATACCCAACAAAGCAGTTCCGGTATACGCAGCCTCGACTTCCGGCCAGGTGACAGCCGCGTCGACCAACGCTGCCCGCACCGCGGTTATTCCCAGATCTACATAGGTGGTGTCACTTCGACGTTGATAGGGGTGCATACCTATACCAACCACAAACACAGTCCTGTCTGACAACAAACTTCGATTGCTCATGTCACTATCCGAAAATGTAAATCGACGACCGGATTGCCCTCATTGTCTTCACCGTCTACTAGCACCCCTACAACGGAATCACCGACGGCGACTTCGTCGCCCTCGACAATGGCTTTCAATACAGGGCCGCCGACTAATTCAACTACCCCAACCGTAAACGGAGTAGTTGGTGCCGGATGATGGTGACGGTGAACCGTCGCGACTGCTCGAACCGAACCGCTGGCTTCAAGCTCAAATTCTTCAAGTTCCAACGCTGACACACCGCATTGTTCACATCCATAGGGATCAGGCGGAAATGCAGTTCGAAGGCAATTAGTGCACCGATGTCCCACCATGACAGGGGGATCGGTCATCTTCAATAGCTGCGGGTGTCTTGGCTGACTAGTCATAGAGGTTGAAGGGAAGTAACGGTAGTCAAGATAGAAGCCGTGCCGCCGAAGTCACTGCTGCCGCACCCACAACCACTGCGAACATCGGTACCCGCTTCCAGCTCAGCACCGCCGCTGCAATAATTCCCGCTACGCGCGCGTCAACCACCAAATCGCCCCGGGTACTGAATGTTTGTAACGCTGTCACCGCGCACAAAATCGACAACGGGACCATCGCCAACACTTGCCTGGACCGATGACCTAAACGTTCGGGATCAACCAAAGCCATCCCTAGAGCTCGCTGACCGTAGACCCCGACCGCCAAGACCGCAACCACCCCCCAAGTGAGCATTAGGTCCGCCCCTCATCTCGGTTACGGAGAGCCAATAGGGCCGGAAGCGCTGCCACTAAGAACGGCAAGCCGCCTTGTAACACTTCGACCAATGCCAACGCGATGCCTGCGCCCAAGACTGCAATGAGACGAGCATTGTTTGTTGTGAGCTGCGGACGGATAAGCGCAATAAATAAAGCTGGGAACATGGCATCCATTCCCAAAGCTTTCGGATCGGAAACCCAGTCGCCTATCACTGTTCCGATCGAAGCCCCCAACCACCAAGGCAAAACAAGCCATAGTGACATCGCGACATAGACCCTACGAACATCGGAATCCTTTTGTTCCCTGTTCGCTAACGCAATATTGGGGTCAAACGCAGCGAATGCAGCTAAAGCGCGTTTCCATCTCTCAGGCCATAACCGAGGTGCTAGCGCGGCAGCCAAAACACCGAACCGAGTGGCAGTCAAACATCCAGCTACGACCCCTGCAGCAGCGCTACCTCCAGCAGCAGTTACTGCGGCATAGGCCAACGTCGCAGTAGCAGAATTAACGAGAAGCGTCGCGGCGACAATCACCCAGGGTGGAGTGCCCGCGGTGCTGTGAACCAGTGACACCGTAATCGCGACCGTGAAATAGGTGAACGCAATGGCCCACGCTTCTCCGACAGTTAAAGACGTCCCAGTAGGTATCTGACGCACCGGCAAATCATGCCAGCCCAAGCGCAGCGCGTTCTCGCTAGTTTGTTTGATATGGCCGATGTCTCCGATATTGCGCAGTGGTGTTCAAAGCGAGGACACCAACAAGTGACATTGAAAACCCGCCGGCCGAACTTGTCTGATGCGCTTGTCGATGCAGGAATTGAGATCGTTGACGGTCCGTCAGATCTCGTTCTGTGGCTCGATGACGAAATCTGTTTTTCTGCCCCATGGGAGCAAAGCTCAAGTGCAGGTGAGGTATTGATTGAAGCCTGTCTCCCCATGACAAGAGGAGTTCATGCGGTAGCAGTTGAAACCGACAGAGCAGTCATCTTGAGTTCCGACGGCAATAACTATCGCCGCATCGAATTCACCGAAGGCGAAATGGCCACAGTTGACTTTCAGCCTCTGACGACGAACACCATTGATGAATCGGCGAGACAAGCAGGGTTTACCTTGATCAACAGATGGGTGGACTGGTCGATGGATCCGCCGCTGCACAGTGACCCCTGCCACTTGTCACTCTTTCGCAACTTCTAGCGGAGAATAAAAATCTTCGAGTAGTTGCTGAAAGAAAGAGTCACTTTAAGCGACTTAATTGTTCATGACCTATTCGGTAGGCAATAGTGGTGTCATGACCGAAGTCATATGGGAGGAAGGACCAAGCCTCCAAAGCCCGCTCCTAGTTGTTGCTTTCGAAGGCTGGTTCGACGCAGGGGAATGCGCCACCGGGGCAATCCAGTGGATTGTCGATCAACATGACGCCAGACGGATTGCTCGCATAGACCCGGAAGAATTTTTTGATTTTCAAGAAAACCGACCGCATGTAGACATCACTGCAGATGGTGAACGCCGAATCAAATGGCCCTCACTAGACGCTCACGTGATCGAAAATGATTTTCCGCACGACTTAGTGCTGTTGTCAGGCCTTGAGCCGCGCATGAGATGGCGAACATTTTGTGACTCTGTCGTTGAAATAGCTCACGACACAAAATGCGAGATGGTGGTCACGCTGGGAGCAATGGTGGCCGGAATTCCTCATTCACGGCCTGCTGAGGTCAAGGGCAGTGCGGCAAGTGCTGAACTTGCTAGGAGACTTGGCCTTGACCGCCCGAGCTACCAAGGCCCTACCGGCATCATCGGTACCTTGCACGATGCTCTGGACAGCGCAGACCTTCCCGTCATCTCGCTCAGGGTCGGTGTTCCCCATTACGTCGCTGGCCCCCCCAACCCCAAAGGAACGCGAGCTCTTCTTGCTGAATTTGAAAAAGTCACAGGTGTTCCGACCGGCTACAGCGACTTAGATGCGAGCGTCCTTGAATGGGAACAACGAGTAAGTGACGCTGTCGAGCAAGACTCTGAGATCGTTGGCTACGTTCGGCAGTTGGAAGAAGAAGCAGATCGTGCCGAAGCGTCAGACCTTCCCTCGGGTGACGACTTGGCGGCTGAGTTCCAAAAATTTCTTCGTGAGCAAAGAGACGAGTAGGTCAAGACCTCAGAGCACTGTGTTTGCTTGTTGACGCAAGAACTGGTCTGCCAAAACTAAGCAGACCATTGCTTCCACCATTGGTACTGCTCGAGGTAGAACACACGGGTCATGTCTTCCCTTCGCGGCCAAGATGGTGGCTTCGTTGGATTGCGTAACAGTTTCTTGGGGGGAAGCGATAGTCGCCGTTGGTTTGAAGGCAACTCTCATGATCAAATCTTCGCCGTTGCTAATGCCACCTTGCACACCACCACTGTTATTGGTGGAAGTAGACGGTTTACCGTTTGGTCCCGGAACAAACGGATCGTTATGGTCACGGCCCGTCATCAAGGTCCCAGCGAAACCGCTGCCGATCTCAAAACCTTTTGCGGCTGGAAGAGACATCAGTCCTTTTGCCATTTCGGCATCTAGCTTGTCGAAAACAGGCTCACCGAATCCCGGAGTCATATTTCGAGCTAGACAAGTGACAACTCCCCCTAAGGAATTGCCGTCCTTTCTAGCCTCCTCTATCGCCGTGGTCATGAGCTTCGCTGCTGCCGGCTCAGGACACCGAGTCGGATCAGCTTCAACCTCCTCGCGAGTCACAGTTTCGGAGTTAACGTCCGCGTCGATGCCGTGGATAGAACTGACCCAGCCGAGTACTTCTATTCCCGTGGCTTGACTGATTAACTTTCGAGCAATGGCGCCTCCAGCAACACGTCCGATTGTTTCTCGAGCTGACGCCCGGCCTCCTCCTTGCCAGTTCCGAATTCCGTATTTAGCTTCAGTTGTCCAGTCAGCATGACTGGGCCTGTAGGTACTTCTCATGTCGTTGTAGGCACCAGATCGAGCATCTTCATTTCTCACCAACATGCCGATCGGTGAACCAATGGTCTGACCTTCAAAGACCCCGCTAAAGATTTCGACGCGGTCAGCTTCTTGACGTTGCGTAACCAACCTGCTCTGCCCCGGGCGACGCCGGTCAAGCTCTATCTGGATGTCGTCGTCGGTCAGCTCCAAACGCGGTGGACAACCGTCGACGACCACTCCGACGCCCCCGCCGTGGGATTCGCCGAACGTAGTGATGCGGAATTGTTTTCCAAAGGTGTTCCCGGCCATATCACCGAGAGTAGAGGTCGCGAGCCCTAACTCACGAAGAGATTCTTCAACTAGAACTATTTCCTGGGTAAATAGCGGTAATGATTGCAGGAATGGAACTCATCGACGCGGCGTTAGTTGTGGGCGCTGGGCTGGTCGCAGGAATAGTGAATGCGATGGCGGGAGGGGGTTCGCTCCTGACGGTCGCGCTTCTGAATGTGTTCGTGGGGTTGCCCGGCTTGGTGGCCAATGGCACGAATCGTGTTGGAGTTCTCGTCCAGAACGCGTCGTCTGTCGCAAGTTACCGAAAAGAAGGCGTCAGAGGCTTTCGAAGAGCAGTCCCCGTGATTGTCCCTGTGATCGCAGGTTCCTTGCTGGGATCTTTGCTGGTCTCGAGCGTAACGGACGAGACCTTCGAACGAATTTTCGGCATTCTGATGATCCCTCTGCTGTTCTTGAGTCTTCGTTCCCCCCGAAACGTCGGCCCAGAGATCAACTGGCACCCCGCAATAACCGCTGTGGTTTTCTTTGGTATCGGACTCTACGGAGGCGCATTTCAAGCCGGTGTGGGTCTGTTGATTGTTATCGCCCTATCAAGATCTGGACTTGATCTGGTTAACGCGAACGCCGTCAAAGTAGTCGTGATCTTGGTACTTACGACCATCGCCGTACCGGTTTTTGTTATTCGCGGACAGGTCGATTGGGGTTTCGCTGCGGTTCTTGCCATCGGTTTTGCGTTAGGTGGATGGATAGGTGCTCGAGTCGCTGTTCGTGGTGGTGAAAAGATCATCAAACCGGTACTGATCGGTGCAGTGGTGGCACTCGCCGGACGAATGATCGGACTTTATTAATCTCCACGCTCTAGCCTGCATCCGTGATCTTTGACTTAGACCTCGACCGTGTGCGCAACCGCCCAGGCATTAAATGGGAGCGTCACGGGAACGATGTGCTTTCCGCTTGGGTTGCCGATATGGATGTTGAAGTCCCCGACTTCATAAGCAGTGCAGTAATTGAGAGAATTAATGAGGGCGGTCTGGGTTACGGTTTTTACGACGAACCGATTCCGGTGTTAGAGGCCTTCAAAGCGCGAATGTCCAATGCCTTTGACTGGAATGTTGAAACTTCTGATGTTCTTCGGGTCCATGACGTCATTCAGGGACTCGAGTGGGTTCTTAAAACGTTGACGCCACCGGATTCAAGCATCGTTGTTCAAACTCCCGTCTACCCACCCTTTTATTCCAGCGTGGAAGGGACGGGAAGGAATTGGGTGGCTAATCCACTGCGTGAAACCGAACATGGATGGGAACTTGATCTCAACCATCTGGAAGAAACAGCCGCTCGGAACGACGTCTCAGCGCTCCTGCTCTGCCACCCGCACAATCCCTGCGGTTTTGTTATGGATAAAACCGATCTCGCGCATGTCGTCGACATCGCGGACCGCAACGACCTGCTGATAATTTCAGATGAGATCCATTGCGATCTTGTGTATTCACCTAACAAGCACGTTCCGACAGCTTCAATCAGTGATCTGGCTTCGGAACGCACGGTGACCATCACCGCAGCAACCAAAACGTTCAACATGGCCGGTCTACGTATGGCTTTCCTTCATAGCTCATCGGCAAGATATTCGCCGCTGCTTAAAGAAATCCGTCCCCGTATGATCGGTGGCATTAATGGTCTCGGTCAGGTAGCCACAGTCGCGGGGTGGCAACACGGTGATCAGTGGATAGCGGAGCTAGTTGAGGGCCTTGATCACAACCGACATCTTCTATCTGCCTTGCTTAACGAACATCTTCCGCAGGTGCGTTATCGGCTCCCGCAAGCGACATATCTTTCCTGGCTTGACTGTCGCGCATTGGAGCTGGGGGAGGACCCGGCAGAAGTTTTCTTATCGCGAGGTAAGGTCGCGCTTAATTCCGGACTCGACTTCGGCGTCGAAGGTGCGGGATTTGTTCGACTCAACTTCGCCACTTCACCTGAAATGCTGACCATGCTTGTTGAACGAATGGCTTCAGCTATTTAAACCGAATCCGATAAATCTTCGAGGTCGCCTTTGCGCGCTTGGTGTCGAAGCACCAAAGGAAAACCCACCGCCCCAACCGCGAAAAATAAGAACCACTGCACCGCATAAGCGAGATGAGGGCCAAGGTCGCTAGGTGGGGGATCAACGGCGACAGCTTCAGCTATCGGGGGGCTGCTGGTAATCAACTCGACGTACACCGGCGCGAGGGAGAGAGCAACTTGCTGATCCACTCGACCCACATCTGTTCGAGCGAGTGTGCTGATCACTCCGTCGGCACGGTCGCGAGCCCCTATAGACCCTCGAGTTTGACTGAGTCGAACCCGCCCGACTAGGGAAACCTCACCGGTCGGAGCCTTAAGCTGGTCGACGTCACACGAGGGTTCACTCAGCCAGCCGGCGACTACTAGAACCCCTTCGTTGCTATTGGTTGTCAGGGGAATAGCTAAATGGCAACCCGCCATGTCTTGGTGGCTTCGATTTCGTATCAACACGCTGTCACCGGTTGACCAGCTCCCTTCGAGCTGCACTAGCCGGAACTCGAAAATATCTTGAGGTTCGAAAAGATCTTTGGTTTCGAGCATCACCGCGTCCGCGCGATCTAGTACGACTTCGTTGCGGTCGAGTCGTTTTTGATGTCGTCCGAATTGCCATGTTCCAGCTAGCAGGAAGGTAACCAACAAGAGCAGCACGAGAACGTGAGCAGCTATCCACTTGGGTTGCCGAACAAAGCTGTACATCAGTTGCACGCTAGTCGGCCCCGTAGACTCAGCGGCCGTGTACCGCCGCCTGAATTTCGTGGCTTGTTGCGTTCTGGCCCTTGGCATAACTGTTGCCTGCGCTGAACCCGAAGCCGACCAAGCGATTTTTGTGCAACGCGAAAGCACGACGACTGACCCGTTGAGAAGCACCCAATTAGTAAGCCCCTCCTCAACTATTGAGCTTTCAGAAGTTGACGACCGAACCGACGAGCCCACAGCGACGACCACTTCTGAAACGCCAACACATAACGCCACAACGACAACTCTCAAAAAACGACCGTGGACGCTTCTCGCAGGCGGTGATGTGCTTCTCGATTTAACTGAACCGGAGGGTATCGATCCCTTTACGAAAGTTGAGCCAAGTCTTTCTTCAGCAGACGTTGCGATAGTCAACCTTGAAATGGCCATTACAGAACGAGGGGAACCCTACGACAAAGAGTTTGTGTTTCGAGCACCTGGATCCGCGGCGTTGACTCTCGCCGGTGCTGGCATAGACGTTGTTTCGTTGGCCAACAACCACATCCTTGACTTTGGGTCAGAAGGGCTCGAAGACACCATCTCGGTTCTTGACGAAGTTGGCATTTTGAGGCCTGGAGCAGGGGCAAACAATGCTGAGGCGTACGCCCCGAGAGTGCTCGTTTTAGATAATGAAATCAGGGTTGCTTTCGTGTCTGCATCAGCGATTATTCCCGGAGGTTTTTCTGCTGCAGCTGAACGACCCGGTGTTGCAGATGCAAAGTGGGCGATTCCCAGAGTGCTTGCCGCGGTTCGCGCCGCTGCAAGCGGCAACGACGTAGTGGTCGTCAGTGTGCACTGGGGTGTGGAGAGAGCAACCTGCCCATCGGAAGATCAACGAGATCTGGCCCAACAGTTGATAGAGGCAGGGGCAAACCTAATCCTTGGTCATCATCCCCATGTTTTGCAGCCCATAGAGACCTATGACCGCACTGTCATAGCGTATTCCCTCGGAAACTTTGCCTGGCATCCACGGTATGGCATCACCGGTGACACAGGTGTCCTCGAAATTTTCTTCAACGGGCCAACTGTAGAGGGATACCAATTCCATCCTCACATCCTCGACTATCTCGGCGGGGCGAAGCCGATCGATAGCGGAGAACGTCACGATCGCATTGTCGACATAGTCGAAGGAAGGTGCGAGGAGTACAACCCTGAACCTCCTACCACCACCGAAGGGGTGAACGATGAAGATATCGATTCAACGACATCAACGACGGAGGGGTGAGCTTAGGAAATCGAAACTTTCTCAATTTGATCAAACGGCTCAAAATTAAGCACCTGCCCCAAGAACGAAAGTTCGGCATCTAGGGCTTGAATGATCGTCCCAGCCTTTCTGAAACCATGACTTTCGCCTTCAAAAAGAACGTAAGCGTGTGGAATGGATGCTTGGGTAAGGGCACCCACCAGCTGTTCTGCTTGCGACGGCGGCACCACTGGATCATCAGCACCCTGAAGAATGATCATGGGAGTTGACAACTGGTCTGTGTGAAGAATTGGTGACCGTTCGTCGTAGATTTTCTTTTGGGACGGCCATTCCCCGACCAGAGAGTCGAGATAACGAGCCTCGAACTTGTGTGTGTCCTGCGCGAGTGTTGCCAGGTCAGCAACCCCGTAGCGCGATATGCCCGCCGCGAACAGAGAGCTTTTGGTTAACGCGCACAGTGTTGTGAAACCTCCCGCAGAACCTCCTTTTATCGCTAATCGCTTGGAATCAACGAGACCTTCATCCGCGAGAAATTGCGCTGCTGCTATGCAATCCTCAGTGTCAGCGATACCCCACTGACCCTTAAGTTTGTTCCGATATGGAGTTCCGAAACCGGTACTACCGCGGTAGTTGACGTCGACAACGGCAACTCCTCTATTAGTCCAGTATTGAATTGCGGGATCAAAGGACGACCTTGCCGCACCTGTTGGCCCCCCGTGGCTCAGAACTAACAACGGCGGCAACCCCGAAGAGGAAAGACAAGATGAATTTGTAGGAGCGAAATAAAAGCCGTAAGTGGTCTCCGAAGATGCGTCACCAATGGTTATGGATTCAGGAATGGAGACGTTGTCAGACGTCAAGAGCGATGGATGTGAATCGCTGAGTTGTTCGCTTGAACCGTCTCGGCGTACTGCCAGCACCGCGCTTGCTGACTCCCAACCCGCAGCAATAGTCACCACCCTCCCGTCATCGAGGGTGTCTAAACCATTGAACTCAGTCAGACCACATTCGACTTCAACTAAGTCTGATCCTTCTATTTGACCAATTCGTCCGACTCCATTGTCGATCCAACTGCACCAAATGTCTTCCCCAGCCCACGTGTAAGTTCGTTGGCCGAATACCCAACTAGGAGTCCCGAATTCCAACTCGGCCGCGAACACAGGTGTGGACATCTGTCGGGAAACATCTACGGCATGAATATTCCACCAGCCAGTTGCGTCGCTGACGACGTGTAGTTGCCCATCAGGTGAAAATCTAGGTTGCTGTAGTGCGGGCCCATCCAGCACCACTTGATGCCCGGTCCATCCAGAAGGGTCACGTTCTGCTACGTGCAAACGCACGTGATCCCACGGCATCGAAGGGTGATCCCAGGACAAATAGGCAAGTTGAAGACCATCAGGAGACACCACGGGTGAAGAATAGAAATCTGCGCCAGAGACAATCTCAGTTACCTCGCCGGTCTCGGTCACGGTTACCAGCATGTTGTGAGGTTGCGCGCCGTCTTCTCGATGCCGTTCCATGATCCAAACTGTTTCGGTCGCATCTGGTAACTCGACACCGTTCGCAAAACGATGCCCACGCAAGACAGAAGGCTCAGGGGTTATCGGACGAAAGTCATCGTTGAGAAGCCAAAGTCGCTGATCGTCAAATGAGGTCACCCAAATTCCACTGTGTGTTGGTAGCCAGCCTCCTCCTCCATATTCGTGGACTAAGGTCCGAACGTTGAGGTCCTCGGGGCCAAGAGTCTCGCAACGAGCACCGTCAAATTTTACTAGTGCTGTCCTTCCCGCCTCCGCCGGACGGCCCTCAAGCCACATAACCTCACCGTTGAACGCTCTTGCTTCAGATAGTCGAGTAGCACCGCTTGCTAGTTGTTCCGAGGTGAGTTGCGATGGCCAACTTCCGTACGGGCGGTCTTCTTTCACGTGCACCTCGAATTAGCGGCTATATCAATTGCATCACGCTAGCGGTTAGATAAGATCCAGCCGGCTGAAAGAGGGCAGCCGCATTGTTTCAGCGTCGTCTTTTGCGTCAAACAAAATCTTTACAACAGAGTCGCTACTCAGCTTCTAAGAGTTGGAAGGCGTGCGCTCCGGATCTCCCACCGATCTGAGAGCGTTCCGTGAGCCGAGGGAGAACCCACCGACTCCCTCGGCTCACATCTTTTAGATCCTTTGAGTGAAGACCTAGTTGTCGTCAAGGTCGGTCACAATTCGCTCCACCTCAACTCGTGTGGTTTCTAAACGCGTTCGGCACCACTCGATTAAGTGTGAGGCTCGTTGTAGGTCGACAGCAAGTGAGTCGATGTTCACATCATCTCCGTCGAGTTTTTCGAGAATTGAATCTAACTCTTGCGTAGCAGCTTCGAAGGTGAGTTCCTCGTCTGTCATATTGACTCCTTACTTTCGCGTGTTCGATTCACTGACTGTGCTGGTGATTAACAAATCGGCTGTTTCACTAAACAATGTGCTCCCGAGGGAGACGCTGTCTCGGACTATCTCACCATCGTGATCGCGAGTAATTGAAAATCCGCGGGCCAATATTCGATCGGGATGAAGGGCGCGAAGCAAATCAGAAATTCGGTCCAACCGTTGCGAATTGCGACGGATTGTCATCAAGCCCAGATCTGACAAACGGCCGGTGGCTGCAGCTAATCGCTCTTCCCTGATGTCGAGGGTTCTGCGGGTCCGGTCGCCGATGGCTCTCACAGAATAGGAAATGGCCTCGGTGGCCCGGTCGTGGCTAGTTACCGCGAGATTGACGATGCGCCGCGCCGACAAGTCGAGGTTTTGGTCAAAAGCCGCGACAGTCTGTACTAATGCAGCAGCGCAGGCCGTTGGAGTTTTGAACGCAGTATGAGCAACCTCGTCGACTACCGATCGGTCAATCTCATGACCTATCCCCGAAACAATGGGGCGTTGTGATTTAGCTACTGCAGTAGCGACGCTTTCGAGATCAAATGCCATGAGGTCGGTCCGCGCCCCACCGCCTCGCACAACTGCGATCACATCAACGTCGACATCGCCCAGGGTCTCAATCGCTGTTATCAACCCACTTTCTGCTTCAGCCCCTTGTACCGCAGAATGAACGAGAGAAATCCTGAAGGGATAAGGACTCGAAGAAATTTCATTTACGAAGTCGTTGTACGCGGCACTTCCATCAGAAGTGATCAAACCGATGTGGAGAGGAACTAATGGCACTTTCAGAGCACGATTTGCGTCCAACAGACCGGCCATGGACAAGGACTTCAAAACTCGTTCACGATCTACTGCGAGTTGCCCCAATGTGTGATTCGGATCGATAGCAGTCATCAGGAGCTGAACTCGACCTTGAGGCGCGTAAAAGGAAAGCTCTCCCCTAATCCGTACTCGTATCCCGTCAATCAACGGACCAGCTTCAGCCCGAGCTAAAACGCTCTCGACTCCTTGCCGGCGTCCCTTCCACAGAGCAACCGCCATTTTGTCGACGCGGCTCCCCTCGGACTCGGGCTCGATCAGATCGAAATAAACGTGACCGGAAGAAGCGACGTTAAGACCCACAATTTCGCCTTCTAGCCATATCTCTTCAGGGAAAACAGCTGAGAAGGTGTCCCGAATTGCTTCACAGAGGTCCCCGACTGACCAGGTGTGTCTCTCCGTCATCTTCGAAGCTCAGCTAATAGATCGCATGCTGGTGTTCATTCCAAATGACATTAGGCCGGAAACCACTCCACGGTGAACAGCAGCAGATATAGATGTTCTGGTTGATGGTGAGAGAAGCGTCGAGAGATATGCTCACACACGGAAGGTTGCCAGAGCGGACGAATGGGGCGGCCTCGAAAGCCGTTGTGGCCTCCGGGTCACCGTGGGTTCGAATCCCACACCTTCCGCCAAAGAAAATCTCCGGTTCGACCCCAGGATTTAACGTCTGTCAGCGAAGAACTTTGACAGAATCGCACCACAGTTGTCGGCTAACACACCGCTGGTAATTCGCGCTTGGTGGTTAAGTCGAGGATCGGCCAAAAGGTTGTACAACGTTTCAGCTGCTCCGGCCTTAGGGTCATGCGCTCCGAAGACCACATGCGAAACGCGGGCGTTGAGTGCCGCGCCAGCGCACATGGGGCATGGTTCTAAGGTCGTGACCAGCGTTGCTTCGTCGAGATACCAGCTTCCTAATTCCGCAGCAGCGTCTCTTAACGCCAAGATTTCAGCATGAGCCGTTGGGTCGCCTGTTAGCTGACGTTCGTTGTGTCGGCAGGCAATAACCGTGTCGTCCACGATTACCAAAGCACCTACCGGAACGTCTTCGTGTTCGAGTGCCTTTTGAGCTTCTTCAAGGGCGAGCCCCATCGCTTCTTCAAGCTTCATGGCGGAGAGTGTGGGATTCGAACCCACGGAGGCCGGTTAGACCTCACACGCTTTCCAAGCGAGCCCATTCGTCCGCTCTGGCAACTCTCCCTGGTCATCGTCCCACGAGGCGACCAGGTGATCTGCGGCACACAGCGAAATCCGCTGAGAGCTGCTGCCTCCCGGCCCTGACTCGATTCACGGGACGCTGTTGCACAGGACCCGGCCGCCACGTGGAACGATAACGCGCTCTTAGGTTACTTGCCCCTCAGCGCAGCGGCACGCAAGTAGCATCACCCACTAATGGTGTACCAGTCTCTGTATCGACGCTTTCGACCCCAAAGTTTTTCAGAAGTTATCGGCCAAGAACATTTAGTAGCCGCGCTCCGGAACGCAGTGATCGAAGACAGAGTTGGTCATGCCTATCTGCTCAGTGGTCCGCGAGGGACAGGTAAAACCTCGACGGCGCGCATACTTGCTAAAGCCCTGAATTGTCTTGAGCCTCCGGGGAACGGTGAACCATGTGGAGCTTGCGAGAGCTGCGTTGCCTTTGAGTTGGGTAATTCCATGGATTTAGTTGAGTTGGACGCCGCCTCTAACAACAATGTCGCCAACATTAGGGAAATCACAGCTAACGCTGCTCTCGGTAGTCCCGGAAAGCGAAAGATTTACCTTCTTGATGAAGTTCACATGCTTACGACGGCTGCATCCAACGCTCTTCTCAAAACACTCGAAGAGCCTCCAGAGCATGTCATTTTTATTCTGGCGACCACTGATCCACAGAAAGTGCTACCCACCATTCGCAGTAGGACACAGCACGTCGAACTGACATTGGTCCCCGCGCGACTTCTCAGCGACCACGTTGAAGACATCGCAGAACGAGCTGAACTACAAGTCGACTCCGCGGTCGTTGAGTATGTCGTTGAGCGCGGCGCTGGTTCGGTTCGAGACACGTTGTCAGCTTTGGACCAGGTTGTGACAGCTGGCGGGATTCCAGAAAGTCGAGGATCGGTAGATGCTCTGGTTGAGGCCATCGCTAATCAAGATCTCACAGAAGCACTGACAGCGGTCGCGATGACCATCGACGCCGGTGTCGACCCTAAGGATCTCGCGTATCGCGCGACCAGAAAATTGCGGGACGTATTTCTTGCCGGGGCAGGAGTTAATTCAGGGCGGATCAGCGAAGCGGAGTTACCAGCACTTGCTGATATCGCGTCCCGCATGACCCGAGCGATGAATGTCCGCGCCCTAGAACTGCTAGGCCGGGTTCTTGTAGACATTCGCCAGTCACCGGACCCTCAACTAGTTCTTGATTTGGCGATGGTCCGACTTTTTGCTGAATCAACACAGCCCGGAACTACCCAAGACACGTCTGAGGGTTCGACGAGTCATCGGGAACCAGGGACTAAGCCTGCCGAACAGGCACGCGCAGCACTTGCAGCTGTTCAACCCCTAGAAGAGCCGGAAACCGCTGCACCTAAACCCGAAGCTGCCCCTGTTCCACCTCCTCCACTGGAGGACAACACGAGTCCAGCTCAATCTCAAGGTGGTCCGCAGCCGGACGAGAATCGTGCCGCTGAGACCCCAAAGGACTTGTCGATAGCTCAGGTATCCGACGTATGGCAACACAAGGTTCTCCCGGTCTTGACTGCTAAAGCGCGGGCTCGATTTCAAGTAGCGAAAGTTATAGACGTAGCCAACGGGTGTATACGTTTCGAACTGCCTAACGAAATACATCGGGAGCGATGCGAACAACTCAAAGGCGATATCGAAAAAGCCCTTAGAGAGATGCTCAATACCTCAGTCGAAGTTGAGCTAATCGCCAGCGAAGGAAAAACGCCCGAAAGCAATGACCAGATCCAATCAACTTCTGAAGAAGAGATAGTTGACCCTGCAGAATTCGAAGTAGCGAGCGATGGAGGCCCGTCGAGTGTCGACCGGGTACTTGAGGCATTTCCCGGCGCTGTGGCCTCAGATAAAGAAACTGGAAAGTGAGAGTGCCACGGCTATGACCGAGTCGATGTCTTCTGAACAGCTTTTGAGGCAAGCACAAGAACTGCAAGAACAGTTGACCGAGCAGCGGAAAGAAATCTCTTCGACGGTTGTTGAAGGATCTGCTGGTGGCGGCGCGGTAAAGGTTGGAATGCGTGCTGACGGTACGGTTCTTAAGGTACATATTGACCCTGATGCAGTGCATACCAGCGAAATTGACATGCTCGAAGACCTCGTAGCCGCTGCTTTCCGCGACGCATTACGCCGATGCGGCAACGCGCAAGCGACAGCAATTACAGGGATGAGCGCCCCCGCTCAGATTGATGGAGAGGTGTAGAGCGACGTGTACGACGGTCCAGTACAAGATCTAATCGACGAGCTTGGCCGCCTGCCAGGCGTCGGCCCCAAGTCGGCACAGAGAATCGCCTTCTATTTACTCAAGCTGCCCAAGGGCGATGCGGAGCAACTAGCGACCGCCATTGTTGAGGTAAAAGAACGAATCGGATTCTGTAGCAAATGTTGGAACATTTCAGAAAGTGATGTGTGTGCACTCTGCGCGGATCCGCAACGACAGACAGGCTCATTATGTGTGGTTGAAGAGCCCAAAGATGTCGTTGCCCTAGAGCGAGCTGGGTTCCGTGGCCGCTACCACGTCTTACAAGGAGCGCTGAACCCAATGGAGGGCATAGGGCCAGAGCAGTTGCGCATCCGGGAGTTGATGTCACGTATCTCCGACGAAGAGGTTCAGGAATTAATTTTGTGCACCAACCCGAATATCGAAGGCGAAGCGACGGCCATGTACCTGTCACGCCAATTACAACCGCTTGGCATCAAGGTGACTCGAATCGCCAGCGGGTTACCAGTAGGCGGTGACCTTGAATATGCCGACGAGTTAACACTGGGTCGTGCGCTGGAAGGAAGACGCGAACTGCAGAGTTAGACCCAAGGTGCTAGTGGGAGGGCGGATGCCGGAGCTGAGAACTACCCGGATCAATGTGTCGCGGGCACATTGTCACCTAATCCCGTAGCTGCCAACTCCGACATCCGTAAGAGATGGACTCTTTGCAATTACGTTACAAACATTTCGAGAGCATTACAAGATGATCGAGATCGCAAGTAGTTATGCGACTTCTAAAATCAGTGCGTCGCCCTGACCGCCGCCCCCGCACAGAGCCGCAGCACCAAATCCGCCGCCTCTTCTGCTGAGTTCGTTAATCAACGTGAGGGCGAGCCTATTCCCGGACATCCCAATTGGGTGCCCAAGTGCTACAGCCCCACCGTTTACATTCACTATCTCATCACTGACGCCAAGATCATCGGTAGCAGCTAATCCCACAGCAGCGAAAGCCTCGTTTAATTCAAAAAGACCTATATCTGAGAGCTCCAGATCGACTTTAGAAAGGGCTTGCTGTATTGCTCGAGAAGGCTGAGTGAGCAGTGACGTGTCGGGTCCTGAAACCATTCCGTAGCTGACGACGCGAGCAGAAAAATCGAGTCCAAGTTCCTCAGCTTTCGCCGGAGATACCATTACCACTGCGCAACCACCGTCGGAAATTTGCGAAGCGTTACCGGCCGTCACCGCGCCGTCGGCAGCAAAGGCGGGTCGCAGCTTTGCCAGACTTTCTGCCGAAGTTCCAGGACGGACACCCTCGTCAGAATCGATGATCAGCGGATCGCCACCTCGTTGGGGTATTTCTACCGCTGCTATCTCGGCTTCAAGCTTTCCGTCCTTTTGGGCCGCCGCTGCCCTCTCATGCGACCGGGCAGAAAACTCGTCCATGGCTGACCGATCTATCGAAGCACTGGCCGCGTCTCGCTCTGTCCCATCACCCATATGGCCGTTATCGAACGCGCACCACAAACCGTCTTGAATCATCGCGTCCTGCAACTCGCCGTGACCCATCTGTAAGCCGTTCCGACCGTTCGGAAGCACGTAAGGAGCGTTGGTCATCGATTCCATCCCACCAGCTACAACGACGTCGGCGTCGCCTGAAGAAATCATTTGATCCGCCAAATAAATGGCATTCAGTCCTGACAGACAGACTTTATTGATCGTGATAGCTGGCACATTCATTGGGATACCGGCTTCTACTGCGGCTTGCCGAGCAGTTATCTGACCTTGGCCTGCTTGAAGGACCTGCCCCATGATGACGTGATCGACTTGCTCACCGCTTACTCCAGAGCGTTGTAATGCGTGAGAAATGGCGTGGGCTCCCAGTTGAGCGCCGGCGAAACTAGCCAATCCGCCATTAAACCGACCTATAGGGGTGCGCGCCCCTGCGACGATGAGTGAGCCAGGCATGAAATACCCTTTCTCCAGAGTTTCTACTTCTAGTCCTCCTAAGTGTAGATTTCGGGAATCACTAGTGCTTGGTCGATGCAATGTTCTAAGTGCCGGTGAGCCGCCCCCTCATTACCGGAGAGTAACTTGTCCTCCATGCAGCACATCCTCGAAGCCATTCAGGCCGACGCATCCGGCGATGAAATAGCCGCGCTCAACATTCCTGAAAGTTATAGAGCCGCCTATGTCACCAGAGACGACCAAAACATGTTCGAAGGTCGAGAATCATGGGAAAAAGACCCAAGGGAGTCGATTCACATTGATGAGGTTGCCACTCCCGAACTCGCTCCTGACGAGGTGTATCTCGCGGTTATGGCAAGTTCAATCAATTTCAACACCGTCTGGACTTCGATTTTCGAACCTCTCCCAACGTTTGGATTCTTAGACCGTCTAGGTCGTGAAAGCAGCTGGGGAGCGCGCCACGCACTTGATTATCACGTGATCGGATCAGATGCTTCGGGTGTGGTACTCAAAGTTGGGTCCGCTGTGCGTAACTGGAAGCCGGGCGATCGAGTTGCCGTTCACTGTAATTATGTCGACGATCAAGACCCAGCAGCTCACGAAGATTCAATGCTGGCATCAAATCAGAGGATTTGGGGATTCGAGAGTAATTTTGGAGGACTTGCCGATTTGTCGGTCGTCAAAGCCAACCAATTGATGCCGAAACCGGCGCATCTGTCGTGGGAAGAAGCAGCTGTCAATGCGCTTTGCGCCTCAACGTCATACCGCATGTTGGTTGGAGACAATGCAGCCAGAATGAAACAAGGAGACAACGTTTTAATTTGGGGAGCATCAGGTGGCTTAGGCGGCTACGCCTGCCAGTTAGTTATCAATGGAGGAGGCACGCCCATTGGAGTTGTTAGCTCAGCGGACAAAGTTGAGCTGCTTCACGAATTGGGCGTTGAACACGTAATTGACCGGAACGAAGAGAGCTATCAGTTTTGGTCCGATGAGCACACTCAAGATGAATCAGAGTGGCGCCGTCTGGGAAAGAAAGTACGCGGTTTCATAGGCGATGACCCGGACATTGTTTTCGAACACCCCGGGCGGTCGACCATGGGCGCTTCAGTCTTTGTGACTAAACGTGGCGGCAAGATTGTCACTTGCGCAGCCACCACTGGGTACATGATCGAATATGACAACCGACACTTGTGGATGCGTCTCAAGCAGATCGTCTCGAGTCACTTTGCTAATTACGCTGAAGCTTGGGAGATGAACCGGCTATTGGATCAAGGACGGATCCAACCCATTTTGTCCAAGACATTCGCGCTTTCTGACACCGGAGAAGCGGCAAATCAGGTGCATCACAACCAGCACGAGGGGAAACTAGGTGTCCTATGTTTGGCTCCTGAAGCAGGATTAGGGGTCACGAACCAAGAAAAGCGCGAGGCTATAGGAGAGGACAAAATCACCTTGTTCCAACGGCACGCCGATTCTCTTCAATAGCAATCTGGAGCTCACCATGATCCTTACAGAAATCGACCACGTGGCTATTGCGGTTCACGATTTAGAAGCCGCCATTGCCTACTACCAAGAAGCCTTCGGCGCCGAAGTCCACCACCGCGAGATTGTTGACAGCGACGGTGTTGAAGAGGCTTTGGTTAAGGTCGCTGACAGCTATATCCAGCTCACTACAGCCACCCGCGCGGACTCACCGATAGCGAAATATCTTGAGAAGAGAGGGGAAGGGCTTCACCATATCGGCTACCGAGTCGACGATTGCCAAGCGGCTCTTGACGCCATGGTGGCAGCAGGCGCAACTCCAATTGATCAGGCTCCTCGCCCAGGATCCAGAGGCACAACAGTTGCGTTTATGCACCCCAAAGGGAGCTTTGGCACTCTGATTGAACTGGTCCAGGAATAGCTCGTATACCGAGGTCGAACGCATGACTGATTACCCCGACGACGAAGTTGGGGTTGGCCCCCATCCGCTGCCGTGGCCGACGGGACATCACTACGACCCAGAACTATTGCGTGATGGGGATCGGCGAAACGTCCTGGACCGATATCGCTATTGGCTTCGCGAAGCCATTGTCGAAGACCTCGACCTGCGACGTCATCCTTTTCACGTCGCCATTGAGAACTGGCAGCATGATTTGAATATCGGCACTGTTGTCCGAAACGCCAATGCATTCTTGGCTTCGGCGGTACATATTGTTGGTGACAGGAAATGGAACAGACGTGGTGCCATGGTCACCGATCGCTACCAACATCTAGAACATCATTCCACTGTTGACCAATTCGTGACGTCGATGATTGCGCGAGAACTGACGGTGGTCGGTATCGACAACCTTCCAGGTGCCCAGCCAATCGAGACTACGGCTTTGCCCAAGAACTGCGTTCTGGTTTTTGGACAAGAAGGTCCTGGTCTGTCGCCCCAGGTTCGAAATGTGGCGGAACTAGTGCTTTCCATAACTCAATTTGGCTCTACCCGTTCAATCAACGCTGGAGTTGCATCGGGTATTGCGATGCACACATGGATTCGTCAACACGCGGACTTGCCATGAAAGTTCAGATTCGTCCTCAGAGGGACCAAAAACACAACTAGGGTCGGGAACGCTAATTGTCTCGGGAGGGGACGATCCCTCCAGAACTAAGGATGTGAATATGGCTCCGAAGCGGCGACATCTCCTCGCCCTATTGATGGTCCTCGGACTCGTTACTGCAGCAGCGTGCAGCAGTGATGACGGAGGGGGAATTTCTGGTGGTTACTCGATCGGTTTGGTTACCGACACTGGCAAGGTTGATGACAAGAGCTTCAATCAATCAGCCTGGGAAGGTGCAGAAAAGGGTGCTGCCAATATCCCTGCGTCTGCGACCGCTAGTTATATAGAAACCGAAGAATCTAAGGATTACGCGAACAACATTCAACTGTTCCTCGATGACGGAGCGAAGATCATCGTGACAGTCGGTTTCGGTTTGGGTGAAGCAACTATTGAAGCTGCTAAAGCTAACCCTGACGTGATGTTCATTGGTGTTGATCAATGGCAAAATGACGCTTTGCCGAACCTCGCGGGATTGATGTTCCCCGAAGCTCAGGCAGGCTTTATGGCAGGAGCGCTTGCTGGCATGTTGACTGAAACCAACATTGTTGGTGCGGTCCTTGGAACCGACCTGGTTCCACCGGTTGTCTTCTTCAAGGAAGGCTGGGAAAACGGTGCTCGCTACACCAATCCAGACGTAGAGACCATTTCCACATACCATCCGGGCGGTCTCGATGTGGCGTTCGGTGATCCCGAATGGGGTGCCACCACAGCACGCCAAGCATTGGACCAAGGTGCTGACATTATCTTCGGAGCTGGTGGAGCGACCGGTAACGGCGCCCTGATCGAAGTCGCAGGCGAAGCCGGCGCTCTTTGTGTCGGCGTTGACCAGGACCAGTGGTTCACGGTGCCTGAGGCGCACCCATGTCTGGTGACCAGCGCTATGAAGCTCATTGATGTGGGCGTGGCGGAACTGATTAGCCAGGCCTATGCGGGAACTATGGAAGGCGGAAACTTCTTCGGTGAAGTAGGACTTGCTCCGTTCCACGACTTCGATGGCGTTGTGACTGATGAAATGCGAGCCACCCTCGATGACGTTATGGCGGGATTGGCCGATGGGTCGATAAATCCCATGCCTGGATAGCAACTTCGACTTGAATGGGGGCACCACTCTCTAGGAGTGGTGCCCCCAAGTCGCGTTATGAGCCGTTCACTACTTCGAACCGTCGCTATTCCGCTCGCCGCGGTGGTGTTCGGTCTGTTGATCGGTGCGGTGCTTATTCTTTCCCAAAACGCCTCACCCACAGCTGCCTACTCGGCCCTCGTAGTTGGTGGATTAGGTGACGCTGATTCGTTTTTGCGAACCTTGCAGAAAGCGACCCCACTGATCTTCGGAGGTCTAGCGGTTGCGTTCGCATTCAAAGCTGGAATGTTCAACATTGGCGGCCAGGGCCAACTGCTCGTTGGAGCTGTTTTCGCGGCGGGTGTCGGTTTTGGTATTGATGGCCTGCCAATTTTCGTCCACCTTCCCGCAGCGTTGGTGGCAGGAGCGCTGGCAGGGGCTGTATGGGGAGGTATCGCGGGAGCTCTTAAAGCTACTACTGGAGCCCACGAAGTAATAGTCACCATCATGCTGAACTTTGTTGCAGGCAATCTCACAGACTGGTTGTCAGCGAACCCCTGGAAAGATAACTCCGGTAATAACATCGTTGCGCGAACACCACTCGTTGAAGATTCTGCGACCATCCCAACTATGGGAGCGGTACCAGTGGGATTCATACTGGCGATCGTTGTAGCCGTGGGGTGCTGGTTTGTTCTGGAAAGAACCACATATGGTTTTGAAGTCCGTAGCGTCGGTCACAACAGGAACGCAGCCCAGTACTCAGGAATCAAAGTCGGTTGGATTATGGCTTCAACTATGGCCGTAGCCGGAATGCTTGCTGGTTTGGGCGGTGCTGTTGAAAGCCTCGGCGTAGACGGCAGATTTGAAGCCGGCGTCAACGTGGGTCTGGGATTTGAAGGGATCACTATCGCGTTGTTAGCTCGAGCGAACCCTCTTGGGGTTATCCCTGCCGCGTTGCTGGTTGGACTGATGGAAGCCGGTGCCTCTCGAATGCAATTCAAGGCCGGTGTCGCGCCAGAACTCATCGACGTCATCCAAGCGCTCATACTGTTCTTCGTTGCTGCACCGATCATTATTCGTTGGGTGCTGCGTATGCGCGCGGACAACTCCGAACAGCTCCAACTAGGTGCGGGTTGGGGTAAATCATGACCGCACGACAAAAGCAGTTGCTCTATGTGGGCGCAGCGCTACTTGTCGTTATGTCGTGGACCTTTTACGCGGCTGACGGCCCCCAGACGACAGCGGTACTCGCTGGAACAGTTCGAGCGGCAACTTTGCTGGCTTTGGGCGCTATGTGCGGAATGATCGGAGAACGCTCCGGGGTTGTCAATATCGGCATTGAAGGCCAGTTTCTGTTGTCCGCCTTTGCCGCATTCACCATTGCGTCAATGACGGGTTCGTTGTTTCTCGGCACAGTCGCTGGCATCGGCATGGGATTGATTATGGGATGGATGTTGGCTGCTATGGCAGTTGGCCTCAAGGTTGATCAGATCATCGCCGGAACCGTTCTAAACATTGCAGCGCTGGGCCTAACATCATTCTTCTATGACCGGAGTCGGTCGCTGGGGATGGGTAAATACACGAATATCGATCTGGGTCCTCTAGCAGAGATCCCGCTTGTCGGAACTGTATTTTTCAGCAGACCACCCTTGACGTACCTCACCATGGTCCTACTCGTTGTAGTTCATATCGCGCTTTTTCGGTCGGTGTGGGGAATGCGGACCAGAGCAATCGGAGAACATCCCGGAGCTGCTGACACAGTCGGCATCGACGTCTTGAAACTCAGGTATTTCAACGTCACTATCGCTGGTGGATTAGCTGGGCTTGGAGGCTCATACCTAGCGTTAGAAGCTGTTGGAACATTCAGCCGTGCAATGTCCGGTGGGCGCGGTTTCTTAGCATTGGCCGTAATGATCTTCGGTCGCCGCACTCCGTTTGGTGCCTATGCAGCCGCACTATTTTTTGGTTTCACCACCGCGCTACAAAACCAATTTCAGTTGAACAACACTTTTGATATTCCACCGCAGTTTGTGGGGATGTTGCCGTTTGTAGTCACGATCATTGTTGTCGCGCTTAGCGGGCTCATCGGGTCGATGCGCGATCCGGCTGCTTTGGGCCAAGTTTACGAGAAAGGGTAAATATGTCCGAAGTCCTTCTTGCTGCGCGTAACGTCACCAAACAGTTTCCAGGTGTCTTGGCCAATGACGATATCTCTGCCCAACTTCGACCGGGACGCATTCTTGCCCTTCTCGGTGAAAATGGAGCAGGCAAAAGTACTTTGGTGAACATTCTCTTCGGGATGTACCGACCCGACAGTGGAGAGGTCGTCATCAAAGACGAGATCGTGGACCTTCACGGACCCGACGACGCGATATCTCGAGGAATCGGTATGGTTCACCAGCATTTCCAGCTGGTGCCTCCAATGCGGGTAGTGGAAAATATAGTTCTGGGGGCTGAACCAAGTAAGCGTGGCCTCGTCGACCTAGCTGAAGCGCGCAGCCGAGTCGTCGAACTTTCCCAACGATACGGATTAGAAATCGACCCGGATGCACTAGTCGAAGATTTGCCGGTCGGTATGCAACAGCGTGTCGAAATACTCAAAGCGCTTTACCGCGAAGCAGACGTACTTATTTTGGATGAACCTACTGGTGTGCTGACCCCACAAGAAGCCGATCATTTATTGGGGGTACTGCGAGAGTTGACCGCGACAGGGCTCGGGATCGTGTTCATCACCCACAAGCTTCGCGAGGTGTTAGCGATCGCCGACGACATCGTCGTTCTGCGTAATGGACGCGTCGTAGGAGAAACAACGCCAGCAGAGACAAACGAAAGCGGACTTGCCGAGATGATGGTAGGTCGCAGCGTTGTACTTCGGGTTGAAAAATCTGCTGCACAACCAGCCGATGTAGTGCTCGCAGTAGATGAACTAGAAGTCAATGATGATCGAGGTCATCTTGCGGTTGACGGCCTGAGTTTTGAGGTGCGAGCGGGTGAGGTCTTGGGCATAGCCGGCGTCGAAGGCAACGGACAGCGCGAGCTCGTTGAAGCTGTCACCGGTTTGCGTCACCCATTATCTGGAACGATGCGAATCAACGGGGAAGAAGTGACCAACGGCTCTGCACGTGACATCTCTAAGAAAGGTGTAGCGCATATCCCCGAAGATCGAGAAAAACATGGTGTGATCTCTGTGTACTCCCTGGCAGAGAATTCTGTGCTCAATCGCTACCACCGGAGCCCTTTTTCTCTCCGCGGAGTTCTTCGCCGAGATGTTATTGACCGTCACGCTGAGGACGTCGTAGAAGAGTTTGATGTTCGTACCCCCAGCATTGCTGTCGCCGCTTCAAGCCTTAGCGGAGGAAATAAACAAAAGCTCATAGTCGGACGTGAATTCAGCGATGACATCAAATTGTTGATCGCGGCACAACCCACGAGAGGCATTGACATTGGAGCAATCGAGTTCATCCACCGCCGCATTCTTGAACAACGGGACAAGGGTGCGGCAGTGCTTCTGGTGTCCGCTGAGCTAGATGAAATCTTGGGCTTATCGGACCGGATCGCTGTCTTATATGACGGCAAGCTGATGGACGTTTTAGACGCACAAGACGCAGATCGTGAACGGGTGGGTCTCTTAATGGCTGGCATCACCCAGTAACCACTCGAGGGTTAAATCACTCGATCACTTCCGCCATCAATAGGGATTTGAGCCCCTGTTATTTGCTGGAAAGCACCCGTGCAGACCGTAGCGACTAACTCTCCAATGTCTTTGCTAGTGATTTCTTGTCCGAGAAGATTCCTACGTTTGTACTCGTCAACGCTCAGCCCGTAGCTTCCTGCCCGTTCTGCGATCAACTCCTCTGACCAGAGGCCTGTGTCAAAGACTCCGTCGGGATGAATTGTGTTGACGACGATCCCATCATTAGCCCATTCAAGAGCAGCGACTCGCCCAAGTTGAGTAACGGCCGCTTTTGAAGCGCTGTACGCTGCCGCTCCTTTGCCGGGAGCGGGAACATTTTTGGAACCTATTAGAACTACTCGCCCTCCTTTGGGAGCCAGCGAAAGATAGGGGTGCGTTGCGTGAAGCACGTTGCTCACCCCAGTCAAGTTGACTGAAAGCGTTGCCTCCCAGTCGTCGGGAACCAAATCAGCTATTTCGCTCGTGTTTCCAAAAATTCCAGCGGCAGCTACGACGATGTCCACTCCGCCGAATCGCCGAACCCCAATATCAATTGCAGTTGCTAACGATTCTCTATCTGTAACGTCAGCGGTTAACTCGAGCAATGCCGGGTTGTCGGATGTTTGAGAAGCATTGAGGTCAATCCCGATTACTGCTGCACCTTCGCCCAATAGCGCACTCACACACGCTTGACCGATACCAGATGCAGATCCGGTCACTACAGCCACTTCGCCAGCCATCGGAGGGGGAGATCCCGACTTTTTGAGTTTCGCCTGCTCAAGTTCCCAATACTCAACTTCGAACAGATCAGATTCAGGGAGGGCTACAAACCCACCAAGCCCCTCGGAAGCTTCGATGACATCAATTGTATGTAAATAGATGTCGGAAGCGATTTCGCAGTCGGCAATGCGCGTGCCCGCAGTTAGCAAACCTAGATCCGGATCAAGAACTACGCGGGGGGCGGGGTCAAGTTCTTGAACATCGGGAAAGCGAGACTGGTTTCGTTCGAAATATTTGTGGTACTCAGACACGAAGGTGTCTATATCGCGACCGATCAGCGGAAATTGTTTCGTTCTAATGATGTGGTCAGGCGTTGCCGGTCCTCGAGAGGCGACGTCTTCCAAGTCCCCTCTCGACACAAACTGATGGGCCCTTTCGTTGGGGCTGTGAACCAAAAGCATTGACCGGCCTGCCGCTCTGGATAGGTCTTGCCTTAACGTTGCTTGACTCAAGGTAGAGCCGATGCCGGCATGGTGATCCGCAGTCGAAGCAGACGAAGTGATATCAACGCCTGCTGTTGTTTGCAGGTAGTTCTCAGCTTGGCTGATCACCTCAATCATCTGGTTATAGGCCTCTTCGGTGGTTTCTCCAAAGGTGAAAACGCCGTGGTTCATGAGGATCATCGCAATGGTGTCTGACGACGCCTGCTTCTCGAACTCTTGCGCGCAAGCCAGAGCCAGATCGAACCCTGGCATGACGTAGGGCACCACAACAACAGATGTTCCCCATAATTCCAGAACGCGCTGTTCGCCATCAGCGGTATTCGTAAGAGCTAGAGCGGCATCGGCGTGAGTATGTTGTACTGCCGCGAAAGGAAGGCAAGCATGCAAGATCGCTTCGACTGAAGGGTTGGGAGCCGAGGCGTCCAGCAGGTTGAGTCGCAGTTGGTTCACCATTTCGGTATCGGAAAGAGACGGCAATTCCGCTAACCGTTTGACGGCGTCCAAACGCAGGGGAGCGAATCCCTGAGGCTCGATAGTCGCAAGATCCCAACCGCTTCCCTTTACGTGGAGAACGTCGACCTCTTCCCCATGAATGTCGCGTTCCGTGGTCTTTACTGACGTGTTTCCCCCCCCGTGCAGTACCAAGGCAGGGTTAGCGCCTAGGAGTCGTGAGCCGTATACGCATTCACCTACAGCACCTGGAAATTTCGCAGCATCACTGGCCTTCCACAGATTCTTCATTAGGGTGCTCCAGTTCGCGTGAGTGCGTCAGCTATTGAACCTTCAAATGGGGCCCGGAGCACGCCTGCCTCGGTGATGATTGCAGTAATGAGATGGTGCGGCGTTACGTCGAACGCGGGGTTGGCAGCGTTCACCCCTTGGGGGGTGATTCTTTTCCCAGTAATTTCGTGTACTTCCACTTCGTCACGTTGCTCGATCTCTATGTGGTTACCACTCGGCAAATTGATATCGATAGTGGAGGTTGGCGCTGCGACATAGAAAGGTATCCCTGCTTCTCGAGCAGCGAGAGCATGACTTACGGTGCCTATTTTGTTAGCTGTGTCACCGTTCGCGGCGATGCGATCGGCCCCGACGATGTAGGCGTCGACCTGGCCAGATAGAACAGTTGACGCCATAGCGCCGTCAGGGACCACGGTTACGTCTATGCCCGCGTCTTCTAGTTCCCACGCTGTCAACCTCGCCCCTTGCAACAAAGGACGTGTTTCTGAAGCGAAGACTCGCAACTGCTCGCCGGCTTGCGCTTTGGCATACATCGGCGCTAACGCGGTCCCCGTTCCCGCTGTCGCAAGACGTCCCGCGTTGCAGTGAGTACCAATCGATGTTGCCTCTTGAAGTAGCTCATGACCGAGTCGTCCAATTTCACTGCAGGCCGCTTCATCTTCAGCAGCTACGGCATGCGCCTCGTCAAGAAGTGCGGTTCTAAGGCTAGCTAAGTCGTCACTTGTCCTAATCGCCTTGTCGATAACCCTGTCAACTGCCCATCGAAGGTTTACTGCGGTAGGACGTGCGTCCCCGACGAGCGTTCGACATTCTTCAAGGTGAGCTATTGCCTCTGACAGAGTCGCCGGACCGGCTTCATCTAGGGCTACGACCAACGCCAAGGATCCGAAGGCTCCCAAAGCAGGTGCTCCGCGGATAGCCAGTCTCTGGATAGCGTCGACCGCCTGTGCGGCGGTCCTGATTTCTACCAATTGGACTTCAGTAGGCAACAGAGTCTGATCAATGATCCGGATGTGATCCTGGACCCATTCGATAGGTGGTGTCGGACGTTTCATATCTCAGTTCCATACAGGCGGTCGCCAGCATCACCCAGCCCCGGCAAAATATATCCGGACTCATTTAATTTTTCGTCCAGGGCGGCGGCCACCACTCGAACTTCTGGATGGTGAGAAGCCAGATGTTGGGCTCCTTCTGGAGCTGCCACCACACACATCAGAGTCACGCTTGCAGGATCTTCTTCGGCTACTCGATTGAGAGCTGCGACTGCACTATGTCCTGTCGCCAGCATTGGGTCAACAACTATGACGTGACGGTTGGCAAGCCGAGGAAGATTCACCAGGTATTCAACTGCCTCAAGGGTTTCGTGATCTCGCGCAAGACCGATGAACCCCACATCCGCATCCGATAGAACCTGCAACACCCCATCGAGTAACCCGTTACCAGCTCGCAATATCGAAACCACTACTGGTGTGTCGCCGTCAAGTTGACGGCCTGCTGTTTTCGCCAACGGGGTTTGGACCGTAATCTCTGTTGTTGGTAAATGTTCGGTCGCATATGGAACTAACAACTGGCCGAGTTGCCGCAAAAGACGTCGAAACTCGTCAGTATCGGTGTCCGTGGAACGCAGTCGATCGGTCCACGACGCTATGACGGGATGTTCAATAACACTAAACACGTCCACACAGTAGAAGCAGGTGCGCTGATATGTCACATGCCTGACATGATGTACCCATTAGGGAGGCCCAATTGATTGTTGTCGGAGATGAAGTAAAGGACGCGTTGTCTGCCGGTAACGCGGTGGTGGCGTTGGAGTCCACCATCTTTTCAACATTGGGATTACCGTCGCCCGCTAATGAGCAGGCCCTTCAAAGATGTCTTGCGGTGATTCGAAGCGTGGGGGCAGTGCCAGCGCTTACCGCAGTGCTCGATGGGAATATATGTGCAGGTATTCCTGAAGAACTTTACGAACGTGTGCTCGGTAGCTCGGTGAAAGTAGCGGCGAGAGATCTCGCAACCGCGGGCTTTCGACACCTGTCAGAAGGAGCAACAACGGTGTCGGCGAGCGTCGTCATCGCTGATGGTGTGGGGATCGAAGTGTTCGCGACCGGAGGAATCGGCGGTGTTCACCGCGAAGCAGAGGTTACCGGTGACGTCTCATCAGACTTGGATGCGATTGCTCGACATCAAGTTCTTGTGGTGAGCGCGGGCGCAAAAGCGTTCTTGGACTTACCGCGAACGCTGGAATATTTGGAAACCCAGTCAGTTCCTGTTGTTGGTTGGCAGACCGACCAGTTTCCTGCTTTCTACACCCGTGATTCTGGTCTCCCAGTGCCGCATCGTGTAGATGACGCAGAATCAGCCGCCCAACTCCACCTTGCGCGTCGAGAACTCGGGCAAGGAGGAACGCTGCTCGTGGCACCCATTCCTGTCGCCGATGAGCTGAATGCCACCGAAATCAACCGAGTTATAGAAGAAAGTCTCAGCGATCTTCGCGACAGAAAAATTTCAGGGCCACAAGTCACACCGCATGTTCTTTCTGAGCTCGAAAAGGCGACAGCAGGTGAGAGTGTTTCAGCGAACCTTTCTTTAGCTGAACACAATGCGCGCATAGCGGCCGAAATTGCGGTCCAGATAAGCGCGCAGTGAACTTTCTTGAGCTTTTAATTGTTGCTCTAGCAGTGATCTTGGGATCGCTAATTAAGGGAACAACCGGACTTGGATTGCCCCTCACGGCTGTACCAGTGATCGCGTTTTTTGTCGGAGTTCAAGATGCCGTTGTGATCATGGCTGCCCCCACCGCGGTCAGTAACGCAATGCTGGTGCGAGAACACAGACGAGAATTGCGATTCGTTAAAGGCCTCTCAACCTTTGCTGGTCTAGGTGCCATCGGAGCAGTCGCTGGCGCCTGGCTTCTCCCGCGTATCGATGACCGATTGCTCTTTCTATTACTTGCTCTGTTGCTTTCGTCTTTCCTGGCCTGGAGATTTTCGTCTGCTGATCCCAGATGGTCACCGGGAGTCCAAAAATGGGGTCGAATACCAGTAGCGCTTACGTGTGGAGTAGCGCAGGGAGCGACCGGGATTTCAGGCCCGCTCGTCGCAGCATGGTTTCAAGGCTTAGGTGTTTCACGCGAACGTTTCGTGGTGTCTAATACGGCCATTTTCTTATTAACCGGCAGCGTGCAGCTACTAACCCTGAGTGTGACTGGCCAGTGGTCTAATCAGCGGTTCTACGGTGCTGTGCTAGCCGCTGCAGTAGTGATGGTTGTCCTCCCATTTGGAATCAGAATTGGCCGCACCTTGGATGCTGCTCGCTTCGATCTAGCGGTAAGCACAGTCATCGTCGCGTGCACGGTTAGTCTCATGGTTCGAGCTTTCTAGAACGCCGGTAACGTCTCTGTGGTGAATCGCCTCATAGCCATATCTATGCCCGGTAGCCAACAATATGTTGACGCTATTCAACGAGTTTGGGATGAGGGCGACGCCGTATTGCCAATAGATCAACGACTTCCGAAAGAAACTCAGAAGGAACTAATCCAACAGATGGGCGCATCGACAGTCGTTGACCCATCAGGGTCATCGCCTCTTGAAGGCAAACCCGTGGAGCCAGGTGACGCGTTAGTTGTGGCGACCAGTGGGAGTACTGGACGACCGAAAGGTGTCGTGTTGACTCACGAATCGCTGATGGCGAATGCGGAAGCCACGAACGATTTCCTCGGAGTCGATCCCTCTGCCGATAAGTGGCTGGCCTGTCTTCCCTTAAGCCATGTCGGCGGCTTTTCGGTAGTCATGCGGGCTCTTCATTCTGGCGCGCCATTAGAAGTTCACAATGGATTTAATGCTGAGGCGGTAATGACTGCTGGTCGGGAAGGGGCAACACTTGTCTCCCTGGTTCCCACTGCGCTGCAACGGATTAACAGTGGATTGTTCCGTCGCGTATTACTAGGCGGCTCGTCCGTGCCTGAACACCGACCGGAGAATGTCATCGCGACATACGGAATGACAGAAACTGGTAGTGGAATTGTTTATAACGGGCGTCCTCTCAACGATGTTGAATTGCGAATAGTGGACGGCGAAGTACAGATACGGTGCCCGATGTTGTTCAGGTGTTACCGGAACGGGGAGGAGCCCTTTACAGACGATGGCTGGTATCCAACCGGAGATTCGGGCTCCCTGGACAGCTCAGGTGTGTTGAGCGTGTTCGGACGAATGGGTGAGATGATCATCACCGGCGGAGAGAACGTTTGGCCGGTCGAGGTTGAACGAATTTTAGAAACGGTGACCAATGTTGTGGAGTGTGCCGTTGTGGGACGCCCGGATCCAGAGTGGGGGGAAAGCGTCACAGCGGTGGTGGTGGTGGGTGAGGAAGCGCCTTCTTTGGAGATGCTGCGAGAAGCGGTGAAGCACTCGTTGCCTGCGTTCTGCGCACCCCGTGCTGTGGAATATGTTGACCAGCTTCCAAAGACAGCGCTTGGAAAAATCCAGCGGCATCTGCTGTAAGTAGACGCCAGTGGATTGGTTTTCAGGAACGGTGAAGAAAGCCGCCGCTAGGGACGACATCGACAGGGAACTTGTCGACAAACAGCGACGCTGTGCCCAGGCCGTGAATCTCGTTGGGTGCTAGTTCCATGGCAAGATCTCTCGCTGAGCGGAGCGCTATGGGTCCATCTAGAAATGATGAGATCAAGATATTTACGCCGTTTCTCCTCGCCAGCTCCGCGATTTTTCGCGTGGCTGAAGGTCCTCCTATGACCGAAGGTTTGAGGACGAACGTTTGAGCTGCGCCATGCTGCAGTAGTTGGTGTACCTGCAACTCATTTGTCAGTTGCTCGTCCGCGCCGATCTTAATGCCGGTCTCCTCGCGTATTTTTTGCCAATCGAGAGGGTTAACAGTTGGTTCTTCGACCAAGTCCACGTCGCTCGAATCGATGGCGCTCAACACATGGAGGGCGTCGTCCAACGACCATCCACCGTTGGCGTCTAAACGGAGTGCTGAATGTGGTCTAACGAGGTGTGCGGCTCTGCGAATCCTGGCAATGTCAGTCTTTGTGTCGGTGGCCGCCACCTTCATCTTGATAGCTAAATAACCCTGCTCTAATGCGTCGGAAACTTCGGATTCGATTGATGAAATTTCTGCTGATCCGATGAGTGCTTGGACTGCGATCTTGCCATTGGTGGGAGAAGTAGAAGACTTGGCTTTCTCTAAATTCTCGATTGCTGTAGTCGCACCACTGCGAGCTGCTGGTGAGTCCGGTAAACGCTTGGGATTCTTAGCCCAATTTTCTAGCGCTGTGAGGGATTCCTCGAAGCTCTCTAGACCGAAGCCCGGAAGCGGAGCTGCTTCCCCTTGACCTTGAACGCCGTTGTCGTTCGCGGTGATTTCGATGATATGTCGGTGTGTGGTGCTGCCGTGTGCGGTGACTAACGGATGCCGTAACCGTAGATTGCGGGTTTCAAGATCTATTAACACGAGAGGTGCTCGATGATCGCGTTTGCCGTTGCTTCAGGTTGTTCAAGGTGTGTTGCGTGACCAGAATCGGCGATCACTTGAACCGACGCGTCAGGAAGTGCAAGAGACATGTCGTAAGCGATTTGTAAGAACTTATGATCCTTCTCGCCGACGAGTAGCAGGGTTGGAACTTTCAGAGTGTGGAGAGACGCGTGAAGCGGATTCATGCTGCCGGTGCCGCTCGCTCTAAGGCTGTTTGCGAGCCCGAGGGGATGATTTGTTCGGCGTTCGGCAATTGATTCTTGCCATTGGATCGCTGTCAGTTTGTTTCGCAAACTTTCCCACATGGGCATATCGACCCAGGATTCGACGAATCTTTTGACCCCTAGATGAGAAATCGACGCAGCTAATTTATGGTCGGCATCTTTCCGATTAAGACGGTCACTGTCATTCTCGATTCCCGGTGAAGCGCCGATCAACGCCAAGGACCGGACCTTCTCTGGGTGGTTTACTGCGAAATTCAACGCGACCCGCCCACCCATTGAGTATCCAACAATTGCTGTTGGTGTCGCGTCAAGCTGCTCCAGCATTGAGGAAATCTGCTGAGAGACAGCATCGAGATGATACGCGCCGCGAGAAACAGGGGATTCGCTGCGGCCGTGCCCAATGAGGTCGGGGAGTATTCTTCGCCCTGGCAAATGCGCGGATAGCGGTTTCATTGCTAACGCAGATCCCGTGAATCCGTGAATAATCAAGAGAGGTTCGCCAGAACCTGCGACGTTTACTTCTAGAGCGGTGCCGTTGCAGACCAGCTTCATAATGACTCTATGGAATCCGCGACTGCGCGAACGATCCGTAGGTGTTGATCTATATCAAGGGATGAGTCAATCGGGATCCTGATCACTCGAATGCCTTGTGGTTCGCGTAATAGGCCCGCCAACGTGGCAGCGTCGGACACTTCTTGGTATTTGATGCCCAACGCTTCAACGATTCCAGCGATAGGTAAATGCTGTGGGGTTGTGAACAGTTTGTCGAATACTGCCGGGTCCGTTACCTGAGCTATTGGTAGATGACTAAACACTCCTCCCCCTTGGTCGTCCAAGACCACGACAGTCAGGGTGATATCGAGACTCCTGGCAGCGATTAGCCCTCCTATGTCGTGTTGAAATGCTAAATCTCCTATTAAAAGAGTGGTGGGTTGACCGCTTGCGGCTGCGCCTGCAGCGCTGGAGATCACGCCGTCAATACCGCTTGCTCCTCGGTTACCGATGACATGGAGGGAGTCGGAATGAGGTTCCATAAAACTGTCGATATCTCGCACCGGCATGGAGTTAGAAACATAAAGCAAATGGTCTGTTGGGAGATGACGACCAAGTTCACGAGCAACAGCAGCTTGCAAAAGGGGTTCACTGTTAAGGATGTTGTTGATGGCCGTTGATGCCTGATCATTTGCAGAACGCCATGTTTTCTGCCATTGAAGATCACGCATAGTTGGGTCGATGATTTCGGCTATGGCGTGAAGTGCTTCATTACCAACGTTCAGTATTTCTGAGGTTGTAAAACTTGGATCTGCCCAACTGTTCGATGGGTCAAACATGATCATGGGGGAGCGATGATGCTCCAACCACTTCTTCAGAGCTTTGCAGGTGGGCGGTCCGCCCAATCGAATCACAATCTCGGGAGCTACCTCCTTAGACCACGAACTGCGGAGCAAATGATCGTGGTGTTGTAGAACGGTTACGTCAGCGAACTCGATACGTAGTTGAGAAAGTGGCTCGGCCAAAAGCGGATACCCGGTTTTTGTGCAGAAATCCTCTACAGCTTGACGCCATTGAGATCCTTGAACCATGGGCCCCGCGATCACTACTCCCCGCGGTGTTTGTTGAAGGCGTTGCGCGAGGTCTCCGATTTTGGCTGGGCTAAGGGCAGTCGGCGCCATGTTGAGCCGAATGGGATCAGAAGGTTGATCACGAACAGCATCGTTGAGTGGTTCCAGGGGTTCTCGGAATGGCCAGTCCAGGTGAACAGGCCCTGGCCGTGGACCCATAGAGGACTGGAAAGCGCGAGCGGCAGCGAATTGGAACCAATGGGCATCAACTTCGTTAGCGATTGGAAGTTCAGCGAACCAGCGGACATTGCTGCCATAGATGTTTGTTTGATCAATCGTTTGACCGGCGCCCCAACCTCTCAATTCTGGTGGCCGGTTTGCCGTCAGAACAATCAGCGGCGTCTCAGACCAGTTTGCTTCAACTACTGCTGGAAGATAATTGGTGGCAGCGGTTCCAGAAGTGCAGATTAAGGCGACGGGCGTTTGTGTTTTCTTTGCAAGACCCAAAGCAAAAAATGCAGCTGAGCGTTCATCCAACTGGACCCAGGTTCTGATGTTTACCGTTTGGTCAAACGTGAGTGTTAGAGGTGTTGATCTAGAACCAGGTGAAATGACGACGTGTTCGACGCCCTGACTGGAAAGTTCGTTCGCAAACGTCGCGCATGCACTGTAAACGGGGTCGCTCGTCATGATGGTTACGGCGTCAGGTCGAGAGCGCCTAAAAGAGCTTCGAATTTGGTGGCCGTTTCCGCTAATTCGTGTTCTGGTTCTGCTCCGTCAACAATTCCTCCGCCGGCAAACAAGGTCAGAGCATTGCTGGTTAGAAGAGCTGAACGTAAAGCGACTCTGAACTCGCCCTCGCCATTTGGGGTCATCCAACCCACAGGTGCCGCATACCAGCCCCTATCCATGGATTCATTTTCGTCGATCCAATCTTGAGCGGTCTGCCTAGGCAACCCAGCGACGGCCGGGGTTGGGTGTAGCGCTCTGATCAGATCCAGGATGTCCGTGTCGTCCGACACCAGCCCAGAAATCAGGGTGTGGAGGTGTTGAATACGGCGAAGTTTCATGACTCCAGTGGGCGACTGGGAATCTAAACGGACCCCAACATTGGTCAACGATTCAATGATGTCTTTGACGACGATGTCGTGTTCGTTGCGTTCTTTAGGGCTGGCGAGTAATTCAGCGCGTAGACGAGCGTCAGCTCCTGGATGTTCGTGACGCGGTCGCGATCCCGCTAATGCCGCGGTCCTCACTTGATTCCCGTTCATTTTGATGAGCGTTTCTGGGCTGCTTCCTAGAAAAACTTGGTCGCCACGAGCTATAGCGAAAGTCGCGCATGAAGGGTGTCGAACTTTGAGCCTTTCGAGCAGGGTGGCGGAGTTCAGATTCGCGGGAAGTGAAAGAGACCTTGCCGTGACCACTTTGTCCATATTTCCGTTATGGATTTCTTCTAAGGCACGAGCGACGAGTTGCAGATATGCCTTGTCGTTTCTGTGATCTACCTTTGATACTTGACCTAGATGACGGTCAAGTACAGGGTTCAGGTCGGGCAGTGCGGCATTGTCGACATGGGTGATCCATGTGGAACCGTTGCACCGAACGACGAAAATTTCAGGCAGAACCAACTCACCACCACCGAAAATCGTCCAGTCGGGATGCCGTTCAATTTCTCGATCGCTGAAGGAAAACCCGCCGACAAGAATTCCCGCAGATAAGTCGGGACCGGGTTCCCCTACTAGTTCAAACTGAAGGTTTCCCATACTTTCGCGAACCGACTCGAATCGATTTCGACGTTCTTGAGTTCTGAAATTTAGAGCACTACCAAGTGCGATGAATTCCAGCCCTTCGTCAGGGATAGTCCAATAGGACTTGTGGTAGTGAGACGATTTTTCCCATAAGGCTGCGAAGTTGACGGGTTGGTCGATCTGTTTTCTCACCAGTGTGAGGCTGCGGGAACCGGCCAACGTCGTCATGCTGGGTTGCTCTCATCAAGTAAATGACGGCCTACGTGTTCGATGAGTGTCTGACGAAAGTGCTGAGCTACTAGTTCTGTTACGAGGGGAACGATGGTTTCAACGGTTTCGGTTTGCGAAGAGTCACTTGACTCGGTCAAGTGTTGAGCAAACAGGGCAACTGCATCTTGAGCGACGCTTTCTACGTGTTGAGCATGTCGAACGGCTAGCTGCACGAGTTCGTCAAAAGGCAAGCCTGAATTAAGTAAACCGATCCCGGCTTTGAGCATCGAAAGAGTGTCGATATTGAACCGGTTAACGTCTGTGGCGAGAGGCCGGATGAGTCCCGCGTCGATTGCCATCCGAACAATTTCGTCATCAAGGCCGGACTGAGCCACCAGCTCACCGAAAGAGAGTGATTCAGAGACTTCGTTAAGCGAAGAGAGAAGGGGATGAGGTGAGGGATCTGAGAGGCGTTGAATTTGCGCCAAACTGAATCCCTCGTCAGATAATTGTCGGATCTCATTGAGTCTTGAGGTGTGGGAGTCGTCGTATAGGGCGACTCTCCCCTCCCGCTCAGGGGGGTGAAGGATCCCAATTTTTTGGTAGTAACGAATCGTGTCGACGCTGAGATGGGAGTCACCGGCTAACTGTTCAACGCGCACCCTCTCAGTCTAAGAGTAATTACTCCAAGAGTCATAACTCTTAGCGTTTAATGTTGCTGGAGCGCTAGTTGATTTGCTTCTCCATGTCCTCCCAATATGGGGCGCGCAGCTTGAACTTTTGGAGTTTGCCAGTAGCAGTGCGAGCGAGTTCATCCCTGATTTCAACGGAAGTTGGACACTTGTAGTGGGCCATCTTTTCGCGGCAATAATCAATAAGATCCTGCTCTGAGGCAGTTTCGTTCTCGGCCAAGACAACAAGGGCCTTTACCGTCTCGCCCCATTTCTCATGGGGTACGCCAATAACGGCAACTTCGGCTATTGCTGGGTGGCTGAAGATCACATCTTCCACCTCAATGGAAGACACATTTTCTCCACCTGAAATGATCACGTCCTTCTTTCGATCAGAAATAGTTACGTGATGCTCTTCGTCCATGGTGCCGCCGTCCCCGGTGTGAAACCAGCCGTCTACGATTGCTTCGGAGGTTGCTTCCGGCTGTTCCCAATAGCCCTCAAGCACAACGTTAGAGCGAGCCAAAATCTCGCCTTGGTTATCAACTTCGATCTTTACCCCTATTGCGGGGGCGCCAGCGCGACTTAGCTTGCGAGCCTTTTCTTCAAAGTCAAAATCATCCCATTCGGAGCGGCAGCGGTTCATGGTCAGTAGAGGTGAAGTTTCAGTGAGGCCGTAGATCTGAATGAACTCCCACCCCAACTCTTCCTCCATGCGAGCGATCGTTCGAGTTGGAGGAGGTGCTCCTGCAACGACCATTCTGACTCGACCCCGGCCTGGAATTTCGCCCTCCCAGTCTTGTGCAGCCTCCAAAACAGCTGCGACGACTGCCGGAGCTCCGCACATATAGGTGATGTCATGTTCCTCGATGCGTTTCAGAATCTCGTCCCCGCGTACTTCCCGCAACACCACGTGCTTTCCTCCCATGCCTGTGACGGCGTACGGCATGCCCCAGCCGTTGCAGTGGAACATGGGCAAAGTATGAAGATAATTGTCCCTATCACTTACTCCGGCATGCCAACCGAAGGTCGTCGCGTTAACCCATAAAGCGCGGTGAGTTTGCTCTACTCCTTTCGGACGGGCAGTAGTACCGGAGGTGTAGTTGATTGTCGCGGTCACATCTTCGTCCGGTGTCCACGGTTGTGGATCGCCGCCCGGCAGATACATCTGATCATCGCTATCTGTACCCATCACGACGAAGTGCTCAACGTCAATGTCCTTGCAGGTGTCCTCCATTGAGGGGTCGACCAGCAGCATTGATGCCCCGCAGTGGTCGACGATGTAGGAAATCTCGTCATGGCTTAGCCGGAAGTTGATTGGAACAAAGATTCGGCCGTACCCAGAAACACCCCAAAAGGACGTCATCAATCGCCCAGAATTCTGTGAAACCATAGCGACGCGTTCGCCGGTGCCGATCCCTAGTTCGTCAAGCTTTGCGGCCTGCTCGCGGACTTTCACCCCAAAATCGCGCCAAGTTAACTCTCCTAAGCCACCCCCGGGCATATCGGGTTCATCGACGAGCGCAACGCGGTCTGAATAAACGTTCTCGGCTCGATACAAAAAATCGGAGATAGTGAAAGGAACCTTCATGATGTATTTCCTTGGTTAACTGATCGACGTTGGAGCTAACAGTAGACCGCTAAGGTCCATGGAAGTCCAATGAGATGAACCAAAATGTCTTTTGAAGTACACCTAATTGACGGAACTTACGAGCTATTCCGACACTTCTTTGCTGTGCCTTCTCGCAAAACACCACACGGTTCAGAAATTGGGGCAGTAAGGGGAGTCCTTAATTCTGTTCTGAGTCTCTTCGAGGTGGGAGCGACACACATGGCAGTCGCCACAGATTCGACCATTACTTCGTTTCGAAACGAACTGTGGCCCGGTTATAAAGACGGGTCAGATATTGACCCCCTTATAGAGGAGCAGTTCGATCCTCTTGAAGAAGGCCTCCGAGCACTGGGGATAGAACTCTGGCCGATGGTGGAATTCGAGGCGGATGATGCGCTAGCGGCAGGTGCGGCAATGGCTAGTGATGACCGCAGGGTAAGCAAGGTTTTGATTTGCACCCCGGATAAGGATCTAGCTCAATGCGTGGGCGGAAAAATATTTCAGTGGGATCGACGAAAAGAAGTGCTGTTGGGCAGTCAAGAGGTACACGAAAAGTACGGTGTGCCGCCTGTGTCCATTCCTGACTACCTTGCCCTTGTCGGCGACTCAGCTGATGGTTTTCCGGGTCTAAGTGGCTGGGGACAGAAATCGTCGTCCACTATTTTGAATCACTACGGCTCAATTGACTTGATACCTGATCGATATGAGGAATGGGAAATACAGGTACGTTCAGGGGCCTCATTGGCTTCGACATTGGCGTCAGAACGCAATCTGGCAATGCTGTTCAAAGAAATTGCAACCGTGCGTAGCGACGCCCCAGTCTCGAACACGATCGATGCGCTTGAGTGGTCGGGCCCCGCTTCAAACTTCAAAAGTTTCTGCGAAACAAACGGCCTTGAAGCTCTTTTCTCGCGAACCGAAAAGGTCGTGGTCGATCGGACCTAGGATAGAGAGATGGAACTCGGACCGGTTCACCACGTATCGATCAACTGCGCTGATGTCGACGCTACTGCGCCGTTCTACACCGACGTGCTTGGTATGAAGACGCTCGAGCGACCCGATTTTCCGTTTAACGGCAGATGGCTACAGACACCCGGAGGTGGCGAGGTTCACCTGATCGAGGTTGAAGGGTGGCAACCACCCAAAGGTCAGCATTGGGCATTTCGCGTCGAAGACATTGACGCCACAGTTGCCGAACTGCGCCAAAAAGGCGTTGAAGTCAAGGAACCCAAACCGCTACCAGGAACGACAGCGCGTCAAACCTTTTTCTTCGATCCCTCGGGAAACATGATTGAACTTAACCAACCCGTTTGAAGTTAGATCCACTCCCTAGCATCCAACCAAATAGCACCCCGGACTTACTGATGTCGTAGTGACATGGGTCGCGTACCCGTTGGACGCTACGCTCAGGTGCTGTGGCAAACCCCAGCATGTCAGAACGACTAAATGATCTCGAAGAACGCCGACAGGCAGCTCTGAACGCCGGTACCGAACGGGCCGTTGCGCGGCAGCACGAAAAAGGAAAAATGCTCGCCCGCGAGCGTATTGAATACTTGCTTGATGATGGCTCCTTCCACGAGCTCGATATGTTGGCTCGCCACAGAGCACACGATGTTGGATTGGATGAGCGTCCCTACACCGACGGAATTATCACCGGATGGGGAACGATAGATGGTCGAAAAGTCTTTGTAGCAAGTCAGGACTTCACCGTCTTCGGTGGAGCCTTGGGTGAGGTATTCGCTGAGAAAATGCACAAAATTATGGACCTAGCAGAATCGGTTGGCGCGCCGATGATCGGCTTGAACGACGGAGCAGGGGCCCGCATCCAAGAAGGGGTTGTTTCGTTGGCTGGATACGGCGGAATTTTTCGGCGCAACGTTCAAGCCTCAGGCGTTATTCCGCAAATCAGTGTGATTCTGGGTCCTTGTGCGGGGGGAGCGGTCTATTCGCCTGCAATGACCGATTTCATATTCATGGTCCGTGACAGCAGCCATATGTTCATCACTGGTCCCGACGTAGTCAAAACCGTTACGGGAGAAGAAGTAACCCTTGAAGAGCTAGGTGGGGCAGGTTCGCACAGCACGAAGTCGGGAGTCGCTTCATTCGTGGCGTCAGATGAACAGAGTGTCCTAGACGATGTCAAATATCTGCTCTCATTCCTACCCTCAAATAATCTGGACGACGCCCCGGTTCTCTCTGAGGGAGATGATCCCGAACGTGACTGCCCTCAATTGCGAGACATACTGCCTGAAAGCGCGAACGTCCCTTACGACATGAAGGCCGTCATAGCCGAGGTAGTTGATGATGGTGAATTTCTGGAATATCACGCCGGATGGGCGGGCTCGATTGTGTGTGGCTTTGGTCGCATCGATGGTAGATCCGTGGGCATAGTGGGCAACCAGCCAATGGTTATGGCCGGCGTGCTTGACATCGAGTCATCTGAGAAAGCCGCCCGATTCGTCCGTTTTTGTGATGCATTCAATTTGCCATTACTTACTTTTGTTGATGTCCCAGGTTTCCTGCCCGGGGTTGACCAAGAACACGGAGGCATCATCAGGCATGGAGCGAAACTCTTATACGCCTACTGTGAAGCCACGGTTCCACGCGTCCAGGTCATAACACGCAAAGCGTACGGCGGGGCTTATGTTGTAATGGATTCCAAGTCGGTAGGTTGCGATGTTTCGTTCGCATGGCCAACGGCAGAACTCGCTGTCATGGGGCCCCAGGGAGCAGTCGAGATTCTGAACCGACGTGAATTACAGCAGGCCGCAGACCCCGAAGCTCGCAAAGCGGAACTCGTCGACGATTACACCGAAAAGTACGCGAACCCCTATGTAGCGGCCGAACGCGGCATCGTCGATGCAGTGATTGATCCGGCTGAAACGCGACAAAAAGTTGTTGCAGCTTTCAGAATGATCGAAAGCAAACGAGAGGAACTACCCAAACGTAAGCATGGGAATGTTCCGTTATGAGTTTTCCTATTCTTGGCGCTATTCGGCCGTCCCCTACTGATGAAGAAGCTGCCGCACTTGCCACTGCCCTCGAACTATTGTGGCCACAACCGGCGCCCTTTAAAGAAGACTCTGTGCCCTCCAATTGGAGATTTAGTGGGCGTTGGTGGAACGAGACCACCAACTGGCCTCACCGAACCTATTAAGCGTCCCCGCTGTATGAAAAGCGGCTTGGGATAGTTCCTCAATCATCCCAAATCCATGATCCGTGAAAACCGAAAGGTACGCGCCTAGGCAGAAGCACCTCTGCCAACGGGTCCGCGCCCGGAGCGGCAGCATCCAATACTGCCAAAAGGCTTCTATCTTCAGCTTTGTTGTACACGTAGCCTATGAGCCACCCGTCATCTTCTGTTTGGGCGCCGTCTCGCTCAACAAACACAAATTCCCCGGGCTCGTTGTACTTGCCAAAGTCCCAGATCGCAGACCGGTTATTTTCCAAACTGTATTTGACCAGCTTTCCACCACCAGATGTATTACTTCCATCAGAGAGATCGAGACTCACTGCGTAACCGAAGTTGTATTCGAGTCCAACTCGGTTATCGGCAACGCGTGCGAATTCAATCGGACGATCGTCTAGCTGAGTTTCGGTTACTCGACCGAGAGTTGTATCTATCTCCCATCGCCATAACTCAGCGGTGGTGGTGAATTGCCCGCTTCCCGCCTCCCACATACTTGGGTACCTAGCTACATCTACGATTATGCGATCCCCAATGTCGTAGCTGTTTACGGGATGAAATACGTAACAGGGATCAATATCGAACCATTGAGGCTCACCCGCTGCGTCACTTCGGTTCATCAGCCCGAGTCGAGCACCGTTGTCTCGTTGGAACGAAAAAGGCATGCCTCCGGCTAGAGCTACATCTAGATCAAAGACAACCGGTAAATCCATAAAGACGATCCGTTGAGCTGTGACATTGAAATCATGCATCATCACCGGCGCTGGTATCTCTATGTCTTGCCGTTGAACCAACTCTCCTTCGGGAGAGATGCAATAGAAGGTGAGATAAGGGGGTCGTAGTCCGTAGCCGAAAGCCAACATTTCTCCGGTTACTGGGCAAATCTTAGGATGAGCCGTGAATGACCCATCAAGCCTGCCATCAAACGAACATGGGCCCAGTGTCTCCATTTCTTTAGAGATTTCCCAAGGAACATGGCCCTCTTCAAGACACAGAATCCGACCTGCATGGTGCACGACATGTGTGTTGGCTTTGGAATTCTCACTGCTGAAGTCAAGGTTTTCTAGATCAATGACTGGCTTAGACGGATCAACGTAGAAGGGGGTTTGTATCCACCGATTCCGATACCACTCTGCTTTACCCTCTCGAATTCGGACACCATGAACCATGCCGTCTCCAAGAAACCAATGCGCCGACTCACCAGTAATTGGATTCGCTCCGTTACGAAAGTAGCGACCGTTCAACTCACTGGGTAAAGACCCCCGAATCTCGAGATTGTCGGCAGTAATTTCATCTGCAACCGGAGCGTAGTTACCTCGAAGATGAAAAGGAATTGTGTTTGAAACTGTCATGAGCGTGCCTTCGTGCGAACTGGCAGGATCTATTCATAGTTGCACACTGAGTGAATTGTTCTGGTTCGTGGCAGGATCTTGATGTGACCGATAATGATCTCCCGCTTGCGGATTTAAAAGTTGTTGACTTGTCAACCGTTTTCGCAGGCCCACATTGCGCACGTTATCTGGCCGACTTCGGAGCAGATGTAGTGAAAGTAGAACGCCCATCAGGCGACACTGCTCGCAATATTGGGTGGCGCGATACCGACGGGAGCACGCTGTGGTGGAAGTTAGCAAATAGGGGTAAACGTGCCATCACCTTGGATCTCCGCGATGGTGATGATTTAGCGACAATGAAGCGGATGCTAAGTATTGCTGATGTCCTCGTCGAAAATCTCAGGCCAGGCAAACTCGAAGCCCTTGGATTAGTTCCTGACGAACTGTTTGACGTAAACCCCAAATTGACTATCACACGGGTGACTGGCTTTGGCCAAAGCGGGCCGTATCGAGACCGAGCTGGATTCGCGACATTGGCAGAGGCTATGAGTGGGTTCGCGGCGATGAATGGCGAGGCCGACGGCGCTCCTCTGTTGCCACCGATCGCGTTAACGGATGAAGTCACAGGCTTGGCAGCAGCTTTCGCGACCATGGTCGCGGTGCATGCGGGCGGTGGTCAAACCGTCGACGTAAACCTGTTAGAGACAATGCTGCAGGTCATGGGCCCCCTAGTTTCGGCGTGGCACACTGAGGGCTACTTGCAGCCTCGACTGGGGTCGGGCATCGCGTACAGCGTGCCTCGGGGCACCTACCAAGCTTCTGATGGCGGATGGATAGCAGTAAGCACTTCAAGCGATTCTGTTGCACAACGGGTTATGGAACTCATTGGGGTCGCCGACGACGAGAGATTTCAAACCTTTGACGGACGAATCGCTAATCGAGATGAAGTAGATGATCTGATGGCTTCATGGGTCAAGCAGCGCACAACTATTGAAGCCTTAGAAAGTTTTGAAGCAGCGCAGGCTGCAGCCGCACCGGTTATGGATGTTGGTGAGATCTCCAGTGATCCCCACATAGCGGAACGAGGTGCATTGATCAAAGTGGATGGACTGGTGATGCAAGCTCTAATCGCTCAACTATCGAGAACTCCGGGAGCTGTTCGATGGACCGGCCGGGACTTAGGTGTTGACAACCCCAATATTCCCGATGTCGCCTCTCATTGGTTTAGCGACACCTGAGGCAAATTATCTGTTCCGGTTCTCGCGTTCTGATTCGACCAGGTCAACCACATCGTGCATGATGCGAGTCAGTTCATAATCCTTAGGCGTATAAACCTGAGATACCCCCGCTTCGATAAGTCCGCTCCGATCGTCTTCGGGAATAATTCCACCTACGACTACAGGAGCTGTAACCCCTTCGTCTTTTAACGCGCTCAAAACAGATGGAACTAGCTGAAGATGACTACCAGACAAAATTGACAGACCGATGACATCAACATCTTCGTCTCGTGCAGTCGCAGCCACGTGATCAGGTGTCACCCGAATACCTTCATATACGACTTCCATGCCGGCATTTCTGGCTGCAACGGCGATTTGCTCAGCGCCGTTTGAATGCCCATCTAGGCCCGGCTTCGCCACCAACAAACGTGGAGGACCTCCAGCTAGAGAGCTTGAGCGTTCTGCGACTTCTTTCAAGCCCGAAGAATTTACTGAGACATTTTGAACACCAGTAGGACCGCGATACTCCCCGAACACCTCGCGAAGTACCTCAGTCCATTCTCCAGTAGTTACGCCCGCCCGAGCGGCCGCAATAGTTGAGTGCATTATGTTCTCATCACTCTCAGCTGCCACCCGCAGTTGTTGAAGTGCTAGGTCCACCGCTTCTTGAGAACGAGATGACCGCCAGGCTGACACGTCTGCCACCATTTCAGATTCGACCAATGGATCGACCTTTAGAAAACTGCCGTCGCCCCCTAAAGGTGAGTCGGCGGTGTCTTCAAAGGCGTTCACGCCGATAACGGTTAATTCAGCGGATTCAATCTTGCGCACCCGCTCGGTGTGACTAGTAACCAAACGTTGTTTGAGTTCGTTGATGGCAACGAAAGCACCGCCCAAATCCAACACATCGTTTAGCTCATCTTTGGCTGCATCTACGAGTTCGGCCGTGCGCGTCTCAATGACGTGTGAGCCGTCAAAAATATCGTCGTATTCCAATAGATCAGTTTCCAATGCCAGTACCTGCTGCATCCGCAATGACCACTGTTGGTCCCACGGTCTGGGCAACCCGAGGGCTTCGTTCCATGCTGGTAATTGGATTGAGCGTGCCCGAGCCCTTTTGGACAGCGTGACCCCCAGTGCTTCGAGGATGATGCGCTGGACGTTGTTTTCGGGTTGAGCTTCGGTTAGGCCAAGTGAGTTGACCTGTACTCCATATCGGAACCGTCGAAGTTTGGGATCCGCTACGCCGTAACGGCTCTCGCAGATTTCATCCCACATCTGAGTGAAGGCCCTCATTTTGCAGACCTCTTCAACGAATCTAATTCCAGAGTTCACAAAGAACGAGATGCTCCCCACCACTCGAGGGAAATCTTCTTCGGGCACTTGACCCGAATCGCGAACAGCATCAAGGACATCGATTGCGTTGGCGAACGAGTACGCAATTTCCTGAACGGGTGTGGCCCCGGCCTCCTGAAGGTGGTAGCTACAGATGTTGATCGGATTCCACAATGGAACGTGTTGAGAACAGTAAGCGATCATGTCGACGATGAGACGCTTACTTGCTTCCGGTGGGAAAATGTAGGTCCCTCGACTCAAGTACTCCTTGACGATGTCGTTTTGGGTGGTCCCTCTCAAAGTGTCTGAGGGAATCCCCTGCTCCTCGGCGTTTGCTATGTACAACCCCAATAGCCAAGCGGCAGTTGCATTGATTGTCATCGACGTGTTCATCTGCTCAAGAGGAATTTGGTTGAGCAACGTGTTCATTTGACCTAGGTGGAAAATAGGAACCCCGACTTTTCCAACTTCTCCGTTGGCGAGTGGGTGATCTGGGTCATAACCAGTTTGGGTCGGAAGATCGAACGCCACCGAAAGGCCGGTTTGTCCCTTCTCAAGGTTGCTTCGATAAAGATCATTAGAAGCTTGAGCTGTGCTGTGACCCGAATAGGTGCGCATCACCCAAGGATGATCCCTTTGAGATTTAGGTGCGTCAGTCACAAGGGCTCCTCGCTTCAAGAATGAGCCTAGGGTCTAATGCCAACTCTCAATCGTCAAGCAAAGTGAAATTCATTGGCCGAGCCCATACCTCGGCGAGTGGTCGATCTACAGCTTCACCTAACAGCTCCAAATAGTCGTCGCGACTAATTTCAACGGCACCAAGACTTTCGAGATGGGGCGTGTTCCATTGCACGTCGATTAATGCCCCCCCGGTTACCTTCATCGCATCCACCAGCGCTACTAGAGCCACTTTTGACGCGTTGGGGACTGAATGAAACATTGACTCACCTGCGAAAAAGGCGCCAATCGCCACTCCGTATAGGCCGCCCACCAACTCATCGTCTTGCCAAGCTTCGACGCTGTGTGCCCAACCAAGTCGATGGAGTTCGAGATAAGCGTCTCGAATATTGGCGTCGATCCATCCATGGGGGCGTACCGGGCTAGCACACGCATCGATCACCTGATCGAAAGCATGGTCAATTCGAATGTCGAAATCTCGACAAGCTCGGCGAAGTGATCTCCCTACCCGAAGATACGAAAGGGGTAGCACCCCCCTTGGATCAGGGGACCACCAACCCAAGGTGTCGCCTAACGGCATCGGGAAAAGCCCTGAGCTATATGCGGAAAGCAGCGTGCCTGGTTCTAGGTCAGCACCCGCTCCCACTAGCCCATTCTCATCAGCCGTGTGAGCAGGTGGAAATGTCCAGATACTGGCTTCCGGCTCAACTGGTCCGGTTAGAGTGTCCCCGCGCATACCGGTGAGCATACGCATTAGTGACGGTCAGACTCAAAGCGGAATGCTTATTCAGTTAAATCCTTGTACCTGTCTATCTGCTCTGATGTGGCGTCATCGACGGCTATTGACGTTATTGAAACCGCTTCCAAGGGCAAATCTAGGCCATCGGTTTCTACTGTTTGGATTTCCAAGGCGACTTCGAGACCGGCCACGACGTGACCCATTAGAGAATAATTAGGATCTAACGCGGCACCAAATGGACCTGTCACAACGAAGAATTGAGACCCATTGGTGTTTGGTGTCCCCTGATTGGCCATAGCGAAAGAGCCAACTAGGTATCCCTTCTCGGGGCCGTACGCTCCTGTGAACTTGTAGCCCGGGCCGCCCATGCCATTCAAAGCTTCGACGTCGCCGCCCTGAATTACGAACTGATCGATCACACGATGAAAGATCGTTCCGTCGTAAGCGCCGTGGCGGGCAAGGAAAATAAAGTTGTTTACGCTTCGAGAGTCCAATGTCGGATCGAGCACCACGGTGAAGTCTCCGACGTTCGTAACGAACTCCGCCGCGTATAACTGTCCGGTATCAATACACACCTTGGGTGGGGTATCAAACTGAAAGCGGCGTTCTGAGGACCCTCCCTCAGGCGGGCAACCATCTAACCCAAGAGTTTGGGCGCCTATTGAAGCAATCTGATCTGGATTTGCTGTCGAATCTTTGTCGTCGCTGCCGGTCAAACTCCACAAAAATGCGATCACAACTACTGCAGCCGCGATGGCTACCCAACGGATTACAATTTTGGTTCGCTTAGAACTCTTTTTCGCACGTTCTGCAGCTTCTACCTGGGCTTCACGATGGGCTCTTTGCCGGTCACGCTTGCTGTTGCTCATAACTGTGTCGATATTCCCTTAGATAAAGGTCTTCGCTAATGACCGTAGCAACGTAGAGGTGGTAAGCCTGGTCCACAACACCGAAAATCACCCACGGCATAACAGTTCTTGGAGGGTACCCTCAGAGCCTGTGGCATTAGTCGTTCAAAAATTCGGAGGCACCTCCGTTGCCGATGCTGATCGCATGCGAGAAGTAGCCGACCATGTCAAACGAACGCGAAGCCGCGGCGATGATGTTGTTTTGGTTGTCAGCGCTATGGGCAAAGAAACCGATGTGTTGCTTCGACTCGCTGACGAAGTAAATGAACAACCGCCAGGACGAGAAATGGACATGCTCATCACTGCGGGAGAACGAAAGTCGATCGCGCTTATGTGTATGGCTCTTGAGGCTGCGGGAGTCCCGGCGGATTCGTTTACAGGAAGTCAGGCTGGTTTTGAGACCGATGGCAACCATGGGAACGCAAAAATCTTGTCGGTCGATCCTCACAGGGTGCGCGATTCAGTGGAAAAGGGACGAGTCGCGGTCGTAGCGGGGGCTCAAGGTATGTCAACTGATAACAACGTCACTTTTTTGGGTCGCGGCGGATCTGACACCACCGCGGTAGCGCTGGCCCACGGTCTAGGAGCTGACGCGTGTGAGTTGTATACCGATGTTTCAGGAGTATTCACTACGGATCCGAGGGTCTGTCCGACCGCTAAACGAATGGAATCAATATCGTTTGACGAACTACTAGAAATGACAGCAGTGGGTTGCCCCAAACCCGTTATGCGTTCGGTGGAAGTAGCGCGAGCCTTCGGCGTCCCACTACACGTTAGGTCAGCATTTACCTGGGAACCTGGTACATGGGTGCTTGAGGAGGCCCCTGATATGGAAAGAGCAATAATCAAAGGCATAGTGCCCGACACCAGTCAGGCGAAAGTCACCCTCAGCGGAGTTCGAGACGAGCCCGGACTAGCTGCCAAGGTTTTCCGCACCCTCGCTGACGCGTCGGTCAATGTTGACATGATTGTCCAAAACGTTAGCGAGAGTGACCGCACTGATATTTCCTTCACCGTGCCCTTGGAAGACTTGGAAGTCGCCACCGCCACCTGTGAAGGACTCGCAGAAGATCTAGCTTTCTCCGGCGTCATGGCGGATCCGGACTTAGGCCGCGTTTCGGTGGTCGGCGCGGGGATGGCATCGAACCCGGGGGTTGCCGCGACAATGTTCGAAACACTCGCCGAAAACAACGTCAATATCGAGATGATTGCGACGTCTCCGATCCGCATCAGCTGTGTTATCGCTGAAGAAGATGTGGACCGAGCCACAGCCGCGTTACACACTGCATACGGATTGGACTGATAACGGTCTAATAATCGCGCTGGAGTAATGCGCGACCCTCGGTAACCTCAGAAGCTATGCGAGTAGGAATCGTCGGAGCAACAGGTCAAGTAGGGGGAGTGATGCGAAGCATCCTCCGTGAGCGCTCATTTCCATTAGACGAAATGCGCTTATTTGCCTCAGCGCGTTCGGCAGGCACCAGCATTCAATGGAACGATCAAGAAATTGTCGTCGAAGACGCAAGCACGGCTGATTTCACCGGGGTTGACATAGCCCTCTTCTCAGCAGGAAAGACAACATCGCTTGAATTAGCTGAAAAAGTTGCTTCCCAAGGTGCCTTAGTAATCGACAACTCCTCTGCCTGGCGTATGGACCCTGAAGTACCTCTCGTTGTCCCGGAAGTCAACGCTGATCAAGTCCTGCGCACTCCCAAGGGCATTATTGCGAACCCCAATTGCACCACTATGGCAGCCATGCCCGTGCTTGCTCCCTTGCATAATGAAGCTCAGTTGGTTGGCATGGTGGCCTCTACCTACCAAGCCGTGTCGGGCGCTGGCCTCGCCGGCGTTGCAGAATTAGGAGAACAGATTCGAGCTACCGTCGACAATGCGGAAGGATTGACCTATAGCGGGTCTGCGGTTGAGCACCCAGCACCTTCGTCGTTTGCTCAACCGATTGCCCATAATGTTCTCGCCCATGCAGGTGCTTTTGTTTTGGACGGAAGCGGCGAAACCGATGAGGAGCAAAAGCTTCGCAACGAAAGTCGGAAGATTCTTGACATACCCGACCTTGACGTCTCAGGCACCTGCGTCAGAGTTCCCGTTTTCACAGGGCACTCGCTTGCCCTCAATCTGCGCTTTAGGTCAGAAATTACGCCAGAACGCGCCACAGAGCTACTTGGTGAGGCAGAAGGTGTCGTCCTATCCGACGTCCCCACTCCTCTTGCGGCTGCCGGTCAGGATCCGTCGTTCGTTGGCCGAATACGACGTGATCCCACAGTTGATCATGGATTAGCAATGTTCATTGTCGGAGACAATCTGCGAAAAGGAGCTGCGCTAAACGCGGTGCAGATAGCGGAAGCAGCCTGCCAGAGTCGATTTTCTTAGCCTCGGATGGACAAGTTCGGACAATTACATGGTTTGAGGCCGCACCGCGGACAGCCTTGGGCATAACGATCCGCCGCTTCCTCAAGTGACAGGTCCAGTTGCGCTGCAAGAGAAGCTAACCAAGCAAGAACGTCACCGAGCTCGTGAAGTTGTTCATCACGGCCACCCTTTCGCACCGCTTGAGCTAGTTCACCCAGTTCCTCGGTGAGCCAAGCGACGGTAGCTGCAAGCCCTCGTTCGCTGTCTCGCAGACCGTAGGTCTCTTCCATCAGATGTTGCAGTTCGCTTAAGTGCACGACCTGACGTTAGATCCCCCAATCGCCGGTCGCAGCGATTTGGTCTGCCAGGCCGAAGCATTGAAACTGTGGCGCCCATAATTTGCCCCTAGTCTTGTAAACCTTGAACCCCATCACCGGATGCGACTCCAGATGAGAAAAACCCTGACCACTATTCTCGTGTTGCTGCTGAGCATCGCCTGCGTTGTCGTCATTGTTATAGGTATTTCCGGTACCTCAAAGAAGTCCAATTCATTGGACATAGCGACACCTATTTCCACCAGAGTTATCACCCCCAGCGCAAGCTCAGGAAAGGCATCGCAACCTGACGAGCATGCCTTTCTCGAAGGTCCCTCGCAACGACTTATTAACGTTGCGGCGGGAACTGTCACCTGGCTCCCAAAGCCAGGTGATCGAATCGAGTTCGGAACAGCCCTATATGCCGTGGACCACAAACCCGTCATCTTGATGGAGGGTTCGTTGCCCATGTATCGCGATATTGCTTACAAAGTCAGTGACGGACCAGATGTGGCCCAATTAGAACGAAATTTGGTGAATTTGGGCTATGTCGCTGATGAAGCTGCAACGGGCAGTTCCAGTGACCTCACTGTTGACTACCACGTAACCCCACTTACAGAGTCATCAATCAAGTTGTGGCAGTTATCTCTTGGCCTGACTTCTACGGGTGTCGTAAAACAAGGCGATGTGGTATTTCGACCTGAGACGGTTCAAGTTTCAGAGCTTCATGCTGCTCTTGGTGAAGTAATTGAAGCTGGGAGTGTGCTGTCAGTTCTGCTCAATCCTCAAGAGTAAAGAACAAGCACTCACTAGAAAACGCTAGTTTCGTCTCATGGAGACGACGACGCTTAAGACTCGATTAAGTCCACAGATCCAAGAATTAGAACTCGAGCAATTTGTGTTGCAGCTTGAGGTCGACGGCCTATGCGTTGTTCCACCTGAAAAAACAGGAGTCGCCCCCGAAACAATCAAAGCAATTGCGGAACGGTTGTTATTTGAAGCTGAAGAAATAGTGGGTTGCGGCTTTGACCTGGATGAAGGCCCGAAGGCTGAGCTCACTATGAGCGCTGATGAGAATGTCATCGCTCAGTTCAGCGGAGACCGAGGTGAGCCAACTCAATTTTTAGTGCAACAGCTATGTGCTCGAGATCGTCTCTTTCGAGATCTAGCTATTAATCCAATAGGGGTAGCGTTGATTCGCCACCTCATAGGACAGAACGCAACTCGATTTAGTAGCCACAACGCGTTCATTAAGTGGCAGGGCGAGTTCGGCTACGGACAAAACTTGGGTTTGCATTGCGACCAGATCGCAGTGCCCCGTCCATGGGGTCGTAACGCGCTGACCGCGAATACGAACTGGTGCATTACTGACTACTCGCTGGATGGGGGAGCGTTGGCGTATGTCCCAGGGTCTCATCGCCGGATGGAGCCTCCACGTTTTCCTGAAGCGGTTGAACTAGCTGTGCCTGTGGAGGCGCCGGCGGGATCGCTGGTTGTTTTTCATGGGGCAACGTGGCATGGAGCATTCCCTCGGGTAACGGAGGGCATGCGACTGTCGATAGCGAATTATTTCCGGCACTACATGGTCTTACCTCAAGACGACATCAAGAACCTTTTTCCTCAAGAGCTCGCGGACGATTGCGACGACCCCGAGATGTTCAAATTCTTGGCGGGATTTGCTGACGAGTTTCCCTATTCCCAGCAAACAGAAAGAGTTCCGCGTTTAGTGCCTTGATCTGATTTAGATCGGCGCGTCGGCGTTAATCAGGATCTTCCCGAAGAATTTTCGTTCTTCAAGGGCGCGATGGGCAGAGATGCCGTCTTTGAGAGCGACACGAGAGTCAATCACGGGTGAAAACTCTTCTGTTTTAGTTAAATGAAGCAATTGATTGAGATCGCTGCGTTGCCACCCATTGGATCCGCGAATGTCCATTTCTGCGGTCCAGATGAATCGCAAGTCAGTTGGGGGATCGAAACCGGCAGTTGCGCCGCACGTTAGGACGCGTCCACCGAGTTTCACGCATTTCAGTGACTTTGCCCACGTGTCACCGCCGGTGAAGTTCACTACGACGTCGTAACCGCCCCCACCGAAAAGACTTCCTGTGTTTTCGCGGCAGTACTTTACAAAATCAGTAGTGGTGTAGTTAATAGTTTCGTCAGCGCCTAAAGCTAGTAACTGTTCACATTTTTCATCGGTCCCCGCCGCAGCGATAACTGACGCGCCGCTCATTTTTGCTAACAACAAGGCGCTAGTTCCGACTCCTCCGCTCGCACCCAAGATCAAAACGGAGTCGTCGGCGGTGACACCACCGCGGGTCAACATCATTCGATGCGCAGTCCCATAGGCGACTGGAAGACATGCAGCGTCATCGAATGAGACGTCCTCGGGAAGCGAGATTAACTGTTCAGCCGTCACCACCACGTATTCCGCGTAGGCGCCCCACAGAGTGTCTCCGATCATCCACAGCTTGCCATCTTCGTATCTGACGGGGTCAACAAGAACGCGGTCCCCTATATGCCAGCCAGCTACGTCGTCGGCGACCTCGGCTAGAACACCAGCGCAGTCACAGCCGGGGATACCTGGGAGTGGAACCTTGATTCCTGGCATGCCTTGGCGGGTGAAGACATCGTGATAGTTCAGCGAACATGCTCGGACCGCCACACGAACTTCACCTGGTCGCAGTGGCGGTTCCTCAATCTCTCGATAGTCGAGGACATCAATTGGTCCGTGTTGGTCAAAGACAATGGCTTTCATTGAACCTCCGTATCCAAGTTCAGCAGTTTCTCAGCATTTCTGGTGAGTTGGGTTCTGTCGATTTTGGCGGTCGAGGCAAGCGGGATTTCATCAACGAACCAGACATGCCGGGGGTGAGCATAGGCTGGTCCGTTTTTGAGTGCGTACTCTTTGATCTCATCTGCATCCACCTGAACGCTTGGTTCACTGCGAATGAACGCTGTAGGTAACTGACCCTTCAACTCGTCTCTAACAGGAACTACAACTGCCTGATGCACAGATGGGTGACGTTCAAGCATTTGTTCAACGGAGTCTGGGTAAATGTTTTCACCCGCGCAAACAAACATGTCGTCCACACGACCGACAAAGAAGTACCAACCAGCCTCGTCGCGGTGCATCAAATCGCCAGTGTGATACCAGCCGTCGGTCAATCGTTCCTCGTTCGCTTGCGGTAAGCCGTGATAGCCCAGCATCACCCCTTTAGATTTCACCCACAACTCGCCATGATTTGACTCTGTGCCCGTATCTGGATCTACCAACTTCAGTTCAACGCTCGGATGCTCGCACCCGAGAGAAATCTTTGGCCTTGGAAGACCTTCAGGGTGAGGCCCAAATTCCAACACGGCCTCTGTAGTTCCGTAGCCGTTGGTCACCAGGGCCTCAGGGAACAGTGCCTGCACATCATCAAATAGCGCCTCTGTCAGAGGAGCGGAACCAATCAGAACTCGCTGTACCGAAGAAAGATCATGTTGATCAGGCGTCTTCTGTAATTCAGCGGTCACCAAGGCGTACATGGTCGGCACTCCGGAGCACATCGTGACTTGATGTTCGGTTATCGCATCTAGGTACTCACCTGGTGAGAATTGAGGAAGAAGAACGACTTTTCCGCCGCTGGCAAATGCAAGCTTCGATGCCATAGAGGCGTTCTTGTGATACAGAGGTGCGGAAACCAGCATCACTTCGCCTGGAAGAGCGGCACCATATTCGAGCACGGTGAAAGTCACGTTTTGGTGTGACAACAACACACCTTTAGGCTTTCCGGTCGACCCTGATGTGTAGATTTGAATGGCTACATCATCCGGTTCGACTTCCGCGGTGTTAGGCGCGGGTTTGCTGCTCATCATCTGTGCCCACCGCTCGGAACCGATAACGACTTTCGATACATCTGCGTTTAAGCCGGCATGCTGTTTGTCAGTTACCAGCAGTTTGAGGTCCGCATCTTGAATGATGTATTGCAGGGTGGACTCGGGAAGCCGGGTGTTAAGGGGTACGAAAACCATTCCAGCCGCTGGAGCACCAAACATCACTGTGTAGTACTCGCCAAGGTTGCCCGCTAGTAAGCCGATTCGGGAACCTGGTGCCAAACCCAAATCAATCACGGCCTGGGCAAACACATGAACTTGGTTTGTGATTTCTGCAACAGAGACTTCTAGGGCAGGTCTCTTGGAACGATCGATGAGAGCGACGTCATCGGGCTTGGGATTTTGATTTAAGAGATCCGCAATGTTCATTGCTGTGATTATCCCAAAACCTCCGGTTCGCATGTCATCAAAATTTCGGCGACAGTCGCGGTGTTAGGTAACCGAACGATGGTCGCTACGGTTTCGGCTAGATCCCCGGGCTGAATCATGATTGTTGGATCGACTCCAAAGCTTGATGTCATGTCGGTTTCGACGTAGCCGGGACAAATAGCGGTGACCCGGATGCCTTCGTCGAATGTCGCGTGTCGGACCGCGTGGTGTAGAGCCAGAAATGCATGTTTACTCATCGCATATCCCGGCGCGAAAGTTCCCTTTACCCTCTTCCCAGAGAGAGATACGACGTTCACGATGCGTCCTTCGCCGGAAATAGCTAATAAGGGAAGAGCCCGTTGAATTAAACGCAACGGCCCCTTGACATTAACTGACCACATTTCGTCGAGAAGTTCCTCGGAAAGATCAGCTAATGACTCCATGTGGCCAACGCCCGCATTGTTTGTCAAACCGTCCACACGTCCGTGCAACCCTTCAGTGGCACTTACCCATGCGTCGCCGCTGGATGGATCAAGAGCATCGTATTGGTGACACGAAACATTTTGGTCTGCCCAGGGTTGAACCGACGCCTGCAGAGCATCAACTTCGCGAGCCCCAAGGCTCACCGTCCAGCCATCAGAGTGGAACTGCTGAGCTAACGCCGCCCCGATACCGCGGTTCGCGCCGCTAATCATCATCACCCGACCTGTTGGATCAATCATTTCAACCTCTCCATGTGGCTAGAACTAGCGGCTCCACTGCAAATAAAAGTGAACGCGTTATGGTCGGGCAGGCGGGATTTGAACCCACGACCTCTTCGTCCCGAACGAAGCGCGCTACCAACCTGCGCCACTGCCCGTTGTAACGTCCTGGAACCTTTGACGCTAGCGCAAATACAACTTGATTCCGCTGGGGTCCGGCCACAACTCGCAACTGGACTTATGTGACCTGGGAAGCCTCTTCGGTATCACTCGACTCAGCTTCGTCTGAATCAACTTCAGTCTCGTGCTGCGGGACAGTTTCCGATGACGGTTCTGGCTCAGCAGTTGCTTCTTCGCGCATATCTTCTCCGGCGAGCAATGTGACCGCGGCCATCTTCAAACGAAACGAATCCAGTGGCTTCACCAACCAGCCCTGGGCTCCTGCCTGCTGTGCTAAATACACGTCTGCTTCGCGATCTAGAAGCATCAAGATTGGCATCGGAGAGAGTCTCTCAGCATCAATTTCGAGGCGAAGGTCCATGCATGTCGCCATCCCTCCCATATTCCCAATCTGTAAATCAAGAATCACCAACTCAGGGATTTGGCTAGATACGAATTCGCGTACGTCCGCACCCGCGCGAACCACGTTAACGGTGGTCCCTGGATCGCTGAGAGCGGAACGCACTTCTTCAATAAGCCAGTCCGCGTCGCTCGCTAGAAGGACAGTAGTCATCGCCTACCACGCTAGCCGCCTACAACCGAGTAGCGAGGTGCCATGAGGACAAGGTCGGAAGAGAATGGGAGACTGACGCCCGATCTGTAGTCTTGGCGAAATAATCTTGATCCGGTTGATGGGCGAACTCTTGAGCAACTTGAAGCGCACCCGCCGCTCGGTAGCGGCCTTAATGATTATCGTTGTAGCCCTAGTCGGTTTCCTTGGCTCACCAGCTGCCTCGCATGATGGCCACGAGCACTCACGGGAGATTCGAATCATCGAAGTAAGTGGGCTTCTCGACCCTATTGAAATTGACTACATCGAGTTACAGATAGAAGATGCGCAAAGGCAATGGGCGCTCGCCATCGTCTTGCAAGTCAATAGTCCAGGAAGCGCCTCAGCTAAGCAAGAAGTACTTGACCTTCTGCAGAACATAGAGGGTTCTCTAGTTCCCGTTGGCGCTTGGATAGGTCAAAGTGGAGCAACAGCTCAAGGTGCCGCAGCACATCTGGTACAGGCGGCCGATTATTCAGGCATCGCGCCTGGTAGTCGTATCGGAAATTTTGCAGAGTTCACAACCCCGACGGGGTTCTTCCCACAGGCAGGTGCCAATGATCTGCGCCGTGGCGAAGATGCTGTCAATGATGGTCTTGTCGACGTGATGGCACCAACTCTCGGTGAGTTCCTGCTGGCGATGGAGGATGCGGAACTAATTGAGAAAATCTCAATAGAAATTGAACAAGCTGACGGGTTAATACAACGCTCGGTGGCAGGCGATGTAACTGTGGCTTTCAACAAGCTTTCCTTGTTGGACCAGTTGTTTCACACCGTTGCGAGTCCAGCTGTCACATATCTCTTATTTCTTGCCGGGATGTCAATGTTGCTTCTTGACTTCTTTACTGGGGGTATTGGTGTAGCTGGTGGGGTGGGCTGTGGCTCACTGCTGTTTGGATGTTATGGGTTAGGGGTTTTAGATATTCGCCTTTGGGCTCTCGTGCTGCTGGTTATAGCGATGCTTGGATTTGCGGTTGATCTTCAAACAGGAGTGCCTCGATTCTGGACCATTGTTGGTGCCGCGCTTTTGATTGTCGGGTCGCTATGGCTTTTCGCGACGCACTCCATGAGCTGGCTAACGCTGGTCGGTGGAATTGGTTTGACCCTCGCTTTCGTTCTTTCGGGAATGCCGGCGTTAATTAGAACTAGATACGGCACCAGCACTCTGGGGAGAGAGTGGATGGTTGGCAAAATGACCCAGGCGGCAACGGACCTCACTCCCGATGGTCTCGTAGTTTTTGAAAACGCACAGTGGCGAGCTCGGGTAAATCGACTTACGCCCATTAAAGAAGGCGAATCAGCGCGTATTGTTGGTCTCGAAGGTCTTATTTTAGAGGTAGAGCCTGAAGAAGGCGGGGCTGTCGACTATCGAGAAATGCGACAAAAAGAGCAATAAATCAAGCATTGCGGCTTCATAAATAACCGGATCAGAGTCCGGAAACGTTGAATATTCGCTGTAAGCGACGGGTTTCAAAAATTGAATCGTTTTTTGATTTTTTCTTGCCTTCCCTAGGCTGGCGCGCCTAGATTGCGTCCGGAAGCTCTTTGGGGGGAGCAAATTATGGCTGCATTGCCAGATGACAGTTGGGAGCACAAGGCTGCGTGTCGAGGACCGCAATCGACAGTTTTCTTTCCGCCGCCGAGGTTTGAGCGGAAAGATGAAAAATTAAATCGAGAGGCCCGAGCCAAGGCGATATGTGGACAGTGTTCAGTTAGAGAAGACTGCCTATCGTATGCACTTGATATTCGCGAACCACATGGCATATGGGGTGGCGCGAACGAAGCAGAACGAAGGCAAATGCTGCTGGTTCTTGACGGCGAAGTCGTTTGCTGACCTCTCCTCTGCTGTTGACATCCTGAGATGTCAAGCGTCAAATTTCAGGCAAGCGTGGACCAGCGATTCTTAGGTCGTCTCGTCTTCGCGTAACTCCGGTGTTGTCCAACACAGCGCAAATAGGTAGCGCAAATTTTCTTGTTGTGCCGAGCGCATCTCTGATTTCTGCGACTGTGAGCCCTTCGGGCTGGTTTTGCAAGAGATGGGCGACCAGTATTGAGGCCTCGTGGATTGCTGAAGCAGCGAAGAACACGCCTTCATTTTGAACGACCATTCCCCGCTGCAGTAAGCCCCGCAGTTCTTCTCTGGATGACTGAGCTGGCTGGTTAGGGGAAAAAGGATCTTTTTCGAGTTCTGTAAGGATTGGATGATCAACCAAGATGTCTTCTTGATCAACTGACTTAGCTCGACCATCGGAAACTTCGACCTCTTCCAAATTGTTGATAGCCAGACGTTGCCGATCATTTAGAAGAGCTACGTCTAATCCGAGAGGGCCAGCTTGTTCCACCAGAACCCGGACCTCATCTTTTAAAGCAGCGACGACGGTTTCTGGAGCAACCCAATTTCCCAATACTGGCTGTGCCGGGACACCAGTGAGGCGCTCTAGCTGATCAACGGTTACCCATTCTCGTTCTGCCACCACTCGTTCGACCGAGAGATCTGGCTGTGCTTCGGATGCCTTCAGCACGGGATCAACGTCGAGCAGGTGACCACCTCCGATGGTCTCATCGCGACCGGATTCTCGTAAAACAAATCTGTCCCCTGGCAGAAGTGGCAGATTCTCTGGAAGAAAAATTCTCACATACCCGTCAGAACCTGGCGTGAGACGGCTCGGACCCAATACCCGGATTTTTACTGGCCATTCACCTGAACCGATGTACAGCGAGTATGCACCGCGTCTCGATACGTCATGATTGAGACTGGGGAGAATTCGAATCGCTGCATCAAACTTCTGGGTGCGGTGCCATTGTTGGTCGAACACCAAAGCGATTCCCCGACGAAGTTCTTGATAATCAACATTGGCGAGGTTCAAAGCGACGCGGTGTCCGGGATCAATCTTGGTTCTTGATTCGCTTTGTGTTTGGATGGCGCGGATCCGTGCCGTGATGTTGCCAGGTATGAGGGCAACTTCGTCGTCTATTCTCAAACGACCCCCGGTTAAGGTGCCAGTTACAACGCTGCCAGCACCGGTCGCGGCGAACGCCCGATCGATCCAAAGCCGAGGCCGCTTGTTGTTGTTTGCTGTAGGTACTGATTCAGTAAGCCGATCAAGCGATTCGCGCAGTGCATCTATGCCGGTGCCGGTGAGACTGTCGACAGAGACGATTTCAGCGCCTTCGAGAAAGCTATTTTCTATGCGTTCTTCTACATCCATGTGGGCTAGTTGCGCTAGTTCTTCATCAACTAGCCCGATCTGGGTAACAGCAATAACTCCGTGTCGGATTCCCAGTAGTTCGAGGATGCGAAGATGTTCCTCGGATTGAGGTTTCCAACCTTCAGTTGCTGCAACTACGAAAAGACATGCGTCGACGCCACCGACCCCAGCAAGCATGTTCTTGATGAAACGAATGTGTCCAGGAACGTCAATGAACGACAACTTTCGGCCCGACGAAAGCTCTGTAAACGCAAATCCTAGATCGATCGTCAGACCGCGCTCTTTTTCCTCCGTCAACCTGTCTGGGTCGGTACCTGTGAGCGCCCGGACCAAGGTTGATTTGCCGTGGTCGACATGGCCTGCTGTCGCGATGATGTGCATTAATCAAATAATTGAGGCAATTGCGTTTGCCACCAAGGTGTCGTCGTCGGGATGGACAGTTCGAAGGTCTATGAATGTCGTTTGATCTCGAACTCTCGCAATAACGGGTATCGGAGCTTCCCGAAGTCCAGTCGAAACATCGCCGTCTAACTGAATTCCGGCCGATGGGATTTCTTCTCCAGGTAACGAACCGCCACCAGCCATTGCACTGGTGGTCACTGAGCGACCGGCAGAGATGGCATCGGCACGAGCCAATAGTTGAGGCACTGGAGTTTGGGCCATTCGCCAGAAAGGTATCGAGTCTCCGTCTCGGCGGAGGTAGGCGAGTGCTGTCTGTTGGAGCGCACCTAGTACGAGGGCTCCAGGTCGAAATGCCCGCATAAGCGGATGTTGAGCACAGGCTTCGATTAGGTCCGCTCGCCCGGCTATTACCCCAGCTTGCGGGCCTCCGAATAGTTTGTCGCCCGAAAAAGTCACCAAAGCCGCCCCCGCTTCTAGGGTTTGCTTTACCGCTGGTTCATCGCGCAGCCACGACGGTTTGCCTTCTCGCAGCCAATGGCAACCTTCGTCTATGAACCCGGATCCGAGATCGGCGACTACAGGAATTCCTAGGTTGCTTAGAGCGGCAACTGAGACTTCTTCAGTGAAACCGCTGATCTTGTAATTCGAGGGATGAACTTTTAGCAAGAGAGCGGCGTCGTGAAGGCGACAAGCGGCCTGATAGTCGGCGACTCGTGTTCTATTTGTCGTCCCGACTTCAACGAGGTGGGCACCGGACTCTGACATTACGTCCGGTATGCGAAACCCCCCACCGATTTCCACCAGTTCACCGCGTGACACTGCCACCGCTCGATCCCTTGCCAAAGCTGCCAGCACTAATGTCACAGCTGCAGAGCAATTGTTGACCACTAGCGCTGCCTCAGCTCCAGTCAACTTGCAGATCAGGGTCGCGACATGTTTGTTTCGAGACCCACGACCTCCGGTGCTTAAGTCAAGTTCGAGGTTCGTTGCTTGTGCCTGCTGGTGGTACTCCAGCGGAGCGCGTCCAAGATTGGTGTGAAGAAGTACTCCGGTCGCGTTGATTGCAGGACCCAGCAGCGACCGTTGCAGCCTAAGCGCCTCAGGGCGGGCCGACTCAGGGTCATTGTTTGCGATCGCGATTCGAGCGGCCTCCACTAGAAGCGGAGCAGGTAGATCTATGTCTGTTAACGATCTCGATAGGGCATCAACTGACGGTGGTCGCACGTTAGAAGGATAGGTCCGACCGAGTTCGATTCGCCTTACGTGCCATCACTAAGATCAAACAAGTGGCTGTTCTATTCGTACTGTTCATTGTTATACCCATTATCGAGCTGGTGCTCATCATCCAGGTAGGTCAGGCCTTGGGGGCCTGGAACACCATAGGTTTGTTGATCATTGACAGTTTGATTGGGGCTTGGCTCGTCAAACATCAAGGTCTTGGGTTGCTCAAGAGATCTCGCGAACGTCTGCAAAAAGGTGAAATGCCCAGCGATGAAATTTTTTCTGGAATAGCGATCTTGTTTGCGGGTGCATTAATGCTCACCCCGGGATTCCTGACTGATGTCTTTGGGTTGATTATTCTGATACCCCCGATTCGGTCCGTTGCAATAGCTGGCATACGACGCAATTTTCGTTCCCGCGCTACGAACACCTCGGCAACATGGAACCTCGAAACATGGAATTCAGAAGAGCCTCCTGACGATGACGGACGTCCGTTCGGAGAGAAGGACAATTGACCCAAGAAGTTGAAGTTCGGACAGCTGCCACTGTCATGCTTGTTCGCGACGGAGAAAAGGGTTTAGAAACTTTCATGCTCCGTCGAAACCCCAAGAGCGATTTTGTGCCTGGACAATTTGTTTTTCCGGGAGGAGCGGTTGATGTTGCTGACCGAGCAACTGATGAGATCGAGACTATTTCGATTGGACTGAATGATCGAGAAGCTTCAGCTCGACTTCAAATTGATAAGGGGGGACTTTCGTACTGGGTGGCGGCTATCCGAGAGTGCTTCGAAGAGGCCGGAGCTCTTCTCGCGAGATTTGGCAACGATGAATTGTCTTTGTCCGACCCAGACCTAAATGAGCGATTCCAACGACACCGTGAAGCTGTGTACTCAGGCGACCTTACGATGGTGGAGTTGTGTCGCGAAGAAGGATTGCACTTGAACTTTGATGATCTGAGGTATGTCAGCCATTGGATTACGCCAGTAGGCCCCCCAAGAAGGTTCGACACGCGCTTTTTCGTTGCTCGCTCTCCGCAAGGTCAGCGACCAGCTCACGACGGAGGGGAAACTGTTGAAAGTTGTTGGATCTCCCCGAAAGAAGCGATGGAACTCCATGAAGCAGGCAAATTCGAGATGATTATGCCAACGGTCGCAAATCTGGAACCTCTGTTGGAATTACGATCAGTCGACCAAGTCATGCAGTGGGCCGACTCATTGTCAGCGATCCCCGAGATACTGCCCGCTATCTCTATTTCTTCAGATGGTGCACCTTTAGTGTTCATGCCAGGTGAGCCGGGTTACGACGAAGCCCTGGCACATCCCCCACCGCATGGTTCAACGCAGTAGTTCGACCGCTATTCGCTGGGAAGCGCGACGGGAACTTCAGTCATAGACGATGCTGAGCATTCGGCCATGTTGACTGGCGGCAGAATTTCATTCACGATGCGATCGGCAATTTCGTGAAATATTTCGCCCGCTTTACTGCCAGTAGATGCAACAGGTTTACCGGTATCGCCCCCAGCTGAGACGGCGGGTTCGATCGGAATGGAACCTAATAGGGGAGCTCCTATTTCTTCAGCGAGACGCTGTCCTCCGCCTTCGCCGAACAGAGGCCACGATGTGCCATCTGGTGTTGTGAACGCGGACATGTTTTCAATAACACCTAAAATTGGCATGTGGCTGCGCCGAGCCATGTCAGCGACCCGCACGGCGACCTTCTGTGCGCTCACTGCCGGCGTAGTTACGACCATCATCTCTGCTTGAGGCAGCAATCGGGCTAAGGCCATTTGGACGTCGCCAGTTCCCGGCGGCATGTCGATCAGTAAATAGTCAACTTCCCCCCAATCGACATCGTGAAGAAACTGTTCGACCGCCTTGGCCAACATCAAACCCCTCCACATCAAAGCTGTCTCTTCGGTCTCCACCATCAATCCCGTTGAGACAACTTTGAGAAGCCCGTCTCCTTCTTTTTTCTCATCAGGAACAATTTTCCCCCGGTCCTCATCTGGGTCCGCTGGGCGGGCACTTAACCGGGAGTCGACTCCCAGCATTCTGGGAATACTGAATCCCCAGATGTCGGCGTCGAGAACTCCGACTGTGAAGCCTTTGGAAGCCAAAGCGGTGGCCAGGTTTACCGTCACAGAGGATTTACCAACGCCGCCCTTTCCGGAAGCGACTGAAATCACTCTCGCTCTCGCGGGGATTTGTGTCGGAGCTGCGGTGTCGCGAGCGTTAGCCCTAGCGCGTTCCATTACGCGTGTTCGTTCGTCGGCTGTCAGCTCATCCCAGTGCAACTGCACCCTAGACACCCCTGGGAGAGAACTAACACGCGTTTCGCAGTCGCGCTTTATCGTCGCGCGGAGAGGACAGCCTGCTGTCGTAAGCGCGATTGTGATGTGGGCGGTTCCTTCTTCGACGTATGCAGATCTCACCATTCCGAGATCAACAATGTTGTCGCCTAATTCTGGGTCCATGACCCCGCGCAGAATTGTGAGGACTTCGGATTCGTTGACGGACTGTTCGCTCACACATACAAGGGTAGTTACGCAGTCCTCTGTGATCCAACGTCATTCTTTCGCTACAATGAAGGAGTACTGAGAACTGGGACTTTTGAACATGATCACTGTTACAGATATTGCAGCTGAAAAAGTAAAAGAATTGATCGAAGCGGAAGGCGAGATGGATTTGGCGCTGCGGGTCGCAGTTCGTCCTGGTGGCTGTTCTGGCTATAGCTACGAAATGTTTTTCGATTCTGAAACCGAGACGGATGACATGTCACAGTTTTTCGGCGATGTTCGAGTGGTAACTGACCCCATGAGTGCTCAGTTACTTGAAGGCGCAACTTTGGATTTCAAAGATGGCTTGATGGGTTCCGGCTTTGCTATCGATAATCCCAACGCCCAACGAACATGCGGGTGCGGAAACTCATTTAGTTGAGTCGCAGTACTTCACGAAACTAAATCAGTGATAAGAGTTCCCTCAGTTCCGCTTTGTCCCAAATATGGTCTAAGCGTCGGAGCACGCTGCCAGCCTCGTCAATGAGGAAGATGAAGGGCTCATAATCGACGCCCATTGCCTGCACTGCTGGTGCTATTGAACCCAGGTCGTCGGTTTGCGGGTTGGAATAAACTTCAACATGAATCACATCACATCCTGGATGGTCGCTCCCCACTTCGGAAAGCAAATTCTCTAGCACCGGTCCACACATCCACTTTGTTCCGCAAAACGCTGGTGTGCTGACAATTAGAAGCGTGGCGTTCGGAGAAGCTAGTGAAGCATCCAGAGATATCTTGTGAAATGGGCATGAGGGCTGCCGGGTGCAAATAGGTTTGACACCGCGGGTCTCCGATTGGGTCGGAGTTGGCACCATTGGAAATTGATCGCCCGGCCAGATGATCGAACTAGTCGATTTTGATCCAGGTACCGCATAGCCGACGTACATGCCACGCACACCCAAATCAAAACGAAACTCGTGAACTTCGGAATTTTGGAAGGGCACAATTACGGGGTAGTAGGGCATAGCGACTCCGTCAGTGTGGCGCGATGCGGAAGTTCGATGGATCGCGTGAAGAGACGCATCCAAAATTTCGACCTCAATCTTTTCTGGCGAAAGTCCACCCAAGTTGCCCTGCTCATCAGAAAAAGACCACACCGTTCTCTGTGGCCCGAAGTTGCTCACAATTGTTTGATCCGAAAACCATTTTGACGCGGTACGAAGTTCGCTGATTGGCTCCGAACGTTTTCCGCAGGCAGCTAATAATGAAGAGGCGACACAGCCACCGCCTAACAAAGACAGAAATGTTCGGCGCGATAGGTACTTTGGGTCCCACATATTGCGATCCACTCCTTGGAACGTAGCCTGAACTGTGGTCTCATCCGAAGCGTTGAGGGTTATTCGTAGACGGAGGTACTCCCATCGGACCGATCATCAGCTTCCAACTTGACGGACATGAGGTAGACGTTCCCGATGACGGGGGCAGTCTTCTCGGTGCTCTGCGAGATCACCTAGGGAAACGATCGGTAAAGGATGGATGTAGCCCTCAGGGCCAGTGTGGATGTTGCACCGTGTTGATTGACGGTGACCCGCGAGTCGCTTGCGTGACTCCTCTGCGTCGAGTGTTGGGTCGGCAGGTAACAACGGTAGAAGGACTTACAGAAGACGAACAAAGCAGATGGGCGAACACGTTTTTGGCGCATGGCGCTTCGCAATGCGGTTTTTGTACTCCCGGAATCGTGTGCCGGTTAGTGGGGCACGAACGCAAAGGTTCCGATCTCGGAAATAGGGAAACCATCGACCGACTTTTGGCGGCGCACTTATGCAGGTGCACTGGCTGGCAGACCATTAGGGAAGCAGCTTCGGAAGTGTTGGTGGAGTTTCCTTCGCGTGACTTGGAACTCGCGACCCGCCAAGCAACCCTCGAAGCGGACACGTCGCAGGTAGTTGGCTCTGAGGTGGTGTTAGGGCAAGGCGGCTTCGCTGATGACGAAACTCCTGAACATGCCCTTGTGGCGGTTCGGGATGACTCGCGGTGGCACGTCGCGGACAGTCTTCATCAAGCAAGAGAGCAGGCCGGAAAGATCCAGGGTCGGCGTAGCAGTTTGGAACCTCGTCCCCCTTTGGAACTTCCCGAGGGCGATTGGGCTGTCACTTTGCGAACTTGTTGGGTGGAACCCGCTTACCTTGAAACGGATGCATCCTGGTGTGACCCGCAGGGTGAGCCAGCAGACCCTGTTGCGAATGGAGGCGCGTTTGGTGGGAAGACTTCTAGCGATGTCACTGACATCGCCCGCAAACTTGCCCAAGAAAATGGTCGCGCGGTTCGAGTTTTATGGTCTAGAGAAGACACTGTTCGGCACGGCCCCAAACGTCCACCGATCTCTGTTGGGTTACATGCAGATGGATCGGGTATTTTCCGGTTAGTCAGCACGGCACACATTGATAAACGGATCCGTCCTCTGCTGCCGAAGTGTGAGATCGAACAAGTAATGATTCCTGGGCCGCCGACGTCGTCAGCTATCCGTGGTGCAGGGTGGGCTGAGGCGGAAATGTTGCGGGCGGGACTTCGGGGACAAGTGGATTGGGTGACGGCGCCTTCAGGGGCGTCTGCGAAGGCCACGGTCGCAAACGGACTCATCAGTGTTGAGGTAAACGCGGGAACCCCGCTTGATTGGGTGATGTTTCGCAGTTACTGCATCGGAGCAGCACATATGGCCTATAGCTGGGTAACTTCCGAAGGGTTAAGTGTCGACGAGCATGGGGATGTACATGACCTCACCATTCGCTCATTTGGTGTACTCCGATCTTCAGACACTCCCGAGATAGAGATAATTAGTGTCGGTGACGGCGCAAATCTTGCTGCTGGAGACGCAGTATTCGCAGCGGTTGCCGCAGCCACATGGTTGAATCGGGGCTGTCCCTCTGATTTACCAACAGGGTAATTCAGCATTCCGTCTTTCTTAACTCACCGGAGGTAGCACGTGTCTAAGCCAGTAGCTCATTATTCAGCGTCTTATAAAGCTGGTGATCTCTTATTCGTCTCAGGGCAGTTGGGCATCTCGGAAGGTTCCCTGGTTGACGGAGTCGGGGCTCAGACGACGCAGGCGTTGGCGAACGCTCAACATGTTCTCAGTGAGAACGGTCTCACCCTTGGTGATGTAGTGAAGTGCACAGTTTTCATGACCGATATCGAGAATTTTTCGGTTGTGAATGATGCCTATGCGGAAGTATTTGGAGACCATCGCCCTTCGCGTTCGGCCATAGCTGTCAAGGCCTTACCTCTCGGTGGGTTAGTAGAAATCGAAGCTATTGCTTATATGACGGATGGTTGATCCACGATTAATGCGGTAGAAAAACTATGGTCGTGGTGCCGCGTCAACACCTAATTGTTTCTGAAAATCACTCGACTGGTGAAGGACTGGCTACCATCAGGGGCATGGTTGGAGGCATAGCAATCGCGGTTATTTTGCTGCTGAGCCCGTTTTTCATCACGTTGAGTCTTGTTGCTGTAGCAGCTCTGTTAGGCAACTCCCTGAAAGACGATGCGGACTCAAGACATGAGGGAAGCAGTCTCATTGAGACCAACTACTAGCTAGCGAAGCTTTCGGTGTGACCTAGTTAGCGTCGACGGCTCTCTCCCAGCCGATAGCCGACGCTTCTCACCGTCTGAATCAAGCTGGCATATTCTTCGCCGAGTTTGGCTCTCAGACGGCGAATATGAACGTCCACGGTTCGCGCTCCGCCGTAGTACTCATATCCCCAAACTCTGCTGAGAAGTACCTCTCTGGTAAACACTCGCCCTGGACTTGCTGATAAGAACCGGAGCAATTCGTACTCCATGAACGTTAGGTCCAAAGGTTGACCGTTAACCGATGCTTCGTACGTTTCCAAGTCCAGTAACAGAGGCCCATACTCGATTCGTTCACCGGTAATGCTTTCGATTTCCGAGGCGAGCATGTGTTTTATACGCGCTTCGAGTTCGCGTGGATGAAACGGGTTGAGACAGAAATCATCAAACAAGTCGTCTCGCAGTTCCAGTTCTTGTAAATCGCTCCCTCGAATTATCAACAAAAGAGGAGAGACAGGAAGGTCGCGTTTTCGAAGTGCGCGAAGCATGCCCCAACCTAAATCACCGTCGGGTCCAACCTGAACGATCGCCCCACCCCATCCCTCATCGGGCTCGAGGTTGTCGACATCTGATGGATGCTCCACGCCTTTCCAAATAAAACCACTCAGATCTAACAACTGAGCTAATTCCGGAGCGGGGTCCGATGGATAAATAGCTAAGACCGACATCACAGGTTCGAGTAGTAGCGGTCAAGTTCGAACGGTGTTACTTGAGCCTTGTAGTCGTTCCATTCTCGTCTTTTGTTGCGAAGAAACCAGCTGAACAAATGATCGCCTAGCGTGTCTGCGACAAGATCGCTTTTCTCCATTTCATCTAGAGCCTCATCTAGGGATTGGGGAAGCTGAGCTTGATCTATCAACCCTCCATGCTCGGTAAAACCGGTCATTGACGGAGGAGCCTCGAGCGGCAGTTCATAGCCCTGTTCGATTCCCTTCATGCCAGCAGCGAGCATTACAGCAAACGCGAGATATGGATTGCACGCAGGGTCAGGGGCTCGGTATTCGATACGAGTCGTGTCGTCAACGCCGCCTTCGCGACTCGTGGGTACCCGGATTAAGGCTGCACGGTTCGCTCTAGCCCATGACACGTTTACAGGTGCTTCGTAACCGGTCACCAGACGCTTATAGCTGTTGACTAACTGATTAGTGACGGCAGTGATTTCTCTCGCATGGTGTAACAAGCCGGCGATAAAACCCCGTGCTATTTCAGATAAGCCGTCGGGACTTTCTGGGTCATGGAAAGTGTTCACTCCATCTCTGAACAGGGAAAGGTGGGTATGCATCCCAGAACCTTGAACTCCTGTAAGCGGTTTGGGCATAAATGTTGCATGAACTCCATGTTCAAGTGCTATTTCTCGGACAATTAGCCTGAACGTCATAACGTTGTCGGCCATGGTTAAAGCATCTGTGTACCGCAAGTCGATCTCATGCTGACTCGGCGCATCTTCATGGAATGAATACTCAACGGGGATTCCCATAGCTTCGAGCGTGGTCAAAGTTTGACGGCGGATACTGCTAGCAACATCGGCAGTGGTGAGATCGAAGTAGCTCCCGTTGTCGAGCGGAACAGGGTCACCGTTTCGGTTGGCCTCAAAGAGAAAGTACTCCAACTCGGGTGCAGTGAAGAATGTAAACCCCTCGGCATGAGCTCTTTCCATCGAACGACGCAGAACCTGTCTCGAATCACCGGGAAATGGGCTTCCATCAGCGCGTTCGATATCACAAAACATGCGCGCCGCATTTTCGTCATTGCCACCCCAGCGCATTAACTCGAAAGTCGCAGGATCAGGTCGAGCGACCATGTCTTCTTCGCGTACACGACTGAAGCCATCGATGGACGAACCGTCAAAAACCATGCCGTTTTCGAAAGCGGTCTCTAACTCCGCGGGTGAAATAGCGAAGGATTTGATCTGACCTTGAACATCGGTGAACCAAAGACGAATTAAACGCACACCTCGCTCTTCTACACGGCGTTGCACATAGTCCTGTGGTCGCTCCATCCAACTCAACTTTCCTTCTTGGTTCAATGCGCCAATTTCAAGCACCCATTCTTGGTGATTCTGCCCACAAATCAAACTTCAAAGCGTTCCGTTTACATGACATTCACAATTGCCGCACAAGGCGAGAACTAGGGCTTTTTGACCGGGTTGGCGGGTCGCGGGTAAATGGTTCGGCAAAAAATGGCGCGATACAGCACTTCTAATTGTTAGCTTGCCTTTCGTCCCCATCCCCTCAATCAGGAGTAAACACTGTGGCGTATCGGGCCGAATATATATGGATTGATGGAACAGAGCCGACAGCAGAGGTCAGGTCAAAGACCAAGGTTCTCGCTGATGGTGACGAACCCGGAATTTGGGGTTTCGACGGATCAAGCACTAACCAGGCAACAGGCGATAACTCAGATGTCGTCCTGGAGCCTGTTTTCCAGTGCCCGGACCCAATACGCGGAGGCGACAACATCCTCGTCATGTGCGAAACCTTGCTCACAGCGGATATGTCACCGCACCCAACCAACACCCGTGCCGGTGCTCGCGCAGCGATGGATCAGTACGGAGGACAAGAGCCATGGTTTGGCCTTGAGCAGGAATACACCATGCTGGACCCGGCAACCGGTTGGCCAGCAGGATTTCCCACTGGAGGTTTTCCTGCCCCCCAAGGTCCTTATTACTGCGGGGTAGGAGCGGTAAAAATTCGGGGAAGAGAATTAGTAGAACAACACACCACATGGTGTATCGAAGCCGGATTAGCTATTTCAGGAACGAATGCCGAAGTTATGCCTGGCCAGTGGGAGTTCCAAATAGGCCCGGTCGATACCGTCACCGTCGGTGATCATCTCTGGATGGCGCGTTACCTGCTTTACCGTGCTGGCGAACTGCATGGATTAGAAATCAGCATCGAAGCCAAGCCCATGAAAGGGGACTGGAACGGAGCGGGGATGCACACGAACTTCTCGACCAATGACATGCGCGAAGGCTACGACGCAGTCGAAAAAGCTGCTCAAGCGTTGGGCGCATCTGGAAAACCGGAAGAACACCTCTCTGGATACGGAGTTGGTATAGAAGATCGACTCACTGGCGAGCACGAAACGCAGCGGTTTGACCAGTTCAGCTACGGCGTATCAGACCGCGGTGCGTCGGTTCGAATCCCATGGCAAGTAGCACGCGACGGTAAGGGATACCTCGAAGACCGCCGACCGAACGCTAACGCTGACCCCTACGTAGTAGCGACTCTGATAACAAACACGTGCTGCGGCGCATTGGCGTAACACAACTCTAAAACTCAATATGTCGGACGGGGCCGGTAGCCCCGTCCGAATACTTTTCGCCACCAACCTCGCAGTGCTTCTAGCCTCATAGGTATGGCGTCAATCAGAGTTGCTATAGCGCAACTGAACTTTCGACTCGGAGACTTTGAATTCAATGTCGCTGCGATCGTTGACGCCTATGAGGAATCGGTTCGACAAGACGCCGATGTGGCCGTATTCAGCGAACTAGCAGTATGTGGCTACCCACCTGAAGACTTGCTGCTCAAACAACGCTTTATCGAAGAAGCACACGCGGCAGTGGAACATATCGCAGCTCAATGTTCAGACACCGTTGCAATAGTCGGGTTCCCAGAACGTGAAGGTCAACAGCTATATAACTCTGCAGCGGTTTGCCATCAGGGTGAGATAGCAGGAATCTATCGAAAGCAGTTGCTACCCAACTATTCGGTTTTTGACGAAAAACGATATTTCACGCCTGGAACCTCGGCTGGCCCGATCTTCCAAATCGCTGACGTAACAGTCGGCATTTCCATCTGTGAAGACCTTTGGTTCGACAACGGTCCACTGGACACACAAATTGCGTCGGGTGCAGGCTTAGTTATTTCGTTGAATGCGTCGCCATATCAACAGGGCAAGGACGCATCACGATCTTCGGCCATTCTTGAACGACTCGTTGATCACGGTCTCCCGGCTGTATATGTCAACCAGGTGGGTGGGCAAGACGAATTGATCTTTGACGGGTCTTCGTTTGTCACCGACAGTGCCGGTGACCTCATTGCGCGACTCCCGCAATTCGAAGAAGCACTGGAAATCGTAGACCTAGATGTTGAGGCGCGACCGATAGGGGAACTGCCGTTTATAACCACTTCTGGACCACAGAAAAAAAAGAGACCGATCCCCGAACCTGCCGTGGCACCAGGACAAGACGAAACATCTGAAGTTTGGAATGCTCTGGTTTTAGCAACCCGAGATTACGTAGAAAAAAATGGGTTCGACCAAGTAGTGATCGGTCTATCCGGAGGAGTCGATTCCAGTCTCGTAGCAGCCATCGCCGTAGATGCCTTAGGAGCTGAACGAGTACAAGGTGTGTCAATGCCTTCTAGGTACTCCAGTCAGGGGTCCGAAGACGACGCGGCCGCGCTTGCAGCAAACCTAGGTATTGCTCTGCATAGGATCCCGATCGAGGCAGCACATACCGCGTTGACCGACATGCTGGAGCCTCTTTTTCGTGGTCACGATCCTGATTTGACCGAAGAAAATCTGCAAAGTCGCATACGCGGCATTCTCTTGATGGCCTTGTCAAACAAGAAAGGCTGGTTGGTCTTAACTACAGGCAACAAGAGCGAAACATCAGTTGGTTACTCGACCTTGTATGGGGACACTGCTGGAGGCTTCGCTGTCATCAAAGACTGTTCCAAGTTGTTGGTATATGAACTTTGTCGGTGGCGAAACTCACAAACTTCGTTGGCGTGCATTCCAGAAGCATCAATCACCAAACCTCCCTCAGCTGAACTCCGACCCGACCAGACCGATGATCAGTCGTTACCTCCCTATGAACAGCTTGACCCGTTACTTGAGGCCTACGTTGAACTTGACCGAACCGCAGCAGAACTCGTTGCTGAAGGCCACGACCCTCAACTAGTCGATCGAATCACTCGCTTAGTTGACCTCGCTGAATACAAGCGCCGTCAGTCGCCACCAGGACCTCGTATCTCAGGCAAAGCGTTCGGCAAAGATAGACGTTTACCAATTACTAACCGCTATAGGTAAAACATCCGAATCTAAATCTGCAGCCGTTTTTTGTTCCAACTGAACGGACGGTAAGCTCACCGACAACTTTGAGACAGAATCAGCGAGCCAGTTCATTGCTCCACCGATTGAAAGAGCGTTAATGACAGACACAAAGCGGCCACGTGAACCCTTCGCTCCCTGGGATCGCCGCAGTCTCCCCGGGCTATTTGACGTTGAAGAAACAGCTGAACGAATTGGTAACTACAAATGGGTTGAGATGAAACTCTTCGAAGCCTTGGGTGGATGGGTAGCTACCGTCCCAGAGCTTGATGTGAAGCTGAGACTCGGAACCCACTGCTATCACCATGCTTGGCACGCAGAGTTATTCGATAAACGCCTTCCCGAGTTACGAGAAATGAAAACGGAACGACTTACCGTGCCAGCTAACGACCAGTTGGTTGCTTTCTTCGAGGCGATGACCGAGCCCGAAGAGGCCTCAATGACTATCGAGAAGCTGGTCGGCGTCTATCGCGTGCTGATTCCTTACAAGATCGCCGCCTACACATACCATCGCAACGCCACATCTGAAATTACTGATATGCCAACTGTCAGAATTTTGGACTTTGTTCTCCAGGATGAGTTCAATGACTGGCGTGAAGGTGAAATGCTCATTCAGTCGATGATTGAAACTGAAGCAGAAGTTGAGCGAGCGATGAATCATCAACTCAAGCTAGAAAAGCTTATGCTGGCAGCAGGCGGTATTGCCGGCCCGGGCTCAATCGGAGATCCCTACGTAGAAATTCCAGAGGAGAACTAATGCGAAAAATCTTTCCTGCTGAAGAGTTAGCCCGCGACGCTCGCTTCATCCGACAAACCAACGAACAACGCCTGAGCGACCCTCGCGGTGCTCGAGTTGGTGGCGGTAACACCAGCGAACAATTGGCGAAACTTACTCCCGAGCTAGCAAACGGCCCCGATCGCGCACGGGCGCTAATGCACGGAATCTTTGTAGGTGAAATTCAAGCACTAGAGGGCGCTGGCCGAACCTGCTGGGATTTCGAAGTCGGGGAAGATGTCCCCTTTGAGTTGAAACTTGACATGGCTCGTCAATGTTGGGATGAAGCCCGTCACTGCGAAATTTCTGTCTCATTAGCTGACCATATGGGAACCGAACTCGGTGAATTTGCTGAGAATGGACTCCTGTACGAAGCCGCATGTAACCCCGATCCCGTTTTGCGGCTTACCGGAGTCAACAGAGCTCTCGAAGGTCTTGCTATTGACGTTTTCAACACGATGAAAGAGTTCGGGAACCTAGCTGGTGACCCCGTCCTGGAATTCTGCGAAGACTGGATGCTTGCCGATGAAGTGACTCACGTAAAGATGGGTTCAGACTGGCTCCGTCGGCTGACAGAAAACGACAAAGAACGTCTTGACAAGGCCCTTGAATTTCAAAAGGTCGTAGACCGCTTGTTCTCATTCAACGGTTTCCGAGGCGAGGACGACGATAGCCCGATCCAACTCACCCGACGTTTCCGTGAGTTAGCGGGCTTCAGCGATGACGAAATTGATGAAATCGCAGACATGTCGCGAGAGGCTAGAGCCGAGGCACCTAGCTAATGCCAGAGGTCTCGGTGACACCCGAGTCCTTTGAGATGGTCTTCTACGACGCAGCAGTGATTGGTGAGGTCGTCGCAGAAGTCGCCGAGCGACTTGGCCTTGAAGAAGCAATCGGTCTTGAGATTGATGAACAATCACCTTTGGGTCGAAGCAAGATAGTCAGCTATGACCCGATTCAGTTGTGGGTTGATGGTGGAGCCTTAGAAAATACTCAACGACCACGCCAATTTGGCAAGGCGCGAAGCCGGGACACAATAGGAAGGCTCCTTATTCGGATTATGGATCGTCGTTCGGGTCGATTTGACGACGCTCCCACTGACGAAGAGCTAGAGCTCAGTCAATTCTCGGCCTGGGACGTGCATTGCGTAGGCCGTTTAGAGCGTCTTGGAATTGGCGGCCAACAAAAACGCCGGCAATATCAGTTCCGTAATAGGCACGGCTTTACTGATGTAGCTGATGAGGCTTTCAACCAACTGTGGGACTCAAGTGAATTGAGTTGGACAGAGATTGAGCGAATTTCTGAAGAATGCCGCAGCTCCTAACCTAGAAGCAGGTGCCTCAATTGCACTCAACTTGCTGTTCTATCCACGGATAGGTTCTTGATAATCCGTCAGCAAGATCAGATTGCGGTTCGAAACCCAGTGATTCGATTCGATTGTTAGAAAAATTACGATTCTGCACTCCGACTGGCCCTGGAACCCAGCGAGGCGAAATCTCTTTTCCAGCAGCGTCTGCGACTAACGCCACTAGTTGCTTCACTGACACGTATTCTCTGGTGCCGATATTGGTAGGTTCGGTCATCTCGCTGTCCACGAGCCTCCGAATACCTTCAACTAAGTCTGTGACGTAAATGAAACTGCGAACAGCGGAGCCGTCACCCCACACATCGATGGTCCCGTCTGTCGATTCGGCCACTTTCCGACACAACGCGGCGGGAGCTTTTTCCCGACCACCAGTCCAAGTGCCTTCGGGTCCGTAGCAGTTCTGAAAACGTGCGATACGGGCCTGAAAGCGACCCTCCCGTGCATAAGAAGCCACCGCTCGTTCCGCGTACAACTTCTCCCAACCGTATTCATTATCTGGCAATGCGGGATACGCGTCGTCTTCTGTTAGCTCTGCTTCCCCTAAATCCATGTCGCGGTACACGCACACCGAACTAGCCAAAAAATATTTGTCCACGGCAGCTTCAGCCGCGGCTTCAACCATGTTGACGTTGACCAACATGCTGTTGTGCATAATCTGAGTTTCGGCTGAATGAATAAATCCCATACCGCCCATGTCCGCAGCGAGTTGATATACCTCATCAAAACCGCCAGCGAGTGCCGCAACAGCTGCACTTGGATCTCGAAGATCCCCGATAAGGAATTCATCAGCTGGACTAGCGCTCCACTCGGGATGTTTGATGTCTACGCCCCGAACCCAATAACCCTCGTCAACTAAGCGTTTTGCTAAGTGGCTTCCGATGAAGCCGCCTGCGCCACAAACCAAAGCTCGCTTTGCCACACCGGCCTTTCAGTTCAGGTCGTGGGCGCTAAGCCCTTGCAATAAATCAACATCGGGTCGATCGGCGAGGACACCTGAACACGATTCCGCCATTTCGACCATAACAGGAGAGTCGAAATGCTCTCTGGCAGCTTGCTCGGAATCCCATTTCTCGATAATCACAAAACGACTCGGATCGGTAAACGAAACACACAGATCTGCATTACGGCAGGCCGCTTCTTTGCGTGTCATCACGATGTATTTCGACAAGACAGGTAGCAGCAACTCGGGGTCTGTAGCTTCAAAAGTCATTTGCAGGAGAGCAATTTCAAGATCGTCATCGGGTACCGAAATTGGTTCTGTCATTTTCTGCTCGCAATGCGTGTCGGAAATCGCGATTCCAGCCGGTAGTTTCCAGGCAAGCGATTAGGCTCGTAATTCAGAGTCGAAATAGATCGTGTCTTTGACGAGACGAGCGTACCGGCGGAAAGGACCACTTTGTGGTCGTGTAGTCCGGTCAGGGGAAAGAGGTCGGCAGGTGGCCAAGAATCGGGTCGAACGAGATGAAGAAGACCTAGTTCGTCTTTACCTCACCGATATCGGACAGTATCCGCTTCTCACAAAAGACGATGAAGTGCGTCTTGCACAGGAAATCGAAGCTGGGACCGAAGCCCGCGCAGTATTAGAGGCTGATCAGCTACCTGACGGTTCAGCTATAACGTCAACCAAGAAACGTGAACTTCGCCGAGCTGACAGAAAAGGCGAAAGAGCAGAACGTACCTTCGTTCAATCGAACTTGCGTCTTGTTGTATCGATAGCGAAGAAATATCAAGCGTCAGGACTACCACTTCTTGATCTCATCCAAGAAGGCAACCTGGGTCTCATGCACGCCGTCGAAAAGTTTGACTGGCGTAAAGGCTTCAAATTCTCCACCTACGCCACGTGGTGGATTCGACAAGCGATCACTCGAGGCATAGCGAACACCGGTAGAACAATCCGACTTCCCGTTCACGCAGGTGACACCCTCGCCCGCCTCCAAAAAGCCCGTTCCCGACTCGAACTCAAATATGGGCGCCCAGCTACGCTTGCTGAACTTTCAGTTGAAGTCGACATGCCCGAAGACAAGGTCTCCGAAGCTCTCCGCTTCGCAGCAGAGCCTCTTTCGTTGTCCGAACCACTCCGAGAAGATGGTGACGCAGAACTTGGAGACGTTGTAGAAGACCGAAATGCTGAAGATCCAGAAGAAGCAGCGGCGGTTGCGCGTCTTCCCGACGAGATCACCAAGTTGCTTGGACCTCTTGATGAACGAGAGAGAGAAATTCTGAAGCTCAGATTCGGGCTTGACCGTGGAGAGCCTCGAACCCTCGAAGAGGTCGGAGAACACTTCAACCTGACGCGCGAACGAATTCGACAAATCGAAGCGCGAGCGATGTCGAAACTACGGCACCCAAGCAGTGACACTGGGGCTCGAGACCTGCTCGGAGTTTGATACTCCAAAGTTGTCGGAATTAGTTCTCAGAT
>DJZU01000060.1:2212-13339 GCA_002448715.1 Candidatus Neomicrothrix sp. UBA6944 | reverse complement strand
GCAGTGAATTCGTGTCGAATTCCGATGATCCAACGTTGGCTCTCGACCATACGGCTTATGCGCCACTTTCAGATGCATTTGCGCCATCGGTAATGCCAGACGGCCCCATGGGGCGCGTCGGCTACACCAGGTATGTGTTTACTCAAAGTGGGGATCAGATCATCCCTGCTTTGGTTGAGGGTCCGAAGGGCAGTCAAACTCGGTGCCAGGTGGTTGAATTGCCGTGCTCTTTTCAAGACCTTAAAGCTTTGTTTGATTCGAGGGAACCCATTCCATCTGAGATGAATATGACCTCAATGGAGTTGGGAACTTTGGTTCGGCAGTTAGGTCAAGTGCAAGACACGTTGGGTCGTTTCGCCGATGTGAATGACGCTTGCGCAGCTGGGTATTTCCCTGACCGTGCTCAGACCCCAAATATGGGTTCGCATTTCACGAATTTTCCGTTGATTGTTGACGGGAAGTTCGATCCTTCGGCTCCAGAGATTCTGCTTTTTGTAGCTGCTGACAACTCTGCTCCCCCGTTTGGGGCTCTTGGCCGTTGCAAGGATGGTGTGTGGAAAGGGGTTGACGTCGAAATTGCGGGTGCGGCGTTCTATATGCCATTCGCTGCGGTTGGGAATGATCACTTTGAAGGTTTTAGTGGTCCGCTCGATAACTGGCACATTCACTACAACTTGTGTCGGCTTGCGGGTCAGGATGTGACCGTGTTGCCGTCGGTGTGTGCTGGGGCAAAGGACGGTCCATTGGATCAACCGCAGGGTGATGCCAGTGAGGGTTGGATGATTCATGCTTGGGCCGATGGTGAGCACGACAATCAGTTAGGTGCGTTTTCAATGTGGAATCCGAGCATTTGGCCGTTGGCGGATCCCAAGGCTTCGGGTGCGAGTGTCATTGGGTCGCGTACTGCTAGCAACACCAATTTGATCGCTGATTTCGATTATCAGGTCGTCGAGGATGCTGTACCGGGGAAGATTTCGTTCTTTAACTCGGACGCGGAGGCTCATAGTGTCACCGCGGGGACTCCTGAGAATCCCACTGGAGAGTTCGACAGTGGTGTCGTAGGTGGGGGCTCTGCCGCAATGATCGAGATTTCTCAACCTGGAACATACGAATTTTTCTGCTCGTTGCATCCGGGCATGACGGGTTCTATCACTGTGGCGGGCGGCTGAAAATCTCTCAGGCCCGAGCTGCGGCTCTTGGGAAGACTAGGGAACTCGGAGACAATTAGAGAAAACAAGGTCCACGGTTCCGAAGGAATCGCAAGCGCACACCACGAGTCCAGCCGTTCCTCGGCTTGTTGCTAGAGGCGCTTACGGTCTAAAGCACCGAAAAGAAAATCATGAGCATTCCGACCCAGCTAGCAGCGAAGGCCAGTGTGCGGATATAGGGAAGGCCCATGATGTGAACGACCGCGTGTGCGAGCCGAGCCCAAAAGAAAAGCGCTGCTCCAGCTGCTGCGTTGGCGTCAGTGAGATGGGCGATAATCACGAGAGCTGCGAAGGCGGGCAAGTTTTCAACCATGTTGAGATGTGCTCGTTGGGCTCGCTGCGCCCAGGCTGCTGGCGCCGGGGGGTTCTCTGGATACGTCAGGACGGTACCAAGACCTTGACTTTGGATTCGTTCAAGCACGTAAGGCAGCCACAGCACGATACAAAGGAAGGCGCTCCAGGCTAGGTAGGTGAGTTCAGTTGACACGGCATCTCCGTTCGACGTCCAGTACTCGCCAAGCTAGACCCACAACTGCTCTTTTGAGGTGAAATCAGTTGGATTATTCGAGTTCTACCAGTGGGCAGGTACGACGTCCGCCACTCGGATTATGGATTCGGGCTCGTTCAAGTAACGGGGTGCCGAATTGATCGGTGGTGAGGAATGTTTCGATGGCGATAGCTATGGGGGGCGCGATGAGTTTGATGTATTGATCGGTAGCTAGAAACGCTCCTTCTGATGGGCTAGCCAGATAGGCAGCTTCTAACAGGGCGTTCGTTGTTTCGGGTTTTCGCACAAGGCTGTAGGCGTCTCCCCCACTTGAGTTGACAACCCGGAGAGCCCCAGCGTCCCACCTTGAGGTCCATTGAATGTCTTCGACTGTTGATAACGCTTCGAAGACTTTGCCGTGGAGAAGTCCTGCAAGTCGAGCCGACTCTTGATCTCCTGTTTGAGCGAAAACTTCTGTCCCCGGTGCGTTCGACTTGGCGGCGGTAGGTGCGTTGTGGTGGATGGAGATGAGGGCGATCGCGTGAGCGGCGTCGGCCAGCGCAATTCGTTCGTCAAGTTCGATGTAGTAGTCGCCGGTGCGAGTCAGCAGAGTTGAAATGTTTTTGTCTTGCAGTAGTTGGGACACCGCTAGGGAAACTTTGAGGTTTAGCTCGCTTTCTTTGAGACCTGTGGGTCCTCGCGTTCCTGGGTCTTTACCGCCGTGCCCGGGGTCAAGGACCACTTGAACGCCTCGGACGGGAAAAACTTTGGTTACTTGCACTAGGTCGCCGCATGGGTCATGTACTTCCCACCCCTGGTCAGTTGGTTCTGAGACTCGGACGGGGATGCCCCGTGGGGTAATTGCGATAGTTGGCGGCGGCAACGTTGTGGTTGTGCTGGGAACAGTTGCTGCTGGCTCATCAACTGTTGTTGTGGTGGTTGGTTGTGTCGATGTAATGGTGGGAATGGTGGTCGTGGTCGTCTGAGTGGTTGTTGTGGCTGGAGTAGAAGACGTGTGTGTAGGTGCAGAAGTTGCGTATGTTGCGTCCGTTTGGGCGGTTCTAATTGCTTGGGAGTCATCGGCCGCGCACGCGGTTAGGGACCAAGCGCAACAGAGAATGAGGGTGCACCAAAAGCGTGGTGTGTAGGCAGGCACGAAGTTGGAAGTTAGCGGGGAGAATCGAACTTGTTTAGTTAATCGGGTCGATTTGATCTGCCATGTCTGCAACCATTTGGGGGAAATCTATAGAGGCTGCTCTTCCAATGGCATGTCGGGCTAGTTCTTTCACTGAACGATGCGTGGCAACAACCAGGAACTGTTCGTTTGCATCGCGATGTTGGTCTATCAGTTCCGCCAGCTTCTCGGGCTCTTCCGGCATCTCTATCTGTTGGACATCTTCGGGCGCATGCACGACCACCGAAGCTTGAGCTGGCGGAGGTGACAGGATGACTCCTTCTGAAGGCAGACCCTTCAATAGCGTTGTGACTGTGTTCCTTTTTTCGTTTCCGGCTCGAAGGATGATCATGGTTCGCCGTTGCGAGAGTTGATCCAACACCGCTACTTCTTCGGCGATCGTTGTGGGGTGCGCTGCTTCGCCGTCTATGTCCACGACAATGGTGACGTGGTCGGTTGCTGTGGCTATCGCGCTCGCCTCAACGGTTTCTACGCCCGGGGGGCCAGTAACGACAACTCCCCAGATGCCATAGGTGTCAGCTTGAACGGCTAGGTGTTGACGTTCGACATGGTCTGTTATGTGGCGGAGGTCGAGGAGTAATCTCATCTTTTGTCCTAAAATTCTCGTGCTAACGGCGCGAGTTCGCTTCCGATGCGTTCTATGACATCGCTTAAGGCGGAGCGGGGCGGCTGGTCGTATCCGATTCGACAAACGACCAAGTCCACGTCGTAGCCGCTGAGGTCTTCAGCAATTTGTTGGGCTGATCCGACGGTGGCTGATTTTTCGACCTCGTTCATGGACGTTTCAATTTCGGTTACGAAGTCCACGCCCGTGTTGTCGGCACCCCAGCCAAGACCTGCGTAGACCAGATAGCTGGAGCGAACCCAGTTGAGCGCTTGGCGTTGTTCCTCAGCAGTGTCGACGATCCATAGGTTTCGTAAGAGTCCTACAGGCGGCGGCGTTGTGTCGCTGGGTTCGGATTTTTCCCAAGCTACGCGGTGCGCGGCGATGAGCTTGTTGACGACTTCTTTCGAAAATGCTCCTGAGATGAACAGGCCGAGTCCTCGTCGACCGGCTCGTTCAGCGGCTTGTTCGCTGCTTATACCTACCCATGTGGGTGTTTGGGTGGTTGTTGACAGGATGTCAAGACCTGAGGTCATCAGTTTGAGGCGTTGACTCATGTGTCGATCTTTCATTTCGAATTCGACCGGCCGGTAGCCCATGCCTACCCCGAGATGAAATCGTTCAGGGAATTGTTGGTTGAGATGATTTGCGGCGTTGGCGACCCGTTGCGGATCGTGTAACGGCAAAAGTAGAACTCCGGTGCCGACTTGGAGAGTTTCTGTGCCTGCCAGCGCGGCGGATGCGGCGGGCATTAGCGCGGGACAGTACCCGTCGTAGTACCCGTGATGTTCGGATAGCCAGAGGCTGTGTATGCCGCTGCGTTCTGCTAGGCGAGCGTCTTCTATGAGTTCTTGATACGCGCGTCCGAAAGAGCGCGGGTTTGTCGCTGTTGACTGAAGACACCAAAGCCCTATACCTATGTCCATGTCACAGTGTGGCTCGTCTGGTCAGGGTCGTGCACGGTTGCGAGTTTTTGTGTGCTTCTAACAACTGTCAAATCTTTGCTGGGCTTCGGCTCGCTGGGTTTGGTCGCCTGCGATAGCTATGTCATTTGCTGAGAACAGCAGGCATGTCTTTGAGGCCCCTTGTTTGATTCGATTTTCGATTTCCGTAGCCAGCGGAGTGCAGAGATCTTGCTTGTCGTATCCTGCTTCCCTTCGGCACGCTCGCAAAAAATTGGTTTTGTGTGAGTCATTCCAGTCCGACGACCCTCCGCACGCAGGGCACAGGAGCAGAAGTGTGAGCAGAAGTGCTGTGAGACGCATGGGTTCATTGTTGCAGCTAGTAGGTCTTCCGCAAATTCTTCGATGTGTTCGGCGGTTGGGCAGAATCAAAAGTGTTCAGTGAGGAACGTTATGTCTGCGTTTAACGCTTGTGTGAAGAGAGTCGATTCTTCGTGGAGAAGCCCGAAATGTCCTCCTTCTATGTCTTCCCACGTTTTGGGGGCGTTGATCGTGTCGAAGCATTGTTTGGCCACAGCGGGAGACGCTCCGGCGACTTCGTCATCGTGGGCGACGATGTACAAGGTCGGAACCGAAATTTGCTCTGCGACCACGGGCACAGAGAGTTCCGGGGCTTTACGAACAACGATGGTCACGTTGTTAGACCACATAGATCCTTCTCGCTGACCGTATGTTTTCGCGTAGTCAAGTGCCGCATCAAAATTGAGCATGACTGGAGCGTCAGAGGTCGGGAGATCAGCGAAGCGGACTTGTACGAGTGCCGCTGGTTCGTCGTTAAGGTCTCCTTGTTGGGCATAGGCAGTCAATGCGTGGAAGTCTGCTTGATCTGGTGCGGGTTCAACGTACTTTTCTCCGCATCCGGGTGTGTGGGCTATCACCGCGGAGACTCGTGAGTCAAAGGCAGCTACATATTGGACGTTGGCACCTCCCATGCTTTCGCCCCACACGACCACTTGGTCAGTTTCTATTCCGGGGAGGTTCAAAGTATGCGTGATGGCGTCGCTGTAGCCGCGCACTTGTATCCATTGGTCGAACCCGAACCGAGGTTCACCGTCGCTTGCACCGAAATTCCGGTGATCGTAAGCGACAACGTGATAGTCAGCCTCTGCGATGCCGGCTGCGAATGCGTTGATTGACATGTGCGCTGTGGCTGAAAATCCGTGGGCCAGAACAATCAGTGGTGCATCGGTGCGGCTCGCTCGGTGGAGTCTGCCTCGAAGGGTAACTCCTTCGGATTGAAAGTCGATCTCTTCGTAGTGTTCGCTCATAGTTCTTCCTCTTTTCTTGCCTGCGTTGCGGCAGGAGTTCTACAGGGCGCTGTTGACGTAACTCAAATGCATCTTGGAGACAGGTGAGTCGAAACCGTCGAAGGCTGCGGCTCGTTCAGGTGACTCGTTGTAGCTTTCGACAGCAGACTCGAATGCGTCAACATCACCGGGATAGCTGACGATCCACACGAATTCGCTGTTGTCCTCATCGGCGTACGCGCCTTCTATCGTGAATCCGTATTGGTCACGGACAGCAGCGATGGTTGGGAACCATTCCACTAGACGTCCCAAACCGCCTTTTTCAACTTCATAACGTCTTAATTGCACAGCCATATCTCTCCTATCGCTATGCAGAATCATTTCACAGAACAACAGTGGACGATCCATCGAGGGTTGCGGACTAGTTTCGTTATGTGCCTACTGATTCATCATCAAATGCCTTGGGGCTTCAATCCGCTGTCGATTTGTTGGCGATGCTCGCCTCCCACGAGGTGTCTAGCGTCGAACTTCTCGACCACTTTGTAGAACGCAATTCCTCTTTGCATAGCCAAATCAATGCGGTTGTGACCTTGGATGTCGAACGAGCCAGGGAATCGGCAGCTGTTTCAGACCGACGACGCGTTAATGGTGAAGCGTTGGGGGTTATAGAGGGATTACCGATGACCATCAAGGACGCTATTGCGGTTGAGGGAGTCCGGTCAACGGGAGGAGCTGTTGAGTTAGCCGACAATGTGCCGGAGGAAGACGCTGAGGTCGTGTCGAAGATCAAGGCCGCAGGGGGCATAGTTTTTGGGAAAACTAATTTGCCTCGCTGGTCTGGCGACATCCAGGCCTTTAACGACATTTTTGGTACAACGAACAACCCATGGGATCTTAACTGTGGTCCTGGGGGGTCATCAGGAGGTGCGTCCGCTGCTGTCGCTGTGGGGCTCACACCTTGGGAGATCGGAACAGATATTGGTGGGTCCATTCGGTTACCAGCTCACTTCGCGGGTGTTTGTGGTCACAAACCGAGTTTCGGCATCGTCCCTCAGGCTGGGTATATCGATCATGTCTCTTACGGCTTGACAGATGCCGACATCAACGTTTTTGGGCCGTTAGCTAGAACTGTTGACGATTTAGAGTTGCTGTTTGACGTGGTGAACGGTCCTCGGCGAGACCGAGAGAACGGTTGGCGTCTTGATCTTCCGTTAGCTCGAGGTGACGCGAAGAAACTGAGGGTTGCTTCTTGGCTGGATGATCCTGATTGTCCGGTGAGTGAAGATGTTTCGGTTGTGTTGGAAGCAGCGGTTGACGCCATTGAAGGAGATGGGGTTGCGGTAGATCGTTCTGCGAGGCCGGACATCACATTTAATGACGTACGCACGGTGGGTCAGCCATTGATTTCCGCTGCGACGTCACCTGGTCGCACCGAAGAAGAACTTCAAGCGTTGCAAGAAATAGTTGGTGATCCTTCGGCTGATGAGACGTTGAGGATGCGCGCTGGGGCATCAACGATGACTCATCGGGATTGGCTGCTTCTTACTGAGAAACGCGACCGGAATCGTCGGTTGTGGTCGGATTTCTTTAATGGCTTCGATGTCTTGCTCGCTCCTGTATCTTTCGTTGGCGCGTTTGAGCATCAGCATGAGGGCAATCTGTATACCCGGACGTTGACCGTGGACGGGCAGATCCGCCCCTATTCAGATCTCATTGTTTGGACTTCTCAGTTTGGGTACGTGTATTTGCCGTCGACTGTTGTTCCGGTGGGTTTGACCAAGGGTGGAGTTCCTGTGGGAATTCAGGTGGTTGGTCCTTATCTTGGTGACCGCACCACTTTGGAATTCGCGCGCTATGTCGAGTTCCTACTTGGCGGATACAGAGTTCCGCCCATCGCCGAAATTTGAGAGCTAGAGGCCGATCGCGGGCATTTGACGATTGTCTTTAGTTGTAGGTGACGGAGCCCCATGTTTCCGAGAAGACGATCTCGTCGAGTCCCATTCTGTCGAGTTTGGTGGGGAACGCTTGGGTTCTGTGACCCACGGCTATGTGTGCGACAGTCGCTGCATCGTCGGGCATTTCCAATAGCTCTTTGACTTGAGGCTCGAACAGGCACAGCAAGGTGGTCAACGCAGCACCTAGTTCTGCTTCCCTGCAACCGAGAACGAAATTTTGTACAGCTGGATAGATAGATGCACCGCCGACTACTGACAGTCGTCCCAGTTCTGTGTCAGTTGGGTGAGTGTCTTCAAGGTGAGCGCACGCCACGACCATAACCGGGACCTCTTCTAGGTGGTCCGCGAAGTGATCCGCGTTTTTTAAAAGACGGGCAGCCTTGTCCGAACCTATGTCGATCTCTCCTGTTTGAGCGTCAGCTAGGTACGCCTTCCAAGGAACTCGATACCACTCGGCAAGTTGATTTCTTTTTTCTTGATCTCGGACGACTACGAAACGGACCGGTTGGCGATTACCGCCTTGCGGGGCGAAACGCGCATAATTGAACGCTGTTTTTAGTTGCTCATCGGTGACAGGTTCGTCGCTGAAATATCTCGTTGTCACTGCGCTGTGGATTGCGTCTCCGAGTTCCATGTTTTCCCCTTGCATAACTCTGTTGTTGAGCTATCTAGTGATCGTTGAGTCCCGATCAACTTAGACCGTGAAAGGCCTGCGGTTCGCTTTACTCAAGCTCTAATAGTTTTTTCCCGAATTTGTCGTACGCGACGTTGGAGGCGACGTGGTGCAGGGCTGAGCCGTGAGCGTCTCGGAAACATCGTTGCAGGACATGGTCGCTGAATAGGGCTTCGGCACCCGCGAAGTGATAGAGGCGACTGACGGCGTCTACGGCACTTTGTGTGGAGAATGCAAGCATCGATACCACTGTGGTTTCTTCTGCATCTGTCAGACCGTGGTTACGTTCACAGGTCACGCCTGCCTCATCTAGGGTTTTTAGGCCAAACGCTCTCGCAGCATCAACTTCGAGCTGCGATTTACCCAGCTCATATTGGAAGGCTCCCCGGTCAGCTAAACGGCCGTCGCCACCGCGAGATTTCGTTGCCGCGTAGGAGACGATCTCGTCAAGGAACCGTTGACAGACCCCTAAAGAAAAGCCCAGATTTTCTCCTGCCACGAACGCCTGGTAACCAACCGTGTACATCGGCCCGCCACGTTCTGGAGGAAGGAAAGGGTCGGCCAGTAAGTGGTCTGGGACAAAGAGTGAGTCAACAGTGACGTTGACACTTCCGGTGCCCTTAAGTGCCATCACATCCCAATCATCGCTGAGCGAAACGTCCTGGGCTCGTATCGCGACAAGGCGAGCCGCGGGTTGCTCCCTATCTTCAATTGCGGTAACCAGAAACCATTCTGCGTGGGTGGCTCCGCTCGCATATCGGTAAGTGCCGTTGAGTTCGATGCCTCCATCAACTGAAATGAACCGACCCGACGGCGCAGACACAGCTCCGAAGAATGGCGTTGCGTTTGATCCAAAGATGGCTTCGACACCGGCGTCGTTGAGACGAGCACCACACATCCCTGCTGCTCCGGCATGGTTGAAGCCAGTCCATCCGGCGGTCGGATTCGAGTAAGCCAGCGCTTCGAAATACTGGAGCTGGTCAATCATCGACAACTCATCGCCGCCAATACAGGCGGGTACTTTAACGAGCGGGATCCGCAGTTCCCTCATAATGTCGACAAGAGCTTCGGGTGCTTTACCTAGGCGTTCTGCTGTCTCGGCATGAGAGTCAAGATCATCATGTCGGGCTTGTATATCGGTGATGAGATCTTCGATACTTCTCATGATGCGCTATCGGCCATCAGGTCCTGGGAGTGTGAGGTCAATTTGGTAATCCCGCAGCTTCCCGACCGGCAGCGATGGTCGCTATGTCGGTGGGGTTGAAGAACACCTCGGGTTCTTTCGGTCCCCACACCGAAAAGCCGGCAGGACCGTCTGAGCCTTCCCAATCTCTGCGACCGAAATCTCGGTCCCATGCTTCGTCGTCAACGATTTGGTCGATGTCGGAGAAGAACTCGAACATATTTCCTTGAGGATCAAGCATGTACCAAAACATGTTGGATCCAAGTACGTGTCGGCCGACGCCGACGACACTTGCGTCTTCGCGCTCAGCCAGCACCTCCATGCCGGCCTTACCAATCGCGTCTACGTCGTCCATTTCCATCGCGTAGTGGTTGAGATAGGACGTGGGACCCGGGTGGATCAAAAGATTGTGATGGTCTTGTTCGACCCTCATGAAAGTTGCGACACCCTTCAAGATCTGATCGGAAATCTTGAAACCCAACCCTTCAACGAAGAACTTGGTTGCTTCTTTAAAGTTCGGTGTTCCCATAACGAAGTGGCCCAGCCTTCGCGGAGGACGAGGAGCTTTTTCGACTACTGCTTCCGCTCTTAGGTTCACGCGGTTCTGTTCACCTGGAGGGTTGTGGGCTCGTGATTGTGTGGGAGTGAGGGGATGAGGGGCTGTCACGTCAACAACAACACGATGACAGAAGATTGGGTCTACGCAAGTGAGTCGAGTATCGATAATTTCTGAGTTGACACCCATATCAGCTAGTCGTTGGTAGATGTCTATGAGATCTTTTTCGGCTTCACAGCCAAGGTGAAGTTTCGACATGTGTCGATATGTGCCTTCGACGGCACGTATTTGAACGTCACGGTCTTCGGTTCCAAGCACACCTTCGGCACTTTCGAGCATCCCTCGACGTACCCAGAAGTCAGTCAGACAGCTCGGGTCCGGCACACTCAACTCAATATCTAGCAAGGCATTTAGGGCCATAGCTAGTGTCCCCCTCTGATCAAGTTCTACCCAACGTATCTGCGAGGAGACTACTGGCTTACTGAAACATCCGAAAACAACTGGGTTTGAGATATATCGGTGATCCGCGCGCGAGACTACGTGTGATGTTGACTGCCTTGATCACTGGAACTTCAACTGGAATCGGTCGTGCTACAGCACTGGAGTTAGCTCGAAGTGGGCTGACCGTTTGGGCTTCCATGCGTGACACCTCAATGGGTGCATCCCTGGAGTCTGTAGCGTCGAGCGAAAATCTTGACCTTCGCGTTCTTCAACTAGACGTCGAGGATGACGACTCAGTAAATACCGCCTTTCAAAAGGCAGGGGATATTGATGTCCTCATAAACAACGCCGGTTTAAGCCCGATTGGCTCGGTCGAGGAGTTTCAGTTGGATGCCTGGAAGCAACTGTTCGAAACTAACGTGTTCGGTTTGATTCGTTGCACGCAGGCCGCCCTTCCAACCATGCGCGATAAGGGTTTCGGGCACATAATCAATATTTCTTCGGTCGCCGGGCGAGTAGCTATACCAATGTTTGGTCCGTACTCATCATCAAAGTGGGCGGTTGAGGCGCTAACCGAAACCCTCGCTTGTGAAGCATCGATTTTCGGGATTCACGT
>DJZU01000060.1:0-1838 GCA_002448715.1 Candidatus Neomicrothrix sp. UBA6944 | reverse complement strand
ATCAGAGAGAAAACTGGTCGACCCAATCGAGACAGCCCATACCGTCCGGTGGCAAAAAACTGGGGTTTCAGCGTTGGGTACGACCACGCGTTTCCATCAGAACCTGAAGACGTAGCGGCTTGCATTGGTCAACTGATTCGAGACCCTTCTCCCCCACTTCGGGTGACAGTCGGCCGGGGTGTACAACAGATGGTGGATTTGCGATCTAGCCATAGCGACGAGGAGTGGATTGATCTCTGGTCTTCAGAGACTTCAAACTTCTTGTCGGCTTGGGAGTCACTCACCGGCGATGATTTGACTGATCTTTCAGCCAAACCAGACAGCTGATTTCGTTTCTACGGAGCCCTCCCCGAAAGGAACTGTTGTTCAGCCCAGCCCTTGTCGTACGGAGAGAAGAACGCAACATCGATACTTAAACGGTCTATTAACCACACGCCGTCTGACTTTACGTATTGATCGTTGTAGGTGGCGGCTAACCACACAGCTTCGCCGGTGGTTCCATCGGTGCAGGGTTGAAAGAGAAGCCAATGACCGGTAGCTGTGTCGTTTGTGACTTCGATAATCGGGTTCATGACTTGGTGTCGCGCGATGGAAATTCTGCTCGCGGCTCCCTGGAAGTGTTTGCGGATTGCGTCTCCGCCATTCGCTACTCCGAAGGTCTTCCCCCCATCCCAGACCCCGTCTTCGGTGAAGAGGCTTGCGATTCCGTCAGGGTCGTATCCTTCGTCGCAGTAGCGGCAATATTTTGCCTTCAACTGTTTGATCTCTTCGATGTCTTCGAGCCGAGCCAATCGGCTTTCGATGTCAGTCACGGCGCAACTCCCTTCGTTGGTACCAACTAGTTTCAATGACAACTCTCAAGTTGATCGCGACGCTCTCAATTAGAGCACGATCCAAAGGAGCTTGGTCATGAAAATTGGTTTATACGCCAATACGCACGGCATCGGCTACCGCGATGATGTCAACAACTACACCCGCAGCGTTCCTGGTGAACTATTGAAGCCAGTTGAGGTTGCGCAATGTGCTGAACGGTCGGGATTTCACTCGATGTGGTTTCCCGATCATGTGTGTATGCCTTCGGAAACTTCGAGCGCTCATATTGCCAATCAAACTGGTGCGCGAACGTATTCGTCTAGGCACGAGATGCTCGATGCGGCCGTGGTTATGGGTGCGGTTGCTGGGTCTACATCGGAGATAAAGCTCGGTACGAGTGTTCTGGTTGCGCCCTACCGTCACCCGTTAAGCGATGCTCGACAGTTCGCGACGGTTGATGTTTTGGCTGCTGGTCGTCTTTTGTTTGGGGTTGGCGCCGGTTGGATGGCTGAGGAGTTTGAAGCGCTGGGGATTGGGTTCGCCGAGCGTGGTAAACGAACGGTGGAGTGCATCGAAATTTATAAAAGGTGTTGGAGCGAAGATTTCGTTTCTTTTGACGGGGACTATTACTCATTCAACGACATCTCTATGGATCCGAAACCGCTGCAAGAACCCCGGCCGCCCATTATTTATGGGGGCGTGTCGCCGTTGGGTGCAAAGCGGGCGGCACACTTTTGTGACGGTTTTTATCCCGTGTTCCTGGATCCGTTTGCTGACCCTAATCGTCATGCCGATTTACAGGACATCATCAGTGAAGAGTTGAGTGACCTGGGGCGACCCACTTCAGATTTCATCATGATGGCTGCAACGACAATGCGAGTAACAGACCCGTTATCTGCTGGATCGTCGAGAAAAATCTGTTCCGGTTCGGCGGAGCAAATAGTTGAAGATCTGCAAGAGTTCGCGGCTGCGGGATATTCGCTGGTGGTCGCAAAGATGGATTGCCCATCTGGTGATGTCAGTGA
>DJZU01000043.1 GCA_002448715.1 Candidatus Neomicrothrix sp. UBA6944 | reverse complement strand
TGGGTCATTCATCAAGTCGAAGTAGTAGATACTTTTGATCTATTTTATAGATCGTATTTTGGTTTCGGATACGCTAATTGAATGGAACTTAAACAACTTGAGGCACTCGCAGCGGTAGCGGAACACGGTCGGTTTTCCGCAGCAGCTCGAGCTCTAGACACCGTGCAATCGAACATCTCCACCCACATCGCACGACTCGAAGACGACTTAGGCGCGATCCTCATTGATCGAAGCGCCGGCCAGCTAACACCTGAAGGTCAAGTCGTGTTAACACGAGCTCGCCGCATCAACACAGAACTGGCCGCTCTGCGCGACGACGTGACCTCCATGACCTCCCGAGTAACAGGCCAAGTGCGGCTCGGCATTATCGGCACAACTGGTCGCTGGTTGTTGCCACCACTACTCGACGAACTCAGCCGAGCTTTTCCTGACGTCATGACAACAGTTATTGATTCCACCACCACAGCACTCGTCCCCTTACTTGAACACGGAGACCTTGACCTAACGGTGATCAACACACCACTACAACACGACGAAATATTTACCAGCCCACTATTTGACGAACAGCTGGTCGTAATCGCCCCTGAAGGACACCCTCTAGGTGTCCACGGCGACCGTCCCATCCACATCAGCGAGCTTGAAGAGCACGAACTTCTCCTCAGTCCACCCGGATCCAATTTGCGAGGACTCATTGACGGCAAAGCCCGCGAAGAAGAAGTGCAACTACGTACCGTTGCCGAACTAGACGGCATTCGACTAGCTGCAACGCTGGCTTTTCAGGGCTACGCGCCAGCAATCGTTCCAGTCACAGCAATTCCCGCGTGGATCGGGCGAGGAAATTGGTCCGTGTTGTCGTTACAGGAAATGCCACCCCGCCACGTGGGTCTGGCCGTCCGACGTCGCGGAATGCTTTCCGCTCCAGCCTCAGCGACCCGAGATGTACTTCGACGCGTGGTACGAGACTTTGCACCAACAATTGACGGTCTTACCGCCGTCTAGGGAGGTTTGCCACTAACAGCACTACTCGGTCACCGAACGCGCCTACGCTCATCATTGTGACGAACCCCATCGCCCTTCAGTTGCGCCAAGGAACGCCAGCACATGCAGTAGCAGGCGTACACAACCTCGATGGTCGACCGATCATGCTCATTCGAGCGGAAGACCCAGAACATCGCGGTGCTCTGACACCCGACGACGGCGACACTCTCACCACCGCAGCGGCGATGGCCTTAGAAAAACACCTCCCCATCGTTCTACTCCTCGCGTCCTCAGGCGCTGACGCCAACCATGGAGTAGCGGCATTGGATGGATGGGGTCGAGCAGCTCGCGTGCTCGCTAAGGCGTCGGGAGTTGTACCAATTCTCGCAGGTGTGACCGGGCCTGCCGTCTCCGGAACAGCTTTATTAATCGGGCTCGCAGATGTAGTGGTGATGGCCGAAGATGCCTACGCATTCGTGAGCGGACCCGTCCCAGTGCGGCAAATGACAGGCGTCCAAGTAGATGTTGAGGAACTAGGCGGTGCATCCGTCCACTACCGGGACACGGGCGCCGCCAGCATCGTTGTTCCACGCGATGACGTGCTTCCCACCATCAGCGACATTCTTCGATTCTTACCCAATCACAATGACGAAGAGCCGCCGTTTCAAGCTACGGCCGATCCCGTCGACCGAGCAATTCCCGAAGCTTTAGACCTTCTCCCGGACACCCCTACGGGCTCCTATGACGTTCGAGACGTCATCCGGTTAGTCGCAGACGATGAAGAGTTCCTAGAACTAAGAGCAGGTTGGGCCGAAAACTTGGTAACCGGACTGGCAAGCATCGGAGGAAAACCTGTCGGTGTGGTCGCGAATCAACCAATGGCAATCGCCGGAACCCTTGATATACCGGCGTCCCAAAAGGGCGCTCGTTTCGTAGCCATGTGCGACGCTTTCAACATACCTATCATCACCTTTGTCGATACACCCGGCTTCTACCCCGGTAAAGACCTGGAGTGGCGCGGCATGATCCGTCACGGAGCTCAGATGGCATTTGCATACGCCCGAGCCACCGTCCCACGAATATCGGTCGTATTACGCAAGTCATACGGGGGAGCATTCATCGTTATGGACTCCAAAACAATGGGAAACGATGCCTATCTGGCGTGGCCCACCGCCGAGATAGCTGTAATGGGAGCCACTCAAGCAGCACAAATCCTTCAACGCGGGGAATCCGATGAAGCTATTGCCACTTGGGTCGAAGATTATGAACACACTTATCTAAACCCCTATGTTGGAGCAGAACGCGGATTCGTTGACGCTGTCATCGACCCCTCTCAGACACGCAAGGAATTAGCCGATCTAGTCAGCCTTTTCAGTTCAAAGCGTGAATGGCTCCCCCGCCGCCGGCATGACAACTCCCCACTTTAAATACTTCGGACATACCAAGCCCTATCTATAGGGGCAATCGTCCCAGTAGTTCTAGAATTCTGTGCCTCTGAAGAGGCGAAACTCTTCAAGTTGAGGTACGGTCCAACCGGGGATTATCAAGCTGTGCAACGGCGCACCTGAGGGCTTGACCCCATTGTCGACATACAAGACGTACAGAATGAAAAGGAATAATCGTGTCAGAAGAGTCCTTCACGATCACAGACAACCGAAGTGGGGAAAGCGTCACCGTTCCGATTGTGGACGGCACCATCTCATCAGCCGCTCTTCGCGAACTGGACAAAGGAATGTGGTTTTATGACCCGGCCTACATGTCAACCGCGAATTGCAACAGCAAAATCACCTACATAGACGGTGGAAACGGCATCCTTCGCTATCGCGGGTATCCCATAGAACAACTCGCCGAACACTCAAATTTCCTGGAAGTTTGTTACCTCCTACTCAACGGCGAACTGCCCACCGAAGCCGAAGCCGAAGAATGGGTGCACCACATCACCTACCACACATACGTTCACGAAGATATTGCTCAATTCATGAAGGGCTTACGTTACGACGCCCACCCAATGGGAACTTTGGTTTCTACCGTCGCGGCGCTGTCCACCTTCTATCCAGAAGCAAAAAACATAAGTGACCCTCACAACCGGCTGATCCAAACTCACCGACTGATAGCCAAGATGCCAACCATGGCAGCTTTTGCCTACAAGAACCGACTGGGGCTGCCGTATGAGTACCCGGTCAATCATCTCGGTTACACCGGCAACTTTCTTCGAATGATGTGGAATGTTGCGGACCCGACTTATGAACCCGACCCTATCCTCACTCGGGCTCTGGACATTCTTTTGATTCTTCATGCAGACCACGAACAGAACTGTTCAACAACGACCATGAGAACAGTCGGTTCAAGTAATGCAGATCCATACTCTGCTGTCGCCGCTGCGACCTGCGGCCTCTATGGCCCACTACACGGTGGCGCCAACGAAGCCGTTATTCACATGCTTCATGACATCGGCAGTTTCGACAACGTCGCGGCCTACGTAGAAAAAGTTAAGTCAGGTGAAACTCTCCTACAGGGATTCGGTCACCGCGTCTATAAGAGCTACGACCCTCGAGCAACAATCATCAAAAAGACCGCCGACCAGGTTTTCGAAGTAACCGGCATGAACCCGCTTCTAGATATCGCAATGAAGCTAGAGGAGGTTGCACTAAGCGATCCGTACTTCATTGACCGGAACCTGTACCCAAACGTTGACTTCTACTCCGGTCTGATTTACGAGGCCATGGGCTTTCCTATGGACATGTTCACCGTCTTATTCGCTATCGGGCGCACGCCAGGATGGCTGGCCCATTGGCAAGAAATGCTTGACGATCCTGAACAAAAAATTTACCGCCCGCGCCAGATGTATACCGGTCCCGATGAGCGAGACTATGTGCAAATGGCGAATCGGTAACTAATCGGCGCTTCACTTATAGATCAATAAGAATTTTGCCGACATTTGCGTTCGTTGCCATGTACACATGAGCGTCGGCAATTTGTTCCAACGGATACCTCGAATCAATTACAGGCTTTAAGGTGCCGTCACCAAATCTCGGAAATAACTCCCTCATGAAACGTTGATTCGCGTCAATCTTCTGTTCGATGGGTCTTGAACGCAATACCGTTCCAATCAGGGATGCACGTTTTGGTAACAAAGCGCCCAAAGGCAACGACGCAACAGGCCCGCCCATGGCCCCTACCTGAATAATGCGTCCTTGGACCTTCACGCACTGAAGGTTCTTGGCCAGGTACTCGCCACCTATTACGTCCAATACCACGTCGACTCCGTCTCCCTGAGTCCATTCAGCAATGGCATCCACAAAGTCCTGCTCGGCGTAGTCGATAACCACGTCTGCGCCGAGATCCTGGCATGCAGACGCTTTGCCGGCAGAGCAGGTAACAGCAATCTCTCCACCCAGAGCCTTCACAATTTGGATTGAGGCCGTACCAACTCCAGAGGCGCCCGCGTGAACCAATGCTCGGCTTCCAGAGGTAAACATCCCCTGGGTCACTAGCGCATCGTGAGCAGTCATAAAAACCTCCGGAATGGCCGCCGCGTCACCAACGTCAAGGTTCGAAGGAACAGGTTGAAGCATTCGTTCATGGGTGACTACCAACTCGGCCATCGCTCCCCCAGCAACTATCCCCATTACTGAATCACCGACTGACCAGTCCATTACCTGTGATCCGACAGCCGCGATTCGGCCGGAATATTCCAATCCAGGTACTTCGTAGACAGGCTTGGGGCCTGGGGCTGGATATAGCCCAAGTCTTTGCATCAAATCCGCGCGGTTCATCGCGGAGGCAGTTACCTGCACCAACACCTCATCTGGTCCGGGGTCCGGATCGGGTACCTCCTGGATCTTCAAAACATCAACATCGCCGTATTCTGTAATTACCACTGCTCGCATTCGGGCGAGGTTAGCCGTATTAGGTACAGCAAAATCGTAGAAATCCCGGCAGTTGACTACGCTCATGCGTCTATGGAGTACACCTGGCCAGAAGAATTCGATGAATTGGCTAAAGAGGCCGCACATTGGGTGAGCGAAGCCACCTCCGACTTGTTTAAAACTGATGATGGTTGGTTGGTCGGCTACAGCGACGAGTTCACTTTGAGGCTCGCCCAAAAGGGCTGGATCGGAATGACGTGGCCCATTGACAAGGGCGGGGACGGACGACCAGAAGTCGAACGATTCGTTGTGACCGAACAATTGCTGCTGGGGCGTGCTCCCATGGCTGGGTCGTTTTTCCCTGACCGGCAGATCGGCCCGGTCCTGCTGGCATACGGCACTCCCGAACAGCAAGAGAGATTTCTCCCTGCGATGAGGCAGGGCAAGTCGAAGTGGTGCATCGGCATGTCCGAACCTGATGCTGGTTCCAACGTTGCCGGCATCAGCACCAAAGCTGCAAAAGATGGAACGAATTGGGTCGTCAATGGGCAAAAGATCTGGACCAGCGGGGCCCAGTCAGCTGACTGGTGTTATCTAATTTGTCGAACCGACCTGGATGCTGCCCCTCACAAGGGGATGAGCGAATTCATTGTCGACATGAAGTCGCCAGGCATCGAAATTAAGCCGATTAAAGATGCCTCGGGTGATTCTCACTTCAACGAAGTCTTCTTCAATGATGTTCTCGTCCCGGGAGAAAATCTTGTTGGTGAACTCAACAACAGTTTCGGCCAAACGATGCGTCAACTGGAACACGAACGCGGTGGAATTGATCGCTTGGCTTCAAATCAACGCCTCTATTTAGATACAAAAGAGTCGATCGACTCATCGAGTCCTCTCATCAGGCAGGAGATGGCTCAAATCGAGACCGGATACAGGATCGGGCGGGACATGGTGCTGAGAAACGTTCTGCGCCAGACCCCGTTCGCTCAGTACTCGGCCATAACAAAGACGTGGTGTACCGAGTTTGAACAAAGGGTCGCTAATTTTGTGGGTCTGGTAACCGGCGCTGACGCGATGCTGAGCAACCGGGTATCCAGAAACCTCGTCTATTCGCCCGCTTATACGATTATGGGTGGGACCACTCAAATCCTGCGAAACATCATTGGGGAGAGAATCCTCGGCCTGCCGAGAGAGCCGAGACCCCAATCATGAATCGTGACTCCGCTGTTCTTCCATTAACCGGAGCGATGAACTGTCGCGATATAGGCGGCTACACGGCCGATGGCGGTCGCCACGTTCGGACAAATGCTCTGTTTCGCTCTGACCGTCTGAGTAATCTAACTGACGATGATCGCGAAGAACTTGCAAGTTATGGCATCCGAACCGTCGTAGATTTCCGGACTTCGGCTGAGTCGAATAGGGACATTTCTAGGCTGTGGCCGACGGTGACAACCCACGCTCCTTTACCGATCGGAGATGAGATTGCACAACAAAAGGAGTTTGTGGATCGCATAAGAGCGGGCGAAATTACTTCAGTAACCGTCGATGATGTAGCCGATAGCTATATCGAGATGCTCTCGGCATCAGGAGCCCAGTTCAACAGTTTTTTGGATTTAGCCGCAGATCTAGACTGTTGGCCTCTGCTTTTCCACTGCACCGCTGGCAAGGACCGAACAGGTATCGCGGCTGCGCTGGTTCTAGAACTTTGCGGCGTCGATCGCGAGTCTGTTCTTGATGATTACGAACTCACCAACGCGCTACGTTCCGAACGTCGCATCAATGAACTTAGACCAAGTCTTGAAGCCGCAGGCGCTGATGTCGAAGCTATTCGGCCAGCTTTGTCAGCGCCGAGAGACGCTATGGCTCAGACATTGCACCACTTGGACTCTCGCTATGGCGGTGTCGAAGACTTCCTAATCGGACAATTGGGAACTTATCCCGAGACTATTGCAACTCTTCGACTCAATATGGTGGTGTGACCAACAAAAGCAAGCGGCATTCTCGCTGCTAGTTTGCGACAACCTAAAGTCTGGTAATTAAGTCAACCCAATCAGGGCACCGCGACATGGCCCATCCTCTGGAACGGAAGTCGATTAGTGAACGAAGAAGAGAACCGCTTCGAGGAAGCAGCCATAGAGGCCGAGTTTGAGACCGGCTACCGGGAGGAGACCCGGGAAGAGGCACGACGAGGCGTTGCAACCCGCTTATTTCGCATGACCTCTGGAACACTGATCACCATTCTGGGCGTGATCATGATGCCATTACCAGGACCAGGTCTTTTGATCGTCGCCGTGGGGCTGGGAATACTTAGTAGGGATGTGGCCTGGGCAGATCGGTTACTTCAGATAGTGCGAAAACGGCTCCCCAGCGACGGCGATGGTCGGCTACCTAGGTCAAGTATCGTCACCATGGTCGTGTTGGCGTTCGCGGGAATAGCTTTCTCTATCTGGTTGACCTTTCTTCGGTGACACAAGGTCACTCCCGCCACTAGTAATAGCCTCGCCCTCGCTCGACAAGAAAACCCCTCTCATTAGTAGGTC
>DJZU01000025.1:1009-2637 GCA_002448715.1 Candidatus Neomicrothrix sp. UBA6944 | reverse complement strand
AAATTAGCGCGAGTGGCGGAACTGGCAGACGCGCAGGCTTCAGGTGCCTGTGCCCGCAAGGGTGTGAGGGTTCAAGTCCCTCCTCGCGCACACAAGCGTGCTGGGGTTCTTCTGGGTCTCAGTTAGGTAGCGAAGACTGTCGCGGAACTACGATGTATGGAATTAGAAACCGAGGTTCCCGTTTTCGTTTGAGAGGGCGCCTTCGAAAAGTAACAGCTGCTTTTTTGTATCTAAGCCACCGGCAAAACCAGTGAGAGATCCGTTAGTACCTATCACTCGGTGGCAGGGAAGCACTATTGAGACAGGGTTTTTGCCGTTGGCAGCTCCTATCGCTCTCACCGCTTTAGGGCGTCCTAGGAGTTCAGCCTGCTGTTTATAAGTCCAGGTTTCGCCGTATGGGATTCTAGCGAGTGCTTTCCACGCTTCTTGTTGGAAATCAGTTCCCTGCAAGTCAAGTGGAACATCGAAATCAGTTCTTTCTTTGGCGAAATACTGTTCTAGTTGGGTTGCTGCTTTGGCGAGGATGGGATCAGTAGTTGATGCAATCAGCTGATGCGGGAGAGCTACCCGGTCTGTGTCGTCAGGCCAGAGGACAGCGCGTAGTCCTACTCGGGTGCTCACCAGGGTGAGATTTCCGATTGGGGTCGACAATTCTTGGCATAAATGAGGGTTACCCATCAGGAACTCCTAGGGACTTGAGGTGCCTGCCAGAGATGTTGAGCGGCCCACGAGCGGAATGGAGCCCACACCCTAGATTGATTCTGCAGCTGCTTCGGGCTGAGATCTTGTTTTGCGATCCTGTTGACTGACCGAAGTATCCCCAGATCAGACGAAGGCATCGCATCGTCATGTCCCAACACTCGCATGGCTACGACTTGAGCAGTCCATGGGCCTATACCCGGCAAAGCACACCAGTTGTTCTCTACGTCTTGTAACTCTCTTTGAGTTTCGAAATCGATCGCACCCTCAAGTACTGACTGAGCGAAAGTCTGAATGGTCACTTGTCTTCTTTCGGTGAGCCCCACATTGCTCAAGTCGGCGTTCGCGAGAACGGCGGCGGATGGGAAGATGCGATTCAAATCGGGACCAGTAGAAACTTTCGTTCCGTACTTGGCTGCCATTCGTCCGCCAATTGTCGTTGCGGCCGCAACCGAGATTTGCTGACCGATGATGATACGAATTGACGTTTCGAATGGATCCCAACATCGAGGAACTCGAACCCAAGGATGTTGAGCTACCAATTGACCGATAAACGGATCTTGAGACAGATGCGCAACAGCTAAGGATGGGTCTTCGTCCACCGCGAACAAGTTGCGGAGACTCTTAAGGTCCTGGGCTAGGTCGTCATTGTTTGAAGAAGTTGTCTTGATTCGCAGATGGAGACCATCAGCGGCATCTTCGACTTGAACAATTCGCGGGAGTCCGCCTCTAACTGTGACTCTCGCGTAAGTCTCTCCCTCAACTTTTTCAACTCCCGGTAGGGCCCGCGGTTGTAGGTGATCAAGTAATTGTTTGAAGGAATACGGCTGGTTGTATTTGACTAGCACTTCATGGAATATGTCGTTGCTAGTGTGACTGCTCACCTGTCTAGTATCTGACGAATTTCGATCGTCAGTGGACGCGCCACT
>DJZU01000025.1:0-678 GCA_002448715.1 Candidatus Neomicrothrix sp. UBA6944 | reverse complement strand
GCCACTAGCGAACTGGTTGTTTCCAACCGTTGAGATAGGTCACCTCGTCAACAGAGCGTCTTGGTGCGGGATGAAAAGCATCGCCGGTGTAGAACGCCACTGGTAGTAACGCGCATTGGCTAACAGTTGGCGGGATACCCAGAAGTTCAGCAATCTTTGTTTCGTGCGCGAGGTGAAATGTGGTCCAAGTCGATCCCAGGCCTCGAGCTCTAGCCGCGAGCTGGAAACTCCACACTCCGGGCAATACCGATCCCCACCAGCCGCCTGCGGATCCCTCATCGTTTTCGCCGCTCGGTGGACGGTCGAGTCGTAATGGAATGACCATTGCTGGGACTTCGTGTATGTGGTCAATCAGATGAATCGAAGAATCGATGACCCGACTCGTGCGCTCATCGGTACGAATACCTGAGCTTGCGGCTAGATAAGGGCGCCCCACCTCGGCGTAGTAATGGGCAATTTCTGCTTTTAACTCAGCGTCGGTAACGATGATCCAGCGGTTGCGTTCGAGGTTGCCACCGACTGGAGCGTGGCCCGCTACTTCTATGCAATCCAAAAGTAGATCTACTGGGACCTCTTTGTTTAGATCTAAACGTTTGCGGACTTGTTTAGTTGTTTTGAGGAGGCGGTCTACTTCTCCGAGGTCGAAATCTGTCATCGGAACGACGGTATCCCTGTGAT
>DJZU01000086.1:16131-20755 GCA_002448715.1 Candidatus Neomicrothrix sp. UBA6944 | reverse complement strand
GGGCACGATTCTTGTTTCTTGTTTGATATGGAAGTTGGTGGCGATTTAGCAAGTGTTTGGGACCTCACCCTCGAATCAAGATTGGAACTGCATCTTCGGCGAACTCAATGAGAAATTGTGGCACTAGACCCGCGAGAAGAGTGAAGCCAACCATCACAATCACTACAACCGTGGTGGTCCAGTGCCAAGATGGAACACCGTTCTCATTTTCTTCATCGTCTACGTACATTGCCATGACAATGCGCAGATACATGAATGCTCCTACTACAGCGGTCACCATCGCGAGCCCGGCCAGAACATAGTTTTCGTTGTTCACTGCAGCTGCGATGACTTGGAATTTGGCGACGAACCCTGAGGTCGTCGGGATGCCTGCTTGAGCTAATAGGAGGATCGTGAATCCAATTGCCAGCACTGGGCGAGAGTGGCCAAGGCCTGCGTAATTCGCCAGGGGGTGTTCATCGTCTCGACCCATGGCTCCGACAACAGCGAACGTGCCCAGAACCATAAAAGTGTAGGTCAAGAGGTAGAAAAGGGCCGCTGCTGTGCCTTGGGCGGTGGCCGCCTGAACGGCGATGAGTACATATCCGGCGTGGCTTACTGAGGAAAACGCAAGCATTCGTTTAACGTCGTTTTGCAAGATCGCCATTACCGCGCCCACAACCAATGTCACCGCGGCTAGAACGCTGACGATCGGCGTCCAGTCAAGGTGATGGCTGGCAAAAGCGGCGAAGAAGATCCGCAGAAGAGCGGCAAATCCTGCTGCTTTGGCAACTGACGCCATCCATCCGGTTACTGGACTGGGAGCCCCCTGGTAGACATCAGGGGCCCAGAAGTGAAATGGGGCAGCAGCTACTTTGAATGACAGACCGACTAGCAGAAGTGCCATAGCTGCCATGAGTAAATGTTGGTCTCGAAAGACAACGGCGCCGAGGTAGTCACGGATGTGAATCAGATTTGTAGATCCTGTAGAGCCGTATATGAGAGCTATGCCGTAGAGCAAGAAGGCCGAACTGAAAGCACCTAACACGAAATACTTAATTGCTGATTCTCTTGCTTCTTGCCGTCGATCGTGCATGGCGATCATCACATAAAGGCCGATGGAGAGCGCTTCTAACCCGATGAACATTACGACGAGGTCGTTTGCTGATGCCATGACGATGGCACCAGCTGCGGAACACAGCAACAGGGCATGAAACTCAGGAGCATCAATGCCCTCTTTGTCTAGATAGCCATGCGACAGTAACGCCGTCGCCGCGAGTGCTATCAGAATAAGCATGGTGAAAAAGATGCTGAATCCGTCAATACCGAAAGCAGAAGCTATCGAGGATGAAGGTCCATCTCTTTGAACATCATTCCACAGGCCCATGGCCACTATGTATGAGGTAATCGCGGCGCACACTGTTGTGACGGTCACAAAAACGGTAGAGCTCCGCTTGGGCGCGAGTGCAGACACGAGCATGATCAGCAACGCTGCGCCTAAGAGAATCATTTGTGGGAGTAACGCCCACCAGTTAACCGATGGCCCGACGAAGGTCAGAACGCTTTGGGTAGCCATCAGTGGTCATCCTTGGAGCTTGAATGATCGACAACGATGATTGGCTGCCCTAGGTCTGGTTCAACGAAGTCGGAGTGTTCTTCAAGGTGATATATGAGATTTTGAACAGCGGGTTCTATGCGTTCAAGTACTGGTTTGGGATAGAGGCCTAGATAAACGATGCCAACGATAAAAGGCGCGAGCACTAGACCTTCTTTGAGTGTTAAGTCAGTGGTTTCTTGATCCTTAGCAGTCGGTTCGCCATGAAAAACTCGCTGGTACGCCCATAGCAAGTAGAGCGCTGCGAGTATGACGCCAGTTGCAGCGACGATGGTCCACCACCGTCGGGTGTCATAGGAACCGATCAAGATCAAAAATTCACCAACGAAGCCGTTAAGTCCAGGAACGCCTATTGACGAAAGCATTACAACCGTGAAGAAGCCCGCAAAAATTGGTGCTGCTGACTGAATACCGCTTAGTTCTTCAATCGCTCGGGTTTTCCTTCTTTCGTAGAGCATTCCCACAAGAAGGAAAAGAGCGCCGGTTGATAAACCGTGGTTGATCATCTGCAGCACTCCGCCTTCCAAACTTTGGGTGGTGAAAGCAAAGATGCCTAGGACAATGAAACCCATGTGGGCCACAGAGGAGTATGCAACGAGACGCTTTAGGTCTTTTTGCATCGTTGCAACGATCGCTCCGTATATGACTCCAACGACGCCCAATGTTGCCAAAGTGGGCGCCGCCCAGACTGACGCTTCGGGGAACAGGTACAACCCGAAGCGCAGTAGTCCATATGTACCCAGTTTCAACATCACCGCAGCAAGAACTACTGAACCCGCTGTCGGCGCTTGGGTGTGAGCATCTGGGAGCCATGTGTGGACTGGGAAGATAGGAACTTTGATCACGAAGGCAAGCGCAAAGGCCAGAAAACATAGTCTGGCTGTGGTTGTAGAAAGTGCTTGTCGTTCAGCAAGTTCAACGACACTGAAAGTGACACCTTGGTCACCTGCGCTCAACGTGGCGACACTGACGATCGCTACAAGCATGAGGGCGGAGCCCGCCATTGTGTAGAGAAAGAACTTCGTAGCCGCGTATCTTCTGTCGTCGTATCCCCAGCCACCTATGAGCATGTACATAGGCACTAAGACGATTTCAAACATGAGGAAGAAGAGGAAGAGGTCTAGTGCGAGGAATGCGCCGAATGAACCGGCCTGCAACAGCAGTAACCAAGCGGTGTATGGCTTCGGGTCGTGATGCGGATCAACTGCTACAAGAACTATTGGCGTGATCAAACCCGTGAGCACTACCAACCACAAGGAAATTCCATCGACGCCTACATGCCAGTTAATACCCAGACTGGGGATCCACGATTGGATTGACTCAAACTGAAAATCAGATTGATGAACTGAAAATTGGGCCATTACGTACAGTGACAAAGCGGCCGCTATTGAAGAAAAGAGGGCTCCTATTGGTCGCATTAGCTCAGGTCGGCTATTGGGAAGTAGAACAACTACTAACGCGCCGACGATCGGTACAAAAATGAGGGCGTTCAACACCGGGAAAGACGATGCGCTTTGCGCTGCGAGAAAGCCAATCACAGCAATCCCCATGCCAAGATAACGAGGATCGCTAGAGCTCCAAGGGCGACCCCTACTGCGTAGTTGCGCATGTATCCCGATTGGGTGGGTTGGATCAGCTGCCCGAACTTCATGATTGCGCGCCCTAGTCCGTTGACACCGCCATCAACTATTCGGCCATCGAAATCAGCTGTTCTTTGGAAACCTGATGTCCCCGGCCCACCGACGACTCGCGCGTAGGAGCTATCAACGTACATAGCGTTTTCGAGAAATTCAGGCTCTAAACGACCCGTAGGTATGCGGTGCTTCATCCAACTCAGCACCGCAATAGAGATACCTATGAGGCCGGCAGCTACTGAAATCACTGCCAAAGCAATCTTGGTGGCAGTCCCTGAAGAGAAGTGGTGTGGGTGGTGAAAGATTGGTTCCAAGAAGTGTTCGAGCACCAGCCAGTCTTTAACTAATGGCAGGTTTATTGCTCCTCCTAGCGCTGCTGCGACAGCGAGGATGCAGAGTGGGGTTGTCATGGTCCATGAAGACTCATGAGGATGAACGTCGTCATCCCATCTCTGATCACCGAAGAACACGAGAATTACTTGTCTGCTCATGTAATAGGCCGTTAGTAAGGCCGTTACGAGTCCAACGATCCAGAGCAGGGGACCTATATTTTTCTGTTCCCATGCTGCTAGGAGAATTTCGTCTTTAGACCAGAATCCCGCGAACGGGGGCACACCTGCTATCGCCAACCACCCGACAATAAAGGTGGCGCCGGTTATTGGCATCGCTATGCGCAACGCGCCCATCTTTCGCATGTCTTGTTCGTCGTGCATCCCATGTATGACCGAACCAGAACCTAAGAACAGCAGAGCTTTGAAGAAAGCGTGGGTAATTACGTGGAAGATTGCGGCTACATAGGCTCCTGAACCAATCGCTAGGAACATGTATCCCAATTGGCTGACCGTCGAATAGGCCAAGACTCTTTTAATGTCATGCTGAGCGACTGCGCACAGAGCCGCAAACAACGCTGTTGTAGCGCCGATAACCGCGATGACGAGTAAAGCGTCATCTGTCAAAACGTTGTTCATCCGCACTAGGAGATAGACACCCGATGTCACCATGGTCGCTGCATGAACCATTGCCGAAACTGGTGTCGGCCCTTCCATGGCATCGGGCAACCATACGTAGAGCGGTAGCTGGGCTGATTTTCCGGCAGCCGCGACGAAGAGAAGTAGCGATACAGCGGTGCCAGTTGCCGCAGACATTGCTGGTGAGGTTGCGATTTCCGTATAGGTGACTGTTCCAAGCGCAGACCAGATTGCAAAGGTCGCGATCATGAATCCCCAATCACCAACGCGGTTGGTGACAAACGCCTTCTTGCCAGCGGTAGCCGCGGACTCTCGTTGATGCCAGAAAGAAATTAGGAAATACGAACACGCTCCGACGCCTTCCCATCCCAGAAACGTGACCACCAAGTTGTTGCCGAAGACCAGCATGAGCATCGAGAACAGAAACA
>DJZU01000086.1:0-15749 GCA_002448715.1 Candidatus Neomicrothrix sp. UBA6944 | reverse complement strand
ATTGAGTACAAATGGATGAGCGCTCCTACACCAGTGACAAACAGGGCCATCGTGATCGATAGGGGGTCCACTAGAAATCCAGCTTCGACTTTTAGGGATCCAGCCGGTAACCATTCGAAAAGCACAAATTCGTAGGATCGATCTCCAGCGTGAGAATCTTTGCCTAATAAACCAACCAACACGATCAAGGTCGCTACGAAGGAGGCTCCGGCAACAGCAGTAGCAACCCAACCAGCGCGGGGTTCTCCAAGTAGGTGCCCAACTGCAAGCAGAATAAGAAATCCCAGGAGCGGGAGTGTCGGAATAAGCCACACTAATTCGACCATCCGTCAACCCCTCAACGTCGACAAATCATCGGCTGTAGTGTCAGGACGCCGCCGCAAGATCGCGACCACTAGCCCTAATCCGACTACTACTTCGGCTGCCGCCACCACCAGAACGAAGAAAACTACGGTCTGTCCCCCAATGTCATCGAGTCTTTGAGCAAAAGCCACCAGGCTGAGATTGACGCCGTTCAACATAAGTTCAACACACATCAACATGACGAGCGGGTTTCTACGAATGAGTAACCCTGTGCCACCGATCACGAATAGAAGGGCACCCAAAACGAGATACCAGCCGGTCGTTACGTCCATTAGTTTTCGCCTCGCTCTTCAACGAGTGGAGGTTCCGACTGCGAGGGCTTTCGAGCTAGTACAACTGCGCCGATCACTGCAATAACAAGAAGTAACGACGTTAATTCAAATGCATAGACATGGTCGGAGAATAGGGATCTCGCCAGAAGACGCACATTCTCTGCCGTTGAGGCCGACCCGCCAACAGATTTTGCCCCGGTTACAGGTTCTCCCACGACAACTAAGAGCGCCCCCAGGACCATTAGAGAACCCGCGCCAAAAACTAAGGCAGCCCATCGTTGGCCCGGCAGTATCGACAACTCCAGGTCTTGAGCTCGGTCTACACCCAAGAGCATGATGACAAAAAGAAAAAGGACAACTATCGCGCCTGCGTAGACGATCACTTGAACCGCGGCAAGAAAGTGTGCTTCTTGCGCTACGAATTGGACAGCAATCCCGAACAGGGTCATTACCAACATCAATGCCGAATGAACCGGATTTCGCGCGAGAATAACCCCTAGTGCGCCCGTTAAGCACACGCCAGCCGCAATGAAAAAGACGAGCGCGTCGACCATTAGTGACTGGCTCCTGAGTGGCCGTCAGCTTCGGCAGTGCTATCCGATTTCTCTTGCTCCTGACGGTCGTGTTGGCCCATTTCGGGCGCGCGAACCCCGTAGCCCAGTTCCCCGCTCCAACCCGCTCGATTTTCATAGTCAGGGTTACCTGATGGCGCTGTGGCTCTCATCCAACCCGAAGTAGCTAAATCGTCTCCTTCGTGCCACAGTTCCCAAGGCTGACGTTGGGGAAGTCCATCATCTCCGACCACTAATTCATCTTTTGTGTATATGGCATCTGCCCGATTACTGAAACTGAATTCAAACAATTTGGATTCAGTGATGGCTTCCGTGGGGCAGGCTTCAACGCAAAGATCGCAATGGATGCAACGGAGATAGTTGATTTCGTACACGTAGCCGTAGCGTTCACCCGGTGAAACCGGATCAGTTTCAGAGTTGTCTGCACCTCGGACATAGATGCACCTAGCTGGGCATACACCGGCACATAGCTCGCAACCAATGCACTTTTCCATGCCGTCTTCGTATCGATTAAGAACGTGCCTTCCATGGAACCGAGGCGGCTTAGGGCGCTTTTCTTTCGGATACTCAGTAGTGACTCTTTCTTCGAAGAGTTTCTTAAAGGTCACCTTGAAGCCCGCGAGATATCCCATTACGCGTCTTCCAATTCTTCTTGGTAAACGCGGTCTCCCGCCCGAAGCGCAGCCAACAGCAACGCGGTCCCAACAGCAAGCGCCACAATCGCAGCGCCATAGGTAACCAGCCAATTCCAGTCATACGCTGCACGTAATTCTTTAAGACTGATGAACATCAGCCAGAAGAGAATTAGCGGGATTAAGAGCTTCCATCCAAGATGCATGAGTTGGTCATAGCGAAGTCGAGGAAGGGTCGCTCTAAACCACACGAAAACGAACAAGAACGCCAGTACTTTTAGTAGGAACCACACCGTTGGCCAGAACCACGTCATTCCGAACAGAATTGGCCCTGCTGGTCCTCCGAAGAAGAGGGTCACCATGATTGCCGACATGGTGATCACATTCATAAATTCAGCGAGAAAGAATAATGCGAACCTGATTGACGAGTATTCGGTATGAAAGCCTCCGACCAACTCTTGTTCGGCTTCGACTAGGTCAAAGGGCGGGCGATTCAATTCCGCAGTAGCTGCAATTAAGAACACCAAGAACGGAACAATCCCAGACGAAATCAGAAACCATCTAGTGATCCCACCTGATTGCGCAGCCACGATTCCGTGAGTCGAGAGCGTGCCCGCTAGTACTACAACAACAACCGTAGCCATACCGAGCGCAGCTTCATAAGAGATGGCTTGAGCGGATGCTCGTACAGAACCAATCAGTGGATATTTCGAACCCGAGGCCCATCCAGCAAGCATCACGCCGTATACAGCTATTGATGACATCGCTAATAGGAGAAGAATGCCGACGGGTGGATCTGCTACCTGCAGGAAGGTTTCCCGACCAAAGATCGTGACCGTCCCTGAATCCCCTCCTCCAAAAGAACCGCCTATAGGTACTACCGCGAAGGAGAGGAATGCTGTGACTGCTGAAATATATGGCGCTAGCCGAAATACCAGCGGGTCCGCGTTTTCTGGACGAAGGTCCTCTTTGAAAAAGAATTTGACTCCGTCGGCAAACGTTTGGAGTAATCCCCAGGGGCCTGCAACATTAGGGCCTATCCGATTTTGCATATCTGAAATGAGCTTTCGCTCAAACCAGACCATGAACATCGTTGCAACCAGAAGGAAAGTGAAAGCGACCAGGACTTTGATGAGCATGATGCCCAGATCTGTGAGGTCAACGCCGTCAAGGTAGAGCGGATCCCCCGTCATAGTGTTTCTATCCGGATGTCATTTACCATCGCATCTGCATCGATAAAGCGGTTAGCACCGCCACCCGGTTGGTTGAACGGCAACATCGCCGTACCGCGTTCAATGTTCTCGTCCGCAATAGCGGTGATTATTTCGGTCGCTCTGGTGGAAATCACACGAACATCAGTCCCACTTGAGATACCTAAACGTTGGAGGTCATTGGGGTGCACTCTTAAGGCAGGTGCTTCGGCAAGCGGTTGCAGTGAAGGGCTATAAGTTGTGGCTGTCGCTGCGTCCCAGAGTTTGCGTCCGCTGACGAGTCGTAGTCCGTATCCGTCCGCTACTGGGGGCGTTCCAGGGGCTGGGAGGTCTAGTTCTATCGATGATCGTTGCACCAAAATTCCCTCGTGCGCTTCGGAACTTTCCACTCTTTCCACAGTGACGCCAGAGTGGCTTGGGGCGACTCGTTCAATTTCTCGCCAAATTTCTTCTTTCGAACCGAGGGCCAGCTCGCCACCTAAACGCCAAGCGAGTTCGGTTGCAATCATCCAGTCATCTCGAGCTGAACCTGGAGAAGTGATCTTTTGGGTCAGCCTGCTTATGCGACCTTCAATGTTCGTTGTGGTGCCTCCTTGCTCTCCAAAAGCAGTCGCTGGTAGCACGACATCAGCCTGCGCGACTGAGTCGGTGACGAAGGTGTCCACAGCGATAAGGGTCTTCACTTTTTGTATTGCTTCGGCTGCGAGGTTGCGATCCGGGAAGTCCGATAAGGGATCGGCTCCTATCAAAATCAGAGTGTCTAGTTCACCTGATGCCGCTGCATGGAGCATCTCGGTCGTATCAAGTCCTTTAGTTGTTGGGACTGTGTTCCAGGTGTCCAATAGAACTGGAGTGGGTTGCTCAAGACGCGTCCTACCCGGGAGAATCCCAGGAGCAAGGCCCATATCAAGTGCGCCGCGTACATTGCCTCGCCTTAGTGCTGGGAGGAATGTCGCATGGGGAAGTTCTGCTCGAATCGCCGCTGTTAACGACAGGGTTGGCTCTTCAGATTCAGCCAGTGATGCTCGGCCTATGACTACTACCAGCGAGCCTTCCTTGAGTTGTACAGCCAAAGGATCATCGCTTGCAAGCAGTTCGCTTAGAGCTTTGGTGGTTTCACCCGGAGCGCACCGGATAGATCGTTGTGCGTAGGGTTCGATACCTGTCGCAGTCGGTCCGATTTCTACGACCTTGGTTTGGCCTTTTGTCGCTGCGCCCCGCAGTCTCAAATGCAGTATTGCTAATTCTTCTTTGATGTCTGGGCCTACAACAAGAACTGTGTCTGCGTTGCAGGCTTCGGCGATGGTCGCCAAGGGCAGAGCGAGAACTATTTCGGCTGGCAATCCGTCACCCAATTGAGCATCTACGTTATCTGTGCCTAGAACAGACTTCGCAAACTTTGACCATGCATAGGCGTCTTCATTGGTCAGTCTTGACCCTCCGATGAGCCCGACGCGTTCGGGCCCAGCTTGCTGTATAGCTTCAGCCGCAACAGCTAGGGCAGAGCCCCAGTCACTCCCCAACAACTGTCGTTGGTCATCTTTGTCGCGTGTCAGCGGCGTCGTTAAGCGATGGTCGCTATTTATGGACTCAAAGTTGAAACGTCCTTTGTCGCACAACCAGCCATGGTTGACCGATTCGACGTCTACTCCGAGATATCGGACCAATTCGTTTCTGGATGATTCAACAGCTACACGACAACCCATGGAGCACGTGGTGCATGTCGATTCGACCTGCTCTAGATCCCAAGGACGGGCTTTAAATCTGTATGGGGCAGCTGTCAGTGCACCTACAGGGCAGATCTGAACTGTATTACCGGAGAAATAAGAACTAAATGGTTCGTCGGGGAATGTGAGTACTTGAGTGGCGTTTCCTCTTTCCGTGAAGGAAATGAGCGGGTCGCCAGCGACTTCGTCCGCAAATCGGGTACATCGGTCGCAAAGGATGCACCGTTCCCGGTCCAAATGAACAAGGTCCGAAATGGGGATTGGTTTTTCATAGTGGCGCTTCTCTTCGATGAACCGCGACTCGCCTGGCCCATAAGCCATTGTTTGATCCTGGAGGGGGCACTCCCCGCCCTTGTCGCAGACCGGACAATCCAAAGGGTGATTAACCAGAAGGAATTCAAGGATGCCTTCTTGTGCTCTTTTGGTGTCTTCTGATTCGGTGTCTACCGACATTCCATCGGAGACGGGCACCATGCATGATGGTTGTAGCATTGGTCCGCGGCCGGTGTCTACGTCGACCAGACACATGCGACACATGCCGACTGGGGACATTCGTTCGTGATAGCAAAATCTTGGTATGTGGACTCCGGCCCGGTCAGCTGCGGCAATCAGCATTTCGCCAGGTTGTGCTTCGACTTGGGCACCGTTGATAGTGACGTTGATTTCACTTGGCGCTGACTCAGACATCGACAGCCACCTCAATCATGGTTGGCTCATCGTTACCCGAGACTTTTGCTTCGAATTCTTCTCTGAACAGCGTGAGTGCCGAGTGCACTGGAGCGAATGCTGAAGGGCCAACAAAGCAAATAGTGGTCATTCGGTAAGGGAATGGCACCGCTTCAATTCCCTTTGAAGCGACTGCAGCGTGGGGGAAGTCGCCGGGACAAATTGTCTCTCCTACTTCGATAAGTAGATCAAGATCACGGTTGGTTCCGCGTCCTTCTACTACTCGTCGGAGTATTTGTTCGAGCCAAGTTCCCCCTTCTCTACAAGGGACGCATTTCCCGCATGATTCATGTGCATAAAATTTGGTGAGCGTGAGTGCAGCGGCCGGGATGTCGGTTGTTTCATCCATCACCATGATCGCGCCAGATCCCAGCATGGAGCCTTGGGGGCCAACGTGGCTAGCTTCGAAGGGCAAGTCAAGTTGTTCGGGGGTGAACCATGGGGCCGAACCCCCACCCGGAACGAATGCTTTTAGTTGGTTGTCATTACGAATCCCGCCACACATGTCGGTTCCATAGAGCAGGTCTCGGAATGTTGTAGTGCCGTTGATGATCTCGTAAACCCCTGGACGCTTAACGTGCCCGCTAACGGCCACCATGCGCGTACCTGGCGACGTCTCTGTCCCAATTGCGGTAAAAGCCTGAGATCCATGTTCCAGTATCCATGGGAGATTCGACAAAGTTTCAACGTTGTTGACGATGGTTGGCTGCCCATATAAACCGATCGATGCTGGAAAGTACGGAGGCTTTAGTCGCGGCATTCCGCGGTTACCTTCGAGACTTTCAATTAGGGCTGTCTCTTCTCCCACTACGTAGGCTCCCGCACCCCAGTGCAGAACTATGTCAACTGAGAACTCACTACCCAGAATATTTTTACCTATGTAGCCCGCCGCATATGCGTCGTTCAGCGCTTGCGCGACACGTTCTTGGGCTACAGCCATCTCTCCGCGGATATACAGGAAGCATTGGCTTAACCCAACTGCATAACATGCGATCAAGCACCCCTCTATGAGTTGATGAGGATCTAATTCCATTAATAGCCGGTCTTTGTAGGTTCCGGGCTCGGATTCGTCACCGTTGACCACCAGATATCGAGGCCACACTTCTGGAGGACAAAATCCCCATTTGACTCCAGCTGGGAATCCCGCTCCTCCTCGCCCTAACAGTGTTGCATCGCGGACTTCGTTATGAACTTCTTCCGGTGTTTGTTGCAACGCTTTCTTTAATCCCTGATAACCATCTGTGGCTTCATATCTCGCAAGTGTGTAGGAGTCTTCGTAGTCAAAACGTGATGTCACTATCCGGGGCGTTGTGTTTGCAATAAAGCCCGGAGCGTGCGGAATCGGAGTTCCTGCCATCTGAGTCATTATTGACCCCCAGCTTCACTAAGCCACACCGGCGCGGACACAACGTCTTCGGGTGGGGTAGAACCTACAAACTTGTCCGCAGGGATGTGTTGTCGAATCTGGGACAAGACACCGTGTTCGGGGATGTCGCTATCGGACGAGGCGAGGTCTTCAACGAGTTGATCAAATTGATCAGGGGTTACTCGATATTGATGTCGATAGTTGACCTGCAAGCAGGGCGCTTCAGTGCATGCTGCTTGACATTCTGCCCCTTCAAGCGTGAACAGACCATCGGGTGTTGAGCCGCCCGATTTCACTCCCAGGCGCGACTCGGCGTGCTTCATCAAGTCTCCAGCCCCCATCAAGGCACATGACATAGTTGTGCAGATGTTGATTACGTATTTGCCGACGGGCTTCCGCTTAAACATCTCATAGAACGAACAGGTGCCGAGCACTTCTGCGCTTGTCGTACCTACCAACTCAGCAATTTCTGTCATCGCCTCATCGGTGACCCACCCCTCTTGTTCCTGCGCTAGATGTAGAAGGGGAATCATCGCTGAACGGGGTTTGGGATACCGACCGATAATTTCTTGCGCCAGCTCTGCGTTCTCCTCTGTAAAAAATTTCATCTGTCAACCTCGCCCATAATGGGGTCAATCGAGGAGATCACAGCTATTGCATCCGCTAAAAGACCGCCGTGCATCATGTGCGGGAGGGTTTGTAAGTTCACAAATGAAGGTGCACGAATGTGCATTCTTTGAGGCTTAGGGCCACCATCAGACACCAAATAACAACCCAATTCGCCTCTTGGGGACTCGACGGCGGTGTAGGTCTCACCAGGCGGCACCTTGAAGCCTTCAGTGAAGATTTTGAAGTGATGGATCAGCGCTTCCATTGACTCGTCGATACGTGCTCGGGGTGGCGGCGTAACTTTGCGGTCTTCGGTTCGATAAGGGCCGTCGGGCATCAGTTCTATGCATTGTTCAACAATCCGCATGGATTCTCGAATTTCGTTGAGTCGAATGGCATAGCGATCAAACGTGTCGCCGTATGTCCCAACCACAATGTCGAACTCGACCTGGTCATAGGCCAGATACGGCATAGACCTTCGAAGATCCCATGCGTATCCCGTGGATCGCAATATCGGTCCAGTTGCGCCTAAGGCGAGTGCTTCTTCCGTTGTTATCACTCCAATGCCCTGAGTTCGTTCCCGCCATATCGGCTGACCGGTCATCAAAACATCGAATTGCTCGAGGCGTTCTGGCAAAACGTGAAGGATGCTTCGTATATCTTCACGCCATCCATCTGGGAGGTCTGCAGCGACACCTCCGGGCCTGATGTAATTATGGTTCATCCGAAGCCCGGTCACTTTTTCGAAGAAGCGAAGAACTTCTTCGCGTTCCCGCCATCCGTAGATCATCATTCCGACAGCGCCAAGGTCCATGCCATTTGTTGCAAGAAAAAGTAGATGCGATGACATCCGATTGAGTTCACACATCAGCATCCGAATCCACGTGGCTCGATCGGGAATCTCGACTTCAAGTAAAGACTCGACAGCCAACGAAAAGGTCAACTCTGTAAAAAGTGGTGCCGCGTAGTCCATCCGAGTGACGTTCGTTGGGCCTTGCAAATAAGTGAGGTCCTCCGCTGTCTTTTCCATTCCAGTGTGTAAGTAGCCAATGACGGGTTTGGACCGGAGGACAGTCTCTCCTTGTAATTCCATCGTGACTCGAAGAACTCCATGAGTGGATGGGTGTTGTGGGCCCATATTGATGATCATTCGCTCATCATCGGGATCTACGACAGCTGCTCTTTCTTCGGCTTCTGTTTCCGACATTCTGAGAACGGCGTCACGATTGCGAAGGTGATCTAGCTTGGTCATCTGCCGTCCACCGCCTTAAATTGAACGGGGATGCGGCCCATCGAGAAGTCTTTACGAAGGGGGTGTCCTTCCCAGCCATCTGGCAGAAGAATTGGAGTGGGGTCGGGGTGACCTTCGAATTGCAGACCAAACATGTCGGTTGCTTCTCGTTCCATCGCTTCCGCACCTGGGTGGATATCGCTGATGCTGGCAATGTGGGGGGATGTTTCAGAGATTTGAACCCTGATTCTGACGCGTCGAGCAGCTTCAACGTCTAGCAAGTTGACTACTAATTCGAATCGTTCAGGAGAGACGGTCGAGGGCAGTATGCGCGAGTCGTTGCCCATATAGTCCGCACCGCAGAGGTCGACACAGACCTCGTACCCTTCATCTTTTAGGGTTTCGATAAGTGCGTAGTATTCGTCTCCCTGGGAGTGGAGAACTGTTTGACCATGGCTTTCAGTGAAGGGACAGCCGTGGAGATTTTTGGGATTATCTTGAACGCTTTGTGCTTCTTCAGATTCGAGTTGTTCGTCGTCCGTCGGCTCTGTTGTTTCAGTCATATAGGCCCCCGGTTCGAATTACAACCGGTTCTGGTTGGGCATCTGTGGCGTGTTCGTGCCCCAATTGAATTTCCGCTCCTCTCCCCGTAGCGGCACGTCTTTGGGTGAGTTCACCTGTCCGAATCTTTTCGTGCAATGCGAGGATCGCATGTAGCAGTGTCTCGGGGCCAGGTGGGCAGCCCGGGGCATAAATATCAACGGGGACTACTTGGTCAACGCCTTGCACAATCGCGTAGTTGTTAAACATGCCGCCACTAGAAGCGCATACACCCATACTTATGACCCATTTTGGTTCCATCATCTGGTCGTAGATCTGTCTGAGAACCGGAGCCATTTTCTGACTTACTCGCCCAGCTACGATCATTAGATCTGCTTGTCTAGGTGAGGCTCGGAAGGTTTCCATTCCATACCGCGCCATGTCGTAGTGGGCTGTACCGGTGGCCATCATCTCGATTGCGCAACATGCGAGGCCGAAGGTAGCGGGCATCAAACTGCGTCGACGGGCCCATTTAACAAGCTCTTCAATGGGCGCGGTGATGATGTTGTGACCTAGACCTGCGAGTCCATCATCGCCTAATCCAAGCTTATGTTTAATGTCCGATAAGTCAGCCATTAAGCCACCTCGGAGTCATCGGTGGTGGCCGCTAATTCCATTCGTCCTTCAAGCCCCACCTTTCTGACGGTGGAGGCCGTGGTTCGTTCAGGGCTAGTGGCTGGCGTCTGTATGCGACGGCCGGGACCCCAGTTCAACCCACCTTTGGCCAATTCGTAGACGAAGGAAAGAAAGAAAATTCCGGCGAAAATAGTCATAGCTACTAGACCGAAAAGACCAAGTTCGTCATTGGCTACGGCCCACGGGTAGAGGAAGACAATTTCAATGTCGAACATAATGAAGAGCATCGCGACCAGATAGAACTTGACTGGAAATCGTTCCGGAATGGCAGCTTGGTCTGTGATCCCACATTCATAGGCAGATCTTTTTGCCAGTGTGTTTCGCTCCGGGGCTAAAAGACGGGAGGAAATAATGCTCAGCAGGACAAAAAGTACCCCAAGTATTCCAAGGGTCAGAACCGGGAGATATTGCTCCATTTCAATTTGCCCCTTCCCCTATTCAGTTCCTGCTGCTTCCCGGACGGCCCATATGGCCTGATCCCGTCGGTGGAGGTGGTAGCAACCTAAACCAAAGAGCAAACCCGAGAAGATCGTGACCAATGCAGGGCGCAACCTAAGGTTGCCTTGGTCTCGCACCATCACGACTGTGTAGATGGGCGCTGAGTCGTCTAGTACTGCTTCCGGCAACAGAACCTTGCCGTCGTCACCCAGCTTGTTGGGATCAATGTCTGGAGTGGGTTTGTAGGGCTGCAGTTGCACTACGGAATAATGCGGCCGACCTCGACTGGGAATAAAGTATTGGGTTACGGCATTATCCGGTATCCCCAAAGGTCGGTAGCGTTCGCCGCCAATTCGCATAACCCGGTGAACTTGATAGTCCGTTGCAGCACTGAACAAACAGGTGTTAACCGTTTCTAAGCGACGAGGATCGGTGTCATTACATACAACGGCTGCATCTGCTGTTGCTCGAGCATCAGGCGAGATCACAACTTCCCATCCACTGCCCGGTGCTGCGTTCACCTCATTCGACAACTCTTGGACAAGTTCTATGGGCACTGCGTCCGGGTTGGTGCTGACGTGAGTTACTTCCCACGTCGGACCATGGCCAACCCAGCCGATGCCGAAGAACCACCAGATGATCCCCATCAGCAGGTTCCACGCCCAAAAGCCAGTCCATGCAACGAGGAATCCCAACCTAACTCCAAGGTTGGTCGCCAGTAATAGGTATACGGAACCACAGAGAACAAGGATCCCAAGAAGGACCGCCAGATAGCCAGTTAGAACCGGATCCCAGCCAACTAATGCGATGAAGTTCATTGGTTGTCCTTCGCGGTGTGTAATTCAGCAAACTGGACAGTTGACTGTTCAGCTGCATCCAAGCTGCGTTCATATTCTGAGATCGCACGAATTTCTTCTTGTGATAGCACCCTGCCGAATCCAGGCATTCCGTAGTTTCCTAAACGAGCGAACTCACCGTATGCGACATTGTCGGCGGCACCGGAGGTAATAAATGCAATTTGGTCTTCTATATCAGGGAAAAGCCGCTTGAGACTCACGCTGTTAAGCGCTGGCCCGTACCGTCCTGAACCTGGCGGCCCGGGCAGTACTTGAACTTCGCCACCATTATTGGGTAGCTGCGCCGGCCCTCTGGCAGGCCATCGAGGCGTGTGACAGCGCGCACAATGAAGCTCAAACAATACCTGGCCTTCAGATTTCTCCGGGCTACGACTCATTTCTTGTTGCTTCGCAGCAGTGGCAAGTTCTTGAACCTCTGCATCGGAAAGACGTTCTCTCCATAACCAGGCAATGATGTTGTCGATTTCTTGTGAGGTCAGGGGACCACCTCCGGGAAGTCCCCAAGCGGGCATCACTCCCCTGCCGTAGTTGAGGATTTGGCGCACTTCGTCGACCTCATCAAGATTTTCAGCATCCGTATCAAAGCGACTAAAGACAGTGTCTAGCGCTGGTGCGCGCCACGTGGTCTTAACAATGTAGGTGTCCTCATCGCTGAACTGATTACCTATATCAAGCACTACCGGCGCGTAGTTAGCGCCGCCCAGATCAGCTCCGTGACACACAACACATTCGAGTTCCTCTGCTAATCGCTCACCAGCGTCAGCAGCACGTTGGCTGAACCCAACTTCTGCCCCAGCGCGACGACCACCTTCTCGCAGCCAGTAAATGGGCAATACCAGCGCAATTATCAGGAGCATGAGAACACCAAACGCTTGGACTTGTTCTAAACGGCTCCCTTCTAGAACTTCGTCATCTGGCAGTGAGCCACGGTTTGCAGCTAATTCAATCTCGCTTCCAACCTCGCGTTTGCTGCGTCGGATGTTTACGAAGACATAAATCGCCCACCCAACAACCACAACGGCCAGTAAGACCATCGCGATCGAACGCTCTGTGGTGGCGGCATACATCACTGTTTGTCGACTCCTACCATCACCTGGCGAGTACGTGCGGACGGAAAGTAATCAATCACGCGCAGTGAGGCCCTTCTAGGCCTTGTCCGGTGGTGTCGGTCCCTATAGGAGGGCCTTGTGATGGGCTGCCCGTGTCAATAATTACTTTGTCGCCGTCGATAATGACAGGAAAGCGATCCATGCCTCGCGGCGCGGGACCGACTTTCTTTTCTCCGACCCTGTTGTACTGCGAACCGTGACACGGGCACTCAAACCACTGAGAGGTTCCACATACAGGCACTTTGCATCCAAGGTGGGGGCACTTTTGCCAAAGGGCCACATAACCCATTTTAATGCCTTCTAAAATAACGCCAGAGTAAACAACCTCAGCTGCTTGCTGCGTTGCTGTATCCATTGGGAAGGGCTGCAAGTAAGTCTGCGCTTCTGAAAAGTAAGAGAAGTTGACTGCCGGAGAAGATGAGGAGATCAAGTCATTTACCGACGTAATGGTCCCGATTTTCACCTTCGAGCCAAATCCTCCTGTGGGGCGTGGCCACAAGAAGGCGATATTGGCAGCACCAAACGCTGATAGGCCCATAGTCATCAGCGTGATTGATGCACGATTTAGGAATTGTCGGCGGGTTACTCCAACTTCTTCGGGGTCAGGAGGGGTCCATTCCGCAGGCACGGCAGGTTCCGGAATAGCAACGTCGGTAGTTACTCTCGCTAAAGCTACCGAACGCTCAAGTTCTTTAGCCTCGTCGCTGGCAGCAGTTACCGTCATCGCGCCTGCGTCTCGCTTTCGAGTTTCGCGCGACAAACGGCCCAGGCCTTGAGCATCTCGTCGACGTAGAGACGTGAAACCGACCACCGCAGCCAGCGCTATTAGCACAGGTATAGCTATGGCGATGACCGTACCGCTTGACACTGTGCTGCTCCTATAGGTGGAAGATCCCGTGGAGACCGGTATCCCACGGATAGGTGAAGTTGAAACCTTGACCCCGGAAAAAGGAGCCAATGATGACGAGTACCGCCCAGAACATCAAGTGAATGGTCTGTATACAGATCGCGAACTTGCGATCTTCGGGTGCGTTCGACGGATTGCGATCGATGTAAGGAGCAAACCCCAGCAAGACTAGGACAATGCCCGGGATGGTTACTCCTGCGATCATCGGATCAAACATCGTTAACAATTCTTGAAGCCCAAGGAAATACCAAGGAGCTTTAGATGGGTTGGGGGTTGCGTTGTGGTTTGCGAGTTCAAGCAATGGGGCGTTTATAAAGAGAGAAAATGCGAGCGTGAAGGCGGTGATAAAGAGAGCTGCTGTGAATTCGGGGGCAAGTAGGTGGGGCCAAACGTGAACCTTGTCGCCCGGGTTGGCTTTGACGTCTTGGATCGAACCTGATTTGACCACCGTCAATAACCTGTGAGTATTTCCACTGGGTCCCGCCATAGCCGGGGGCGCAATGGTGGCTACGCCACCAGCCGCTGGGGCAGGACCACCCTCTTGTTGACTTTGTTCAAGCAAAGAACGTGGGATGGTTTCGCCGTCGTCGTCCGAAGTCGCGACAACGTCCTCTGAGGGCGCGGATCCACCGTCTGCCTTTGCTTTAGCATCTTGGCTTCTTTTGAGAAGATGTTCAGGAATTTCAGTCATGGGTTTGTTTCACCTCCCGATCTAGAGCGGTCCAGAGATGCCGCCGTCTTTGCGGACTCTCCAAAAATGAATTGCTAGGAAAATAACTAAGACGAATGGGAGCATTAGTACGTGGAGCACATACCATCGGAGCAGTGTTTCAGCGCCAATTTGTTTGCCTCCTAGGAGCACAAAACGCACTTGGTCCCCGAAAACTGGTGTGAATCCCATCATGTTGGTTCCCACCGTTACCGCCCATAAGGCCAACTGGTCCCAGGGAAGTAAATAACCGGTGAAAGCCAGCAATAGCGTGAGTTTGAGAAGGATTACGCCAACCACCCAGTTGAATTCGCGCGGTGCTTTGTACGCGCCGTGATAGAAGACTCGAGCCATGTGTAAAAAGACCGACAGGGTCATTAAGTGGGCTCCCCACCTATGCATATTGCGCACCAAAAGCCCAAAACTGACCTGGGTATGTAGCGACTCGATGTCGCTCCACGCGGCGGCGGCTGTCGGCCGGTAGAAGAACATCAAGAAGATGCCAGTAATAGTCAGCAGTATGAATAGAAAGAAACTCAGGCCTCCGAGGCAGAGGGTGTAACTGACCTTGACAGCGTGACGCTTCACCTTCACTGGATGAAGGTGATACAAAACGCTGTTCATAATTACATAAGACCTATTCCTTGGACTGTCGGTATAACCCTTACGGAAGATAGATCCGGGTCTAAAAATTGACGTCCAGAACTGGCTGTCTTGCATCCAATCTGCGGCGGCCGTGGCACCTTGTTGCAACTTCTCAGGAAGCGACTGTTTTGGTTTTTCGATGCTATTTGCCATTTGATTGGTCTATTCCTCAGAGTCGCATGCCGTAGGCGTAGCCGTGTGTGTGGGTTCGCTCATGCTGATCGCCATCTGCTGGAGGGTCGTCGACGATCTTGCCGAGTGTGATGACACCAGTAGGACACCTGTCCACGCAAAGGGCGCATCTAGTGCACACGTCATCATCAATTATGAAAATTGCATTGTCGGCCGGGTCCAATCCAGGCATGTCGGCGTCAATGGCTTCGTCGACAGCTTCAACAGCGATGTAATGAATGCATTTCCACGGGCAGATGTCCACACACCCTTCGCATTGGATGCACTCGGATTGGTCAATGTTGATGAACTGTTTCGGTTTAACAGCTGCAGCTAGATAGTCGGCATCGACCGTTTGCAATACATAGTCATCCACAAATCGGGGCATAGGAGGGTTGGCTTCAGTTGTGGCCATCTCAATTTCCCTTCATAAGTGGTCGGCCGAAATCTGATACGGGCTCAGCAACGGGTTTCTTTTCATCTCGTTTTTGCCACCAAAGCCAGAGGAACGGCAATCCGGCAAGGGCCACAATGTGTTCGACAACCACGACAATGTCCGAAAGTTTCTTCAAATCCATCCGCATAGGCGGGAACGTGATGGGATCTCCATCAATGAACTGACCTTCTGTGAACAACATCCGCTCGACGGACCATCCCCACTCGTTATCGGTAAGCCGAACCCAGCGATCGGGTACGACACCGAAAACCATGAGGAAGAGCATAAAAACAAAGGTCGCGCCCACCATCGCTTCACCCCAAGAAGTTGGGCGATCAATAGGCCGACGTCGGCCATATGCCACGACCCCATAAATCATTAGACCGGTGATCAGAATTGATGTCACAAGTGCGACCACTGGTCCTCCCGTCTGGTGCTCACTATCGGTGCGTGCTTACTGAATCTTGGTGAGATTCCGAGGAACCTCACACTACGCAAATTCACAGCATGAATCCACGTTCAAATCTACCCG